>JBFESZ010000001.1:0-121215 GCA_041548245.1 Sulfurimonadaceae bacterium
AAAAGTTTATTATAAACTCAAAGAAACAGCTTATCGATGCTCGTTTTGCTCTTCAGATAAAGAAGTATCCCGGTGATATCATCGTTGCAGGAGACATCAATTCACCCAAGGTAAAACTGGATGCCAAATCGATGGTAACGCCTGAGATAAAAGATAAAGTAGGAAAAGAGATCAACCGTTTTTTAAAAAAATTGTTTTAAACCCAAGATTGTCTAAAACATCTAAGGGTTTTTAGCAAAATAGCGATCAATCCCATTAGCAATTCCGAGTGCAAGTTTTTGCTGATAACGATGATCGACCATGCGTGTGGCTTCTTGGGGATGAGAGATAAATCCCAATTCGATCAAAACAGCGGGCATCTGCGCACCTACCAATACCCAAAAAGGTCCTGAACGCACACCGTTATCCAAGACATCTTTGTATTTTTCTCGTACTGAACCCAGCATGTTCCGCTGTACATCTATCGCCAGTTTATTCGAAGCCAATATCTTTTCTCTGTTCATCAGATGCAGAGCATCTTGCATGCCGCCCTGCTCCATCTTTCCAATATCAGCATTCTCCGTCGCTGCAACACGCATCGAACGTTCACTTCTATTGGTTGAAAGAAAATAGGTCTCAATGCCATGCGCTTTATTCCAGTTTTTCTTAGGTACAGAGTTGGCATGAACAGAGATAAAAAGGTCTGCTTTTTTCTTATTGGCAAAACGGGTTCGTTTACGTAATTTAATAAAACTGTCATCATTACGTGTCATATAGACAGTATAACCGCGCTTCACAAGAATATCACGAATCTTTTTTGAAGTTTGCAAGACGACCACTTTTTCTCTATATTTTTTATAACCGACTGCACCGGCGTCTCTTCCACCATGTCCGGGGTCAATAACGATAACTTTTCGAGATGGTTTTTTTGTCACAGGGATATAGCTAAGCTCTCTATTTTCAGAGGACATCTTAATCACAAGCTCATCATCTGAAAGTTTATACTGCTGGCTTATCTTAGAATCACTTTCAAAGACGATACGAAGTGTTTTTTGATCGAACTGCGCCAAACGGATCTTCCGAACAGAAGTATGTTTCAACTGCATCGCTTTTTCAGAAAGAACGGCATGTAGATCATATATCTTCTTAAAGGTTTTCTTTTCCGGATAATTAAGCTCAAAACTGTTCAACTCGTTCTTTCTGACGGGACGAGAGAACTTCAGAACCAGACGTTGCTTGTCTTTCCAGCGAACTGATACCAATCTGTTTTGAGAAGCAATTGAGGAGCTTAGATTTTCAGGAGTCTCTTTTTTTTGAAGGATAGTTTTGGGTTGGGATCTCTTTGGAGGTGTTTTTTCACTTTTTCGTTTTTTTAGTGCTCGCTCATAATCTATAACATCAATGTGAAGTTTTTTACCTGTCTTGATAAGCCCAAGTAAACAGGTGTCACAAAGCTCCTCATTTCCACTCATCAAAGAACGGACATAGAGGTTCTTATAGTCATTATAGGCACGATAGACTTGTGCCTTGTCATTGCTTAATGCATTTTCTTGTGCACGCTTTAATATCTCACCGTTATTGGCAAAAAGAGTAATACTGAGAAGAAGAATCAATACGAGAAGACGCAGACTATTCTCCCTCAGTCAACTTTTTCATCAATTCTTTAACTGATATCAACTCAGTGATACGGTACCCGTTTGTTCCTGAGAAGAAAAGACCAAATTCTAGATTTCCTTCATAGGCATCAGAAAGCCTGTCAGCAATACAAAAGCCGACCTCCTTGGCCTCTTCTCCACGATTACATGGAGCAACACAGTTCGAAATACACTTGATCGCCGGACCTTCTCGTTTTTCCACAAGACCTGTAAGGTTAGTACGGACACCGCGGGCCGGATATCCGACAGGAGAACCCATCAACTGGATATCCTCTTTTTTTGCATTGATAAGAACCTGTTTGAAATTCTCATGGGCATCACATTCATGCGTACCGATAAAACGTGTTCCCATTTGAACACCAGATGCGCCAAGAGCCATCATCTGCTCAATATCATTCTTATCCCAGATACCACCGGCGGCAAAGACGGGCATACCGCCCCATAATGCAGCTTCTTCCACAACAGGCTTGACAAGGTTTTCAAGTTGATGTTCTTCCATAGAACATTGATCATAAGTAAAGCCTTGATGGCCACCACTTTTCGGTCCCTCCAGAATAACAGCATCAGGAAGACGGTCATATCTCTGCTTCCAGCGTTTGCAGATAATTTTCAGCGCCTTAGCCGAAGAGACAATAGGCACAAGAGCCACATCCGGATAATCTACCGTAAACTCCGGCATATTTGTAGGAAGACCTGCTCCCGTGATGATGATATTCGCACCCGCTTCACAAGAGTCGGTTACAACGCGCCCATAATCATTGATCGCATATAAGACGTTGGCAGCAAGAGGTTTGTCCCCGCATATCTTTCTTGCATCCGAAAATATCTTCTTCAGAGCGTCCTTGCAATAAAAGTTCTCAACTTCCAAAGGGCGTTCCGCGACCAGACGTTTGACATGTTCTTTCTTGTCATAATACCCTGTTCCCACAGAAGAAATAACGCCTAGACCACCCTCTTTACTCACATTTCCTGCGAGTTGAGACCAGGATATCCCAACACCCATACCACCTTGGACGATAGGAATGTCAATAGTATGCTTTCCAATTTTTACCGACTTGAATGCCATTACTTTACCTTTAATGCAGCGAACTTACGTTTTCCGACCTGCAAGACATACTCCCCTGCTTCTAACTGCAGTTGTTCGTCTTCTACTTTTTTTTGATCTATTTTAACAGCACCTTGCTTAATATCTCTTCTTGCCTGCGAGGTTGATGATTCCAGCTGACAATCTTGTAACGCTTTTGCAATCCATATCGGTCCCTCAAGTTCAAAAGAAGGCATATCGGTCGGAAGTGCATTTTTAGCATGAACTCTCTCAAACTCAGCCTTTGCTGCTTCAGCTGAATCCTGACCGTGAAAACGCGCTGTGATCTCTAGAGCAAGCGCCTCTTTGGCATGTTTTGGATGCATTACACCCGATTCAACACCCGCTTTAAGCGCTGCGATCTCTTCTAATGTCTTGTCACTAAGCAGTTCATAGTATCGCCACATCAAATCATCACTAATAGAAAGAACTTTTCCAAACATATCATTAGGTGCATCCGTCACACCAATGTAGTTATTGAGTGACTTACTCATCTTCTGTACACCGTCTAAGCCTTCAAGAATAGGCATCATCAATACAGACTGTTCTTTACCCGTTTCGTATGCACGCTGAAGATGACGGCCCATCAGAAGATTGAACTTCTGATCTGTTCCCCCGATCTCGATGTCAGATTTAAGATGTACCGAATCGTATCCCTGAAGCAACGGATACAAAAACTCAGAGATAGAGATCGAAGTCCCGCTTTTATAGCGCTTATCAAAATCATCACGTTCAAGCATACGTGCTACATTATATTGCGTTGTCAACGCCAGCATACCTGCCGCACCAAGCGGTTCAATCCACTCAGAATTGAATACAGTATGGGTATGTTCATGTGCCAAAATCTTAAAGACCTGCTCATGATAAGAAGCCGCATTCTCTTTGATCTGCTCATCCGAGAGTTGCTTACGTGTAACACTCTTTCCGGTTGGGTCACCAATCTTGGCAGTAAAGTCTCCGATCAAAAACTGCACATCGGCCCCATACTTTTGAAAGACTGCCAGTTTTTGAAGCAATACCGTATGTCCAAGGTGCAGATCCGGTGCCGTCGGATCAAACCCTGCCTTTACCGTATAGCGCGTGCCATCTTCATAAAATTTCTTGACTTTTTTCTCAATAGCTTCTAAATCGATGATCTCGGCTGTCCCTCTGGCGATCTCTTTTAATGCTGTTTCAACCACTACTAAAACTCCTTATCTAATTTCTATATGCGTCATCTGTTCGTATGAATTGTATGACTTTGTATTTATTGTCTATTTTCCTGCGTAACTGATGCAAATCACCCTCGATAGACTGCATCTCAAGTTCACAATAATGAATATGCTCTTTCTTCTCTTTACCCAGTTCTATACTGATGAGATCGATGTCTATTTTAGCAAGGAACTGTAAAAACTCGGCTAAGGCACCCTTGAAGTTTTTAAGACTCACGATCAAATGATAATGAAAGATCTTTTTTGAACTCCAGTGTACGCAAAGCATCGGTTTGTCCTCTTCAATCATGTCATAAGCATGATGACAGAGTTTATGATGAAGATGCGCTTTTGTACCGACTTTAAAGGCGATAATCTCATCACCGACCTTCGGATGACAGCAATAATCATATACCATATCACTCACAGAAGTATTGGATGAGACTTCCAAAGCCCCAAAGCTGTACTCTTTCAACTTGAATTTATTACGTTTTAAAAACCCTTGAAAACGGCTGTTTTGTTCTATCTTTTCCAGGTATGTACGCAACAATACTTTCAAATATTGAGGATCGTTTGCCACCTTATAGACTGAATCCAACAACCTGCTCTCTTCCAGCCACTCTATGATACGAGGTTGATTCAGCTGCAAGATCGTCGATAGTATATTAATCCCGCTAAGCGTATTAATCTCTCTAAGACGTTGATTACAGTTGATACGCATATTGCTCTTTGCACGCGAAGTCTTAACCGAGTCTATCCATGAGCAGCGTGTTATCGGCTCTTCTGCCGTATCAATACGTACAAGGTCACCATTCTTAAGTTCGGTCAGAAGGGTAGCCTTGCTCTTATTAATCAGACAACCTATCGCCCTGTCACCTACTTCCGTATGGACACTGTATGCAAAGTCCAATGCTACAGCACCACGCGGGAGTGTAAAAGGATCTCCATTAGGAGAGAAGACCAGTATGTCTTCACTGTAGAGATCATTCTTAATCAACTCGTAGAACTCTTCTACCGAATCACCTTGAAATTGAAGGTTTTGCATCCATTCCAAATTGACATTATGCTCACCGCTTTTATATTTCCAATGAGCTGCAACTCCTAATTCTGCCGTTTCATGCATATCAAAGGTACGTATCTGTATCTCAAAGATGGAAGTATTATCAAACACTGTCGTGTGAAGGGTCTGATATCCATTATCCTTGGCATTGGCTATATAGTCCTTAAAACGTGAGGATAGAGGTTTGAAGTCCAAGTGCATCAGCCCTAAGACCTTGTAGCATGACAAAGGATCCTTGACCAGAATACGAATAGCCAACAGATCAAGCACCTCGTCTATAGATATCCCTTTACGCTGCATCTTAAGATAAACAGAATAGGTATGTTTAATACGGCTTTTGATCTCAAAGTCATCTTCACAAAAACCGTTCTGGATCATCTTCTTTCTGATCTTTTCCGTAAAATCATTGATACTGACCTGAATCTGATGATAATTATCTTTAAGATAATCAGTTATACGCTGATAGTCTTCAGGAAAGATATATTTAAAACTCAAATCCTCAAGAACATTCTTAAGCGTTGAGATACCCAAACGGTGTGCAATAGGAGCATATACGACCATTGTCTCTTCAGCGATACGTTCTTGTTTTGATGGATTTAAGGCATCCAGGGTAAGCATGTTATGTAAACGATCACATAGTTTAACGACCAGTACACGCACATCATGGATAGAAGCGATCAACATCTTTCTGAAGGAAAGTGCCGAAACGACAAGCTTATCATCCGAATCGGAAGGAATGAGTTCTGCATCCCGGATCATATCGATCTTTGTCAGACCTTCCACAAGATGTGCCACATCCTCTCCAAACTGGGTAGAAACATGTGCGATATCAAACTCGGTATCCTCGACAACATCATGTAAAAGTGCCGCGATGACCATCCCCTCGTCTTCACTGATACTAGAGACAATGGTTGAGACAAGGATGGGATGGACAATGTAGGGCTCACCACTTTTACGGTACTGCCCCGAATGGGCTTTTTCCGAAAATTCCAAAGCCTTTATTATAGAGGGAGAGGGTTTGACATTTTCATTGAAAAATGCCTTTGCGCTTTCGAGGTCATGAATGTCACGGATGGCATCGATAGTCTTGTTCATGCCATACTCCGCTTATTCTTTTTTTCTGTCTGTCTTGGACCTATGCTTTGAAACCTTTGATAGAGACAACGCCTTCTGCGATCTCCATCAATGCTAAGTCAGCCGGTTTGTATGCTTTTGGATCAACATTCAGTTTGCTCGAGCCACCGTTTTGCAGTTGATCTGCACGTTTTGCTACAGCCAAAGCCAATTGATAACGATCTGCACCTGTAACTTCAAGTGCTTTTGCAGTTAATTCTTCTAATCTCATTGTGTTTCCTTTGTTGTTTTCTTATTTTACGATTGAACAGGCGTCCATATTACCATTAATGATATCCAACAGGTTACCCTCTTTGAACATATCACATACGATGATAGGCAGTGAATTGTCTTTTGCCAAAGCAATGGAAGTATCATCCATGACTTTGATATCATCATGCAGTGCCTGGTCATAACTGAGTTCACTGTATTTGACAGCATCAGAGAACTTGTTCGGGTCTTTGTTATAGACACCATCAACTTTGGTAGCTTTAATAATAGCTTCTGCATTGATCTCAACAGCACGAAGCGTAGCCGCTGTATCTGTTGTAAAGAACGGGTTACCTGTACCTGCGGCAAAAATGACCACACGCCCTTTTTCAAGATGCCTAACTGCACGACGCTGGATATAGGCTTCAGCGATCTGTTCCATCTTGATTGCCGTTTGTACACGTACTTTCATACCGGCATGTTCACAGGCCTCTTGCATCGCAACGGCATTGATAACGGTAGCAAGCATTCCCATGTAATCACCAGCTGTACGACGGATAATGCCATCTTGTGCAGCTGTCACACCACGGATAATATTACCGCCGCCGATAACGATACCTACTTCAATCCCTGCATCTACAAGGCTTTTTATCTCATTAGCGATGTATTTTAAAATCTGTGTGTCAATCCCATGCCCGTTTTCACCGGCAAGAGCTTCACCGGAAAACTTTACCAAAACCCGTTTGCCCATGCATGCCCTTTGTGAACTTCATTGAATAAAGAAGTTCTATTTCTAAAATTTGGGAATTATACTTAAGGTTTACTTTATATGTGCTTAGTAGGAGGAGAAAGGCCTAAGACAAAGCCCTCCAGCCCTCTGCAAAAAAGTATGACTAATGGCTTTTTTTATCATTATTTGCTTCGTGCATCAACACCTATCATCTGAAACTCTTCTATCTGTTTTGCATATTTCGGATTGGCTTCGGAGAGCCTATGCTGCATTTTTACTATCATTTTGGCAGTTGTCAGCGGGTTTTTAGCATAGAAGTAGACAAACTTGAAATATTCATTGGCATCATTCTCGTTTTCCGGGAAAGGAAAGCTGCTGACCACTTTGTTTAAGGCTCCTTCGATCTTGGAGACCTCTTTTTTTTCTCTCTTTAATATCTCTATCAAGGATTCCAGTGTGACATTCTCTTTTTCTTCAGGTTCAAATGAGACTTTAGAGGATTTTGCTCTCTTGAAGACAAAGACAACAACCACCAAGAGCAAGAGGATAAAAAGAATAAAAGAGCCAATCAACCACGCCATACAATACCTTTTATGTTTTGCAAAGTATAACGGTTTTTTTCATAAAAACAAAAATCCGCTTATTGCAACAAGACTTCATAAATGAAGGTTTTCTTTCTATACGCCTACACTCACCTCTCATTGACGATATGTAAAGCTTTCCAACGCTACCTAGAATCAACACAACTAGAAGAAGGAATGATCAACGTCTTAACCCCTAGACTTCTGAAATCTCTTCACCAAGGAGTCGAATCTCTCTCTGCGGGAAAGGAATAGTAATATCAGCAGCTTTTAAAGCTGAGAAGATTTTAGCATTAGCCTGATAACATGTTTCAAAATAGTGACTTGTCGGTGCCCAGAAACGTATGCCAATATTAATACTACTCTCAGCAAACTCCGCTATTCCTACAAGCGGTTCTCTAAGCTTGCTGACTTTTTCCGTCTTTAACAGAGCATCTTTGATGGTTTCGATCGCTTTTTCAATATCACTGTCATAAGATATGCCAACGCTCACCTCTGCAAGTGTATCAGTGTGAGAGTTATGAATGATCTCACCGACAATGTGTTTGTTAGGAATAGTGATCTGGACATCATCCTCGTCCGTAAGCAGTGTATAAGCCAGATGGACCTCTTTGACCTGACCGACAACCCCCTGAATCCGAATAGTATCTCCAACAACAAAAGGACGAGCCAGGATGATATTCAAGCCCGCACCGTAATTTGACAGCAGACCCTGCATAGCCAAGCCAGCACCCAAAGACAATGCGCCTATCGCTGCAACAAATGGAGTCACACTGATACCGACTTTTCCAAGTGCGATGATGGCGACCATGGTAATAATAAGAATCTTTGTCGTACTGGCAATAAAGTTACTCAGTGTCACATCCAAAGACCTGCGCTCACAAAGGGCCAAGACCAAATTACTGATTTTTTTAGCAACCAAAACACCCAAAAGTAAGACGATAATCGCCCCCAATATCTGAAAGCTGTAGTTGACAAAGAACTCTGTTATCAACTTATAGACCGCTTGTACCTGTTCAATTTCCTGTTCCATAACACCTATCCTCTTTGATGAATATTTGTATCTCTTAGTCAGAAAGTATATCAAACTCCCCAATGGGTTAGGAGTATAAAACTTTAAACCATCTTTTATTTTCATAACTATCTGCCGGACAATTAAATATCCCATTACACCTATGACTCTTGATTTATACACTCCTTATGCTACAATAATCGAAAACTAGGAGGAGCCTTATGTTATCTCTGTTTTCACTCTTTAGGGCACAAGCTCCCCTTCATAACGAGTATCGTTTCGGACGTTTCATATCCTATAAAAAGACGACTCAGCAGCATGAACAGTATCAAGAATCCAAAAAAGCCTTTAACGAACAACGCTATATAGACGGGTATGAGCACTACTTTAACTACCTGCGTTTTTTTTACATGGATGAAGACTCGGGAAATATCAGCTTTAAAAGGGATGAAAACTCTCTGGAGTTTAGACTCATTCAGGGCTCTGCCGTCATCAAAGGAGACATCACCCAAAGGCGTCTAAGTGCCCATGCCAACATCGCGCACACAATAAAGGACAACATCGCCGTGATGCGCAGGCTTCTTGAAAAGAACTATATGTACACCTACACCACTTTCTTCTTGGAAAAAGAGACCCTCAAAGCAAAAATATATTTTGACAATATCGCACTTTCACCGCAGAAAGTCTTCTTTCCCTTACGTGAGTTAGCCCTTAATGCGGACAAAGAGAAGGAACTTCTCTTGGATGAATTTCATGACCTTGAAGCCATTGAACTTGACCATATCGACGTTATGGAAAACCATCTGAAAGAGACAAAAATCCGTTTCTTCAGAGAATGGATCGACAAGACTCAGCAAAAAGTCTCACTCTTGCCTACCCAGGAGCAATCGGGAGCCATTGCCTTTGTCTGGCTCACCCTGCTGCTACGTATAGATTATTATATCACGCCAAGAGGCAAGCTCGGTTTTGACATTTATGAAGCCGTGCAGGATTATTATCTTGACAGTGAAAAAATGATCGAAGAGAAGAATGACGCTCTGCAAAAAGCCGTAGAAAAATTCAAAGAACTCGATACGCAAAAACTTTCAAAAAGCCTTTATGGTGTCAAACAGACCTTTGACATCTTCAATACCAACACCCTTGATGAAATACGCGCCTTTATCGATGAAACATTGGGCAAAGTCGTCTGGTATAAAGAGCACCGCTACGAAGAGATCATCATGAGTATCTATGAGTATATGGGGTTATATATGCTGTTTAACTTCGGGATGAACGAATGCCTCAGAGAACTTGTCCAGCTTAATGTAAGACTACACAATACTGATTTTCACAGCGCCCTTGGAATGAGGAGTCTGTACAAGAATGAAGAGAGAATAGATCGTTCCCGGCTGACAAAGAAAATACAGAACATCGTACGGAGTTATTCAGGCAGATATCCCTATCTGAACGATTTTTCTGCGTCACTGAACTTTAAATCACATGAAAAGTTCCATCACTCGTATTATAACGCCATCAAAAACCTCAACTTCAGCGAGCTGTGACCATGAATACCCAAGCCATACTAGACACCTTCCAAGAGAGTATCATACAAATCGAGACACCATTTGCATCGGGCAGCGGTTTTTACCTTAAGGAGCATGAACTGATCATCACCAACTCCCACGTTGTCACAGGTCTGAAGAAAGTGATCATCAGTTCCAAGGATCTCAAACGTCGGGAAGCGACTGTGGTGTATGATGATCCAAAATATGACCTCGCCTTTATCAAGACGAAAACCTTAGAGATAAAGACCCCTTTGCACCTCTCCAAAAACAGTGTGCATGATGGAGACAAGGTCGTTGCGGTAGGTCATCCGTACGGACTGAACTATACGGCGACCGAAGGCATCGTCTCTAAGGCGGTACGTCTTCAAGGTGAGCTTGAATACGTCCAGATAGACGCCGCCATAAATCCGGGGAACAGTGGAGGCCCTGTGCTCAATGAAGAGGGTGAGGTCATTGGTGTCAACACCTTCATTATCGAGAATTCGAACAACCTAGGTTTTGCCCTTCCCTTTGCCTATGTACAAGAAGCCCTTGATGCCTTTATCCAACTTGGTAAAGACGACGTCATCCGCTGTTCTTCATGCCTAAACCTTGTACATGAGGTCACGATAAAAGATGACTACTGTCCTGAATGCGGCGTAAAGATAGACATAGCCAAAAAACGCAGAGAAGGCTACAACCCTGTCGGTACCATAAAGACCTTGGAAAGTATTCTCAGCGATATGGGAAAAGATGTCACCCTAGCCAGACGCGGTCAGCGGATGTGGCAGATTGACATCGGTTCAGCACGTATCGAGATCTCCTATTATGAGAATGGTGTCATCGTCGCCGATGCCTCGCTCTGCCGTCTTCCCCATGAGAAGATAGAGCAGATCTACCATTTTCTTTTAGAAGAGAACACTAAAATGGATTACCTTCAATTTTCGATTAATGATAACTCTATTATGCTTTCATATATCATCGTAGACTCTTCGCTTGAAGAGAAGAATGGTGCCATTGCACTTGGACGACTCTTTTCAAAATCAGACATCTATGATGATATACTCATAAAGAACTACGGATGCCTTCGCATCAAAAGAGATGATTAGTTCTTTTTTAATTCACATTTATGAAAGGAAAACAATATGAGCGAATTTACACATATCGTCTGTCCCCACTGTAACGGGACAAACAGAATCCCCTCAGATACAATGCCCAATGAAGCCAAATGCGGGCGATGCAAAAAATCCATTTTAGATACTAAGCCTATTGAGCTGACTACAGAGAACTTTGAACAGCACCTTCGTAAAAATGATATTCCGGTCATCATTGATTTCTGGGCACCATGGTGCGGACCTTGTAAGATGATGGGACCAAACTTTGAACAGGCCGCGCATAACTTCAAAGCAAAGGTGCGTTTTGCCAAGGTCAACACTGAAGATCAGCAAAGTCTGGGTGCACACTTTAATATTCGTTCTATTCCAACGCTTATTTTATTCAAGAATGCAAAAGAGGTTGATAGAATATCAGGCGCTGTTGATGCTGCCCAACTGACAAGCTGGTTGAATCAAAGGATCTAAAACTCTATTTTTGAGACATTTACCTGAAATTTTTCCAATAACAGTTAGATATAATTTTTCTTGATCTAAACTTATGTAGAATATGCATAATCTATTCTTGAAGGAGTCTCAAGTCAATGCCGCTTAAAACAAAGTTTAAAGTCACAGAAACCCTTCATGAAAACAACCATCTCCTTGTTCTAAGAGCCATACGGTTGGCCGACAAGAACAAGGTTGTTCTAAAACTTGTCAAGCCCGCTTTTCGAAACGAACAGACTGTCTCACAATTTGCCAACGAAGAGCGAATACTTTCCAAACTTCATTCAAAAAACATCATAAAACTCTTGGATGTCTTGGTCACTCCGACAGACTATGTCCATATTTTTGAAGACATCGGCGGAACTTCCTTAGATTATACGCTTTCAAATAAAAGCTTAAACTTACAAGAAAAATTGGAAATAGCACTTGGCCTAGCAAAAGCTCTGCAGGGCATACATAGCAATGGTTTTATCCATACCGACGTCAATCCAAAGAACATTATTTACAATCCACACACGCATGAGGTTCAACTCATTGATTTCGGGCATACAAGAGAAATCGACCACACCGACACGTATAATCATCTCCATGCCGTCTCTTCAGGTAGCGTATTTTATATGTCTCCCGAACAGACCGGACTGACAAAAAGGCCTATGGATATTCTCAGTGATCTATACAGTTTTGGGATGACGCTGTATTATCTTTTCCTGGGCTATATCCCTATTGATAGTTCCGACCGTTATAAACTCATACATAAACAGATCACGCTTAATCCTGATCCACTTCATCTGCTAAACAAAGAGATTCCTCTAGTGATTTCAAGGATCGTGACAAAATTGATTCAAAAAAAACCTCAAGAGCGTTATCAAAGTGATGAGGCAATCATTTATGACATCACAAAGGCTATCAAATCTATCAAGAACTCTGGTGAAATCTCTGATTTTGAGATTGCTACGCACAACCAGCCGAATCTGAACATAGGTCATCAGCTTTTTGCAAGAGAGGATGAACTCGAAGTTTTAGAACAAGTCAGTGAAAAAGCCAACTCCCCTATTGGCTTGAGCGGGTTTGTCTCAGGCCAAGCAGGTGTAGGAAAGACACGCTTAGTCAAAGAGCTTCTGCATCTTTGCTCTGTAAAGAATATCAAAACGCTTAATGGAGAGTTTGACCACTCTAACAATCGTACTCCGTACTTTGGCCTCAAACAGGTATTTTCACAACTTCACACACTCTGTATGACCCAAAGAGAAAAAAAGGTCATTACAATCAGTGAACGTTCAGCGGCTGCTTTGCGTTTGATATTTCCAGAGCTATCCGATCTTTTGCCATTACCAGTAAATCGCACTTTGTCTTCTTCAGTTGATACAAGAAGTCAGCTCTGCATAGCTGTCAAAGAACTTTTTGAAAACATCGCAACACAAGAACAGCCTTATCTCATCTTTCTAGACAACCTGCAGTGGGCAGATTCGGCCTCAATAGAACTATTGGAAGAATCCATTTTAAAGTCAAAAATCAACTATCTTCACTTTATTGGTGCTTATCGTGACAATGAGATTTCACAAAACAAAAATGCCCAATCCTTTATCAACAAAGTGCTCCATAGACCGAAACAGTTTGTGTTTCATATCGAGCTTTCCCCCTTCAGCAAAGATGATGTAGAGAAGATGTTTATTACCCTATTCTCTTCCAAGACTAAAAAGATCAAAGAACTCTCAGCAATCATCCATACCAAAACAGGTGGTAATCCATTTTATATCAAAACCCTGCTCGATTATCTTATTGATGACAAAGAGCTCTCTTTCAAAAAAGGAAAATGGGACTACTCCATAGCTGACATACACAAGTATAATACAAGTATCAACATCGCCAAACTGCTCAATGACAAGTTTACAAAACTTTCTCAGGAAAAACAAAAATATCTATCATATCTAGCCCTGTTGGGAAGCTCTTTTGATCTCGATATGACCCTTACAATGATGCATAACTTTGGTTTTGACAATACAATCATCCATGAAGTTCACAATGATGGTTATATTTATCTGCATATGAATCAGTACCAGTTTGTACATAGTTTTGCCCGAGAGAATATCAACAAACTTATCCCTCTACATGATAAGCAAAAAATTCGCTTTAAAATAGGAAAGTTCTTACAACATGCTTATGAGTCTAATGAATATAATAACCCCATTATTATTGTGGGACATCTTAATATGGCTTACACAAATGGAAACTTTCCAAAGTATCTGTTTAAGCTCAACCTGATAGCTCTTGAGCAGACACTCGCCAACAATGCCAATCAACTCGCCCTTGAGCAAGTCAAATGGATCAACACCCACCTGTTTCATAAGGGACTATGGAAAGAGGCATTCCATACTGCTTTTGAGTATAAAACACTCCTAGTCAGAACGCTTTATCTCAATGCTCAGCATGATCAAGCAATAGAAGAGATCGAAGAACTTTTTTCAAAAGCAAGATATTTAAAAGAGAAGATTTTATGTTTTAATCTATACAAGAACATCTGTGTCACACAGGGGAAAGGGTTTCATCCCTTAATAAAACTTGCCAACTCGCTCTTAAATACATTGGGCTTACCTGTTCCCAACAAGAGTGATGATATGCAACATGAGATAGATGAACTTCAGAGTAAAATCCATAAACACACTCTTTTTAAACACCCCAACAAGATTCTTCAGCTCCCTAAAGTGCATAAGCCAAAGGAGCAATCCATCGCATCCTTGCTTATCGACTATTGGGAAATCGCTTTCTACATGGCCGATGTGAAACAGATGCAATGGGCCTCTTTATGCATTGTCTACACTTCATTCATACATGGAAATACCACAGAGTCTGCTCTCGGGTATGTTATCTATGGTTCACAGTTAGTCTCGCAAAAAGAGTATAGAAAAGGATACCTTTTCGGCAAAGTCGCTTTAAAACTCAATCATGATCTTGTGATGCTGCCAAAAATAAACAACTTTGTTGCTAACTTCATCAATCCGTATACCAGACCTTTAATGGAGAATGTCACAATCTATCAAAAGAGTCTGAACCAAAGCAGACTCAATGGGGACGTCGTCTTTGGAACCTGGGCAAACTTTTTAATGCATTTTTCAAATTTTCTTTCCGGTTTTTCCTTAGAGAAGGTGGCTGAAAAAATCACGACAGAGAGTGACTTTATCAAAAATTCCGGTGACCTTAAGATGATCGCGATCTTTGATATACTGGTCCGAAAGATCAATAACATGCAGGAATTGGACAGTATTACTCTTTTTGATGAGAAAAGCGCTATTGAACTCTGGAAAAAAGACAACTTTTATCCTGCCCTAGCCTGGCATGCAATCATACAGGCACAAGAGTGTTTTCTCAAAGCTTCTTATGACGAAGGGTTGCAATACTTGGATGATTATGTCAACCTTGCTTCCAATGAAGTGATCATGTTTCCTAAGATCAGACTCCATTTTATCCGTGCCTTATTAGCTCTTGGCAAGCAGACACCTTTAAATCCCAAAGAGAAGATAACATTGAGACTGGATTTGGAAGAGTTTGACACCTATGCAAAGGCATCACCTACTAACTTCAAGTTCTCAAAGCTTCTGTTACAAGCGGAACAGATGAAGAACAAGGCTACAGCCTGGGATGTCATCAAGATATATGATAAAGCGATAAACGAAGCCCGAAGAATAAAAAACCCGTTTTTACTGGCGCTGAGTAGTTTATGCGCCGGTCGTTTTTGGAAGCGCTCATATTATCATGACCTAAGTGATTTTTACTTCAATGAAGCCATTTCCGGACTAAATCAGTGGGGAGCTTACTCTATTGCGAAGCATGTGAAAAGCGTACTTCACAATGAAGAGGCGAAGAGAGCTGATGCAACTGAAGAAAAGTCCGTCTTACCTATAACAAACAACAACTTTCAAACACTTCTTGCTGCCTTTAGTACTATCTCTAAAGCGAAAGATACGAAAAAGCTTATCCACGATCTCATGCAGATCATCTTGCAAAATGCCACAGCTTCCAAAGCAGTCTTGATCCTTGAACATGAAGGCAGTTTTTTCACACGTGCAAGCATTGATTTTAAAAAACAGATGATTTACGATGACAAGACCCCTATCGAGGAGTCCACATCAATTCCAAAAAGCCTGATAACCTATACCATTAATACCGGTGAGAGGATCGATATTCAAAGACCTCAAGAGAGTGGCATGTCACAATCTGATGTGTATATTCAATCCCAACAACCCGCCTCATGCCTTTGTCTTCCTACATTCTTGGAAGACTCCATCAAAGGTCTGCTTTATCTGGAACAGACAGAGGTGCATATTCCTCTTGATCCTGGGACTCTAAAAACAATAGAACTGCTCTTGTCACAGGCTGTGATCCTTTATCAGAATATCGCCTTATATGAGAGTGTAAAACTTGGTGAAGAGAACCTGAACAAAGCCCAAGAGATCTCACATGTGGGAAGCTGGCAGTTTAACACTCAGAATGATAAGGTAATCTGGTCCGCTGAGACCTATAGGATCTATGGACTCGATCCCTTTTCTTTCGACATCGATATAGAATGGTTTGTCTCACACCTCCATCCTGATGATGTCGATTATGTATCCAAGGCTGTTGATAAAGCACTTTCAGGCCAGGAGAATTATGATGTCATACACCGTATCATCATCCCAAATGGTCAAGAGAAAATAGTCCATCAAAAAGGAGAGTTGCTTTCAAATGAAGGTGTACTGATTCTTTCAGGAACCATACAGGACATCACTGAAGCAGAAAATAGTAAAGCCACTATATCCCGTCTTTCACAGGTGGTGGATCAGAACCCCTTTTCAACCCTGATTACGGATGAAAATGGTTTTATCGTCTATACCAACAAAAAAACGGCAGAGATGACGGGATACACCCATGAAGAGCTTGTCGGAAAAAAGATGAATGTTTTTCGTTCCGGTTCACATTCTGACGAGTTTTATGAGAAATTATGGAAGAGCATCAAAGTGGATAAAACCATCTGGAGAGGCACCCTGATCAATAAGATGAAAAACGGTGATCTTCTTGACTGCGAATCGACAATCTTTCCTCTCTTTGACTCTCATGAAAAGATCATGAACTTTGTGACCATTCAGGATGATGCGACACAGAGAAATATCAAAGAAAAACTCTTTTTGATGCAGACACGGCATGCACAGATGGGAGAGATGATCTCAATGATTGCCCATCAATGGCGTCAACCTTTGGCCATTATGACAGCCTTGATGAACAAACAACGTGTTGATCTTGCACTGGAGCAGTCAAACGAAGAAGAGATTATGAGGACCTATGATGAGCTTGAGGACCAGATTAAACACCTCTCAAACACTATCAGCGACTTTAGAGATTTCTTCAAACCAGATAAAGAAGCTATCATGACAAAAAGCTCAATCATCATCTCCAAGTCTTATACCTTGATAGAACACGCTTTTCATCAAGAGCGCATTCATGTCGATTTCAGCTATGTCTCTGATAAATCCTATCTTACCTTTGAACGGGAGATGGAGCAGGTTATATTAAACCTCTTTAAGAATGCCCAAGATGCCTTTAGCGACCGTAAAATCAAAGATCCGATCCTAAAAATCACTTGCTGGGATAAAGATGGATACGCCTGTATCAGCATAGAAGACAACGCGAAAGGTATTGATCAAAATGTCATCGATACCCTGTTTTTGCCGTATGTCTCTACCAAGGATCAAAAACAGGGGACGGGACTGGGATTGTATATGTCAAAGACAATCGTTGAAGAACATTGTAAAGGCAGTATAGATGTCTCTAACACCCAAGAGGGTGCCCGTTTTATTATCAGAATACCTCTGCATGCAAACCAATAATCACAAAGCGAGCCGCAACTCTATGCAGGCGGATTTATAACACCGAACCCCCGCCTTGGCATTTACTTATTCGCAGGCCTCTTTTAAGACCAGTTCAAACGAGACATCGATATCACTCCACACCTTTCCTTTCCCCTTGTGCGAAGAAACCTCATTAATAGAGCTTAATGCCGGGGAAGCCAAAAAATTCACCAGATCTATCCTTCCGTGTGCCTTTAATCGTTTTTGATCAAAGGTATAGGGCATGTAAATACTTTGAGAGACATCATTCATCGTGATCTCGACACTCAGCTCCTGTTTGTCCAGGTCAACACGCTTGATGATCGCATCAATATAATCTCCCTCTATCATATGTTTGAAAAAAGCCTTGACTAAGGTCTTGTCACGCTCTTGATTTTGAGTCTTTACCGAACTTGTGTCGATGTGTACCGTCGCCATCGTGAAATATGAAAAAGCACAATCGTCCCTCTTCTGCTGGGCTTCAAAATTAAGGGTATCAAAGCTGCCTCTTATACCTACTTTGTCAGGTGATTCAAAAGCGATCCACTCAACACTCATACTCTCCACCTCGCAACTTGCAGCCAGCAGTGAACCAGCAAAAAAAGCAGAAACAACCAAAACAATCAAGTTTTTCATCATACATCCTCATAATATTTTATTATATTATATCAACAGATAATTACTCCATCCTTAGAGCATATACAAAACTCATCAGTAAACATCTCTTTCAGAAAAAAGAGTTTACAATGTCATCAAATTATAAGGATATATATATGTTTTTAGACTTTGATGTCAACCTCGACACCGCTATTGATGAACTTAACGCCCTTCTAGAAAAAAGCAAGAAACAGATCGATGATCTGCTCAGTATCGAGCACAAGACCTACGCCAACTTTGTCAAACCCTTTGAGATGATCGATGAACGTTTGGAGTGGTTCTTTACGCCCATATCACATCTCAACTCTGTCAATAACTCCGAACAGACCCAAAAAGTGTATGCTGATGCCCTACCTATGCTGACCGAATACGGTACAGAAGTCTCGCAGAACGAAGATATCTACCAGGCTTTCAAGACAATTAAAGAGAATGAAACGGACACCTTAAATCAGGAACAGAACCAGGTACTTGATCATAATATCCGGGATTTTGAACTCAGCGGTGCGCACCTTGAACAATCAAAAAAGGACCGTCTAAAAGAGATAAACCTCAGAAAAAGTACACTTTCCAATGACTTTTCGCAAAACCTCTTGGATGCGACAAATGCTTATGAGCTCATCATTAAAGATGAAAAAGATATCGAAGGTATACCAGAGTCTGATCTTGAAGCTGCCAGACAAGAGGACGGGAGCTATAAATTCACCCTGCAGATGCCATCATATATAGCCTATATGACCTATGGGAAGAACCGTATACTCCGTGAAGAGCTTTACAAGGCCTATACGACACGTGCACCGCAGAATGCAGTTATCATCGACGAACTGATGCAGTTGCGTCAGGAAATGGCCCAACTGCTTGGTTTCAATAACTTTGCCGAACTCTCTATCGCTCCAAAGATGGCGACATCGACAGATAAAGTGATCCAATTCCTCGAAGAACTCGCCATCTCGTCAAAAGCACAGGGGAAAAGGGAACTTTCAGAGTTGGAAGAACTGGCAAAACAAGAGGGACAGAACACACTTCAAAGTTTTGACACGGCTTACTACAGTGAGATCTTAAAAAAACAGAAATATGATATCGATGAAGAAGCCTACAGAGCCTATTTTGAACAGAACTCTGTCGTCAAAGGCCTGTTTGACTTCCTGAACAAGCTTCTGGGCATCGAGTTCCGTCCTGTCGATGTCAAACTTTGGGACGAGAAGGCATCGGCTTACGACCTCTATATCGACAATACTCTGCGTTCGCGCCTCTACATAGACCTCGAAGCGCGCTCATCCAAACGCGGCGGTGCCTGGATGAACAACTGGCAGACACACTGCAAGGATGAAAAAGGGGAAACAGTGCTCTCTTCGGCTTACATCGTCTGCAACTTTCCTGCTTCATCACCAAAAAACCCTTCACTGCTACGCCATGACGATGTCGTGACCCTTTTCCATGAGATGGGCCATGCCCTGCACCACATGCTCTCTAAAGTAGAGGAGAGTTCGGTTAGCGGTGTCAACGGTGTCGAATGGGACGCGGTCGAGTTCCCTTCACAGTTTTTGGAGAACTTCGCCTATGAGCCTCAGGTCCTTCGTCTTTTTGCCAAACATCACCAACGTGGTGAGGTACTTTCTAACGAGATGATAGCTAAACTTGACAGGGCAAGAAACTTTCAGTCCGCAATGAGCATGCTGCGTCAGCTGGAGTTCTCTATATTTGACTTCAAACTGCATATGAAACTTCATACCGGTCAAGCAGTACAAGAACTTTTGGATACTGTAAGAGATGAAGTCTCTCTGCTTAAGCCGCCAAGCTACAATAAGTTCCAAAACGGTTTTGCCCACATCTTTGCAGGCGGTTACGCTGCTGGTTATTACTCTTACAAATGGGCTGAAGTCCTCTCGGCTGACGCTTTTTTTCATTTTATTGACAACGGTATCTTTGAAGAGGAAATCGCTGCTTCCTACCGAGATATCATCCTTGGTCTGGGGGGAAGTGAAAGTATGTCCGTACTGTTTGAAAAGTTCATGGGAAGAGAGCTTGACACCTCAGGACTGCTTCGTCTTAACGGTATTGCCGCATGAGAAACCTCTGGTTTCTTCTTATTTTGAGCTTATCACTCTTTGGAGGGACCAACGTGAAAATTGCCGCCTATAATGTCGAAAATCTGTTTGACCTGAAATACGATGGGACAGAATATAACGAGTATATTCCCAATACCCTATGGCAATGGAATCAGGAAAACTTTCGAAAAAAGATCAAGAACATCTCCAGGGTCATTGTCGACATCAATCCTGACATTATAGGCCTTAGCGAGATAGAGTCGGATATTGCCTTAAGAGAGTTACAAAAAGAGTTGTCGAGGAAAGGGCTCTATTTCAAGTTTCGTGCCATTGCCGATAAAAAGAACAGCTCCGTAAAATCAGCTGTTTTAAGTAAATACCCATTCACCCATCAAGAGATCTTTGTATCACATAGCCTTACACCGCGCAATATTCTCGAAATCAAACTCAACATCGGCTCAAAACCGCTGTATATCTTTATCAACCATTGGAAATCAAAGTCAGGTCCCGAGAGCAAGCGTCTTCTCTATGCAAAGGCCCTGAAAAAACGTCTTGAACAGCTTCCTGAAAAGAGTGATTATATCCTTTTGGGTGACTTCAATACCCACTATGAAGAGCATAGGACATTTCTCAAGAAACGAAGACATAACGATACCAACGGCATCACCGGTATCAACCATATTCTGCATACTATCGATGAGAACGAAGAACTTTATACCAAAGAGACATTAAAAGAAGATGGGAGTTATAATCTTTGGATGGAGCTGAAAACACAAGAACGCTGGTCTCACATCTTCAAGGGGAAAAAAGAGGCACTCGATCATATGATCATATCCCCCTCCTTGATCGATCCATCAAAAAGCCATTATATTTCAGGAAGCTTTAGACCTTTTATAAAGGATTACCTTCTTACTAAAGCGAAAAAGAAACTCTACCGGTGGGAGAGAAGCCGCAGCCGGCCCTATCATCATACCGGAAAAGGCTACTCTGATCATCTTCCTATCATGGCAGAATTTTATATAGACTAAGCTATCCAGCCCCCGCCTATAAGTTTGTTCCCGTCATAAAAGACAGCCGCCTGTCCTTTAGCCACCCCAAGGACAGGCTCTTCGAGTTTTATTATACCCGTATCACCATCAATTTCGACATGACATTTGACTGCTGTTGTACGATAACGAAGTTTTACTGTCGTATCAAAACTTGTACGTTCATCAAACATGTTCACATCTCTGATCACCACATCAAAACACTCCAGTTCATCTTTCAAACCCACAACGATTTGATTGGTCTCGGGAAGAATCTTCGTGACATAATGCGGTTCATGTGCACCATGCACCGTAAAACCTTTACGCTTGCCGATCGTGTAATGCATATACCCCTTATGTTCACCGACCACGTTTCCATCCGCATCGATCACCTCACCCGGTTGATCAACCTGTACGTAGTCTTTTAAAACATCCGTGTAGGTCGTCTCCACAAAACAGATCTCACTTGATTCTGCCTGGGATGCGAAGGATTCCAATCCCTTGATGGAAGCAGCATACTCTTTGATATCACTCTTATGACGTGTGCCCAAAGGGAAGATAAGTCGCGGCAGAACCTCTTTTTGAATATAAAAAAGGAAATAGCTCTGATCTTTTGTGTCATCTTCGGCTTGATAAAGATATTTGCCGTCCGTTTGGATGTAGTGACCCGTTGCAAGGTAATCAGCACCTATTTGATCTGCAAACTTCAGCATCTCACCAAACTTAAGGTTTCTGTTACACAGAGCACAAGGATTTGGTGTCTGCCCATCCTTATAGGTCTGGATAAAAGGGCTTACAACCTTTGCTTTGAATGTCTCTTGAAGATCAAGGATATGAAGCTTGACGCCGGCAAAATCAGCAGCCTTTTGTGCACGTGCCTGATGAATCTCATGATATCCCGGCTTAGAGTGAAGTTTCATATAGACACCTTCGACCTCATACCCCTCTTCTTTGAGTAAAAGTGTTGAGACAGTCGAATCGACTCCCCCGCTCATCCCTATAAGAACTTTTTTCTTATCTGTCTTTTCTTGTCCTGACATCTTTTCCCTACTTCTCTTCATACAGATTATATGCTGTATGAGTCTTTTCCTTCATCTATATCTCGATTCTCAAAGAAATCCTTGAGTGAGTTGAAATACTCTGTATTCTCCATACCCACTTCTTTAAGTGCCTTGATTTGTGCACCCAGTGAGGCTTTGATCTGATCGGCAATATGATCCAGGTCATCTGTAAGTGTAATAATATCCAAATCTGCAGGATCTATCATTCTCTCAGCCAACAAGGTATTTTTCATAAAATCTATCAAAGGTTGAAAAAACTTTACACCGACGACAAAGATTCTTACCCCGGCGACCTTTTTGGTCTGGATCAATGTAAGCGCTTCAAAAAGTTCATCGAGTGTCCCAAATCCTCCCGGAAATATAACATAAGCGATAGAATATTTGACCAACATTACCTTACGCGAGAAGAAGTAGTCAAAGGTCTTCTGTTTAGTCGTAAACGGATTGATAGACTGTTCCATTGGAAGATCGATATTCAAGCCGATAGACTCGACACCCGGGTTGTTATAAGCACCCTTGTTAGCTGCTTCCATAATGCCAGGACCGCCGCCTGTTATGACATTAAAACCGGCTGCTCCAAGCTTGTCTCCTAATATCACAGCATGCTTATAATAGGGATGTTCTTTGTCTGTGCGTGCCGATCCGAAGACCGTGACTGAGGGGCCCAGATCACCAAGTTCATCAAAGCCATGTACAAAATCAGCAATGATCTTGAATACAGACCATGTATCAGCTGATTTAATATCTCTGGCATATCTCTCCTGTAAGACCTTCTGGCCTTTTCTCCGGCGTTCCATAAGAGCTCCTCTTTACAAGGTGATAGTTAGATGAGTATACTCTTTACATTAAGTATAAAGTAAAGAACATCCTCAGAGTAAATAATAAAGGGATCATCCCTTAAGCTGTTGCAGACGATCTTTTTTACTGCCAATCGTCGTGATCTGTACGCCAAAGTTTCCATCTACAATGACGACTTCCCCCTGAGCTATTATATGGTTGTCCACTAAAATATCCAAAGGATCATTAGCAAGTTGGTTTAACTCTATGACCGAACCGATATCCATGCTGAGTACATCCCGCAATAGCATCTTTTTTCCACCGATACGAACGCGAAGAGGAAGCTTAACATCCATAATCAGGTTTATATTGTTGTCAGCATCACCCATAAAGGCTGCTGATGAAGATGCAGCTGCAGGCGTCTCATCGACTTTTTGGGCAGCGGCCTCAGGTGATGATGATGCTTCCTCTGCACTTAAGGCTTTTTCTGTCGCTTCATCGATGACAAACATCAATAAAGAGTTGATATCACCTAAGCTGAAGTTATAAACGAACATCTTTGAATATGCTTCAAGGTTGATCTCGCCATCTTCTGCGACGAACTCTATGTTCGAGACTTTAAAGTTCAAAGAGGGAAGCTCCGCTTGAGAGGTCAACGCAGTTGAAAGTGCCGAAAGAATATTGGATACGATCTCTTTTGTCGCATCCAGGTCCTCATCATCCATACTCTCTTTGCCTTCACCTTCTCCGCCAAGCATTAAGTCACCTAAAGCCGTTGCCAAGGTTGGAGGGATTGCTATGGCAGCTTTTGCCTCGATATCACCACTAATCTCGGCTGAGACTACTGCTGTAGGAGGTATAATGTTTGAGACGATTGATATTGTCTCTTCTTCTTTTAGCTCCAAGGTAGGTGCCTGACCTGTCAACCCTTCAATTGTAGCAATCGTTTCAGATTCAAAAAGTTTGATAAACTCATTCATAGGCATAATCCTCATCTTCATCTTCGTTTTGTTCGTTATACATAATCTCTTTTACTCCAGATATCTTGTCACGACGAACCTCTTCATAACGTTTTAACACGCGCTTGACATCATCTCTTTCCGTGTAGATGATCTCCGTAATACAGATCGATTTTCTAAAGCGTCGAAGTCCTATTTCCCCTTTGAACCGCTCTTTGCCATCAACACTTAAGCTGACAATATCATCTGCACTTGTATTAAGCCTAATAATATCTCCGCTATTAAGATTGAGCACTTCTCTTAAAGTCAGTTCAGCCATACCCAGGTTTGCCTCAACCGTTACCTTGGCACCCCCGATAAGTACCTGAAGCTCTTGGTTACGGCTCTTCTTAGAACTCGTCTCATTAAGCATCAGATCACGCGACGCCAGTTTTGGCAGCACCGGTTCGAGTGCAATAACAGGATAACAGATGTTCATCATCCCAGAACTGTGCCCAATAATGATCTCCATAACAACCATGACGACAATCTCATTTTGTGCAACAATCTGTACGACATTCGGACTTGACTCTTTTGACTCTACTGTTGGATAGACCTCTGTAACAGGCCCCCAAGCCTCTTTAAGCGTACTCATCATGACACGCAAGACTGTCTCAAACAGGCTCAGCTCGATATCAGAAAACTCACGGTTGGATTCAAAGGGCTCACCTTTCCCGCCCAAAAGCCTATCAAGCATTGGAAAGGCAATCGATGGGTTGATCTCCAAAACGCCTGAGCCCTCCAGTGGTTTCATCGAAAAGACATTGAACGATGTCGGATTTGGTAAAGACATCAAGAACTCACCATAAGTCATCTGGTCAACCGAATGAAGCTGAATCTCTACGATGGAGCGCATGATAGCTGAGATCTGAGAAGAAAGAGATCTCGCCATCTTGTCATGTATACCTCTGAAGGCACGCAACTGCTCTTTTGAAACACGGTTGGGACGTTTAAAGTCATAAAGCGTGATCTGCTTCTGTTCAAAGACCTCATCCTCGTCTAATCCAAAGGCGTCATCACCCTCGTCATCCACGACATCTAAAAGAGCATCGATCTCTTCTTGGGAGAGTATATCAGCCATGATCTGCTCCTATGGAATCTCTGATTTTCTTGAGTAAAGCCTTATGTATCTGTGAAATACGCGACTCAGTAATATTTAACACTTCAGAAATTTCTTTTAGGGAAAGTTCTTCAAAATAATATAATTGAATGATCAACTGTTCTCTTTCACTCTGATTTTCCAAGACCGCTTCGATCACCTCGATCAGGTTCTCTCTTTCCACGGTCTCTAGTGTACTGCTCTCACTTGCCAGGGAGAGCTGCTCATCAATAGGCATCACCGCATAGATCTCGGAAGCGATACGTGCGTCATTTATCTTATCCTCACTCTCACCCAAAAGCTCTGCAAGTTCTGCGTTGCTGGGTTCCTCTTCATGTTCCGCCATGTGCGCAGTGATCGCCTTGTCAATCATCTTGATCAGCTTTCTGTTTGAACGGCTTACAATGTCCAGTGAACGAAGGTAGTCCAACATCGCCCCATAGACACGTGTCTTCGCATATCCCCAGAATGAATCGTTCTGTGTCTCATCATAGCGGCGGGCAAGTTTGACCAGCTCTTCTGTACCAATAGCGGTAAGATCACAAAAATCGACTGAACTTGGCAATCTTTCCTTTAGACGAAAAGCCATCGCTTTAACCGCAGGAAGATACTGTATTGCAAGTTCATCCTCTTTATGCTTCAGTTCATTCGCATAGGCGTTTGTTCTGTTGCATTCCATCACGCCCTCTTTCGCTTAGGCTTTTGTGTCTTGTATTTTTTATCCAAAGCTTCTAAAAAGTCATATGAGCTCTCAATGATCTTCTCCCGTTTGGATATCTCATTGACATAATAGTCTAAATCTCCCTCATGACGCATCTTAGGAAAGTACTCTTCTCGTATAGGGCTATAACGGATAAAAAAGGATATCGTAAAGTGCGAGAACAGATAGAAAAAAGCTGTAATCAATAGCGTATAGATCAAAATGCCTTCTGCGTCCTGTGCTTTTAAAAGCGAGAATACAAAGCCTATGAAAAAACCTTGTACCGTTAGAAAGGAGACAAAATTCGTACTACGCATATCTTAATCGAGCTCCCTTAACTTTAATAATCCACTCAGTCTAAAAATGTGTCATCAGTCGCTTAAACAGTCCCTGAATACCACTCTCTTCAGCAGATACCAGCATGTTTCGTTCCAAGTTACGTGATAATTTTTTCACGATTTTCTCAAGATCTCGTGTCGTTGGTGACATAGGGTTTTCTTTAGAAAAAATCTTTCTTTGCTTGATCGACCTGCCGACTTTTTCATCCGCATTGACTTTTCCAAGCAGCTCAAGTTCTAAGGCCGGGCCTATATTTGCTCTTGCTACCTTTGATATTTTATCATAGAGTAGCTGTGCCTCTTTTTCAGATCGCACCTGATTAAAGATCAGGCTCATCTTGCTTCTGATCTTTGAGGTCACCTTGATCGTAGCATAGGCATCGGTAATCGCAGCAGGATCGGGAACAGTAACGACAATCACATCATCCGCAGCGTTTAAAAAAAGCTGAATATGCTCCCCTATCCCGGCTCCTGTATCGATCAAGAGGACATCCAGATCATCAAGTACATGCGACTCCTGCATAAAGCGTTCAAACATGCTCCCGTCACTGTACTTCAAGATCTCGTCTCCGCTCTCTCCTGGAATAAGCAGAAGATTTGGTGCGACCGGGATCAGTATATCACTTACCGTTGCCTCGCCTTTAAGCACATGCAATATGTTCTTTTTGATCTTGACATTGAACATAACATCTAGGTTGGCCAGACCGATATCTGCATCGAAGATACCCACTTTCAGACCATAATGTGCCATCAGATAGGCAATGTTTGAGCTGATCGTACTCTTTCCGACCCCGCCTTTGCCACTGGTAATGGCGATGAAACGCGTTTTCTTTGCCGTTGACTTGTTGTTCTCTTCGACAAGCTCTTTAAGCTTTTGGGCCTGAGTGATCATCTTTTGTTCCTGTCAAAACCGTTAAGCATACAGTCTATCAGGTAATCACTGCTGGCTACGACCAAGTCTTCAGGTACTTCCTGCCCTACAGAAAAATAGGAGATTGGTTTTGACGTCTCATACATCAAAGAGAATATATTCCCAAAACCTCTTGTCTCATCTAGTTTGGTAAACATCATCGTATCGATGCCTAAAGGCTCGAAGTTTTCATAGGTCGCTTTGAGGTCTTCATACTTGATTGAAGACGGAAGTACCAAAACGGTATCGATCTGAAGGTCTGTGGTATTGTTTTGCAGACAGTCATAGATCTTAGTAATCTTCTCTTTGTCATACGGGGAAGATCCCATCGTATCAATCAGTATATAATCACAATAACTCAAAGCGTTCAATGCTGAAGCGAACTCAGGAGGGTCCACGACCGTTTCAATCCCAAGTTTCATCATACGGGCATACTGCATTAACTGTTCTACCGCTCCTATACGATAGGTATCTAAGACGATTAGCCCCACCTTGTACTTTTTCTGCATCATGTAGGAGAAACGTGCTGCCAGTTTGGCGATACTTGTTGTCTTTCCCACCCCTGTAGGACCGACTAGCATAATGACCTTCTTTGTACCCATTTTAGGTGTGGTTTCCATTCTAACGGGCACCATCTTACGTAATAAGACCTGGAAATAACGTTTCACAGTTTGTGAGTTCTCTCTCATCTTGATTGGCATATGCTCAAGGGTAAGCTTCATAATCTCTTCGATATGTTTGGTGTTCATACCGCTTTCTAAAGTCAACTTGTATATCTCAGAGAATTCCGGCGGGATATGAATATTACCCAGCATGTCAGAGCGTTCTTCCCAGAACATATTCTGAATCAGTTTGACCTTGTCCCCAAGTTTTGCTATCTCATCTTTTATCTGTTTGAACTCAACCGGATCGGAACTTTTTTCTTTCACTCGGACAACGACTCTGTCACTCTCATACTCATCATCCAAGAGAGATGGCTTCTCCTCTGTAACTTCCGCAATCTTGGATATCTGACGCGCAGCTTCAGAGATATTGTAAAGCACGTCGGCACTGCTTTTTGCAACAGGCTTGGATGCATCGATACTCTTTTTCCCCTCTTTAGCCTCTAGCTCTGCCGCCAATTTATCATCGATACCGACAATAATCTCATACAAGGCTGTTTCATTGAGACTTTTCTTGCGTATCTCTTTAGTCTCAATCAGCATAGCATCTTCGCCAACAGCCAATTGTGCTTTTTTCAATGCTTCGGCAGGAGACTTTCCGTTAAAGGTCAAAATTTTCATCTACGCTCCATATATGTCATCGGTATCACAACGCTTTCTCTCTCTTTCCAATGAGGATGAGGAAGTGTCAACTCTTTGGTCTTCATCTTTCTGTTCTCATAAAATATGACATCGATATCAAGTGTTCTCGGCGCATTCTCAAAACTGCGTTTGCGACCAAACTTTCGCTCCACTTCTAAGACATATTTTAAAAAAGCCCTGGGTTGGAGATTTGTCTTGACGAGCATCACAGAGTTATAGAAGTCATCCTGTTGCAAATATCCAAAAGGTGGATTCTTTAAAATAGGTCCTGTACTTATCAAATCACAATAGCGATCTGTCTGAAAAAAACGGTTCAATCTCTCTAAACGGCGGACAACATCCCCAATATTGCCACCTACGCCCAACGTAACACTGTAGCGCTTGGTAGAACCTCCATATACACGTGGGAACAGAGAGGTCCTGATAAGAGTGAGCCTACTATCCAGACGCTTTGAAAGCATATTATGCCTGTGCTGCCTCGTGCTGTTTTTGAGCCTCTTGCATCGCGGCAATCTCAGAGAAGATTTGTGCCATACCCGTCATAGCAAGATGATACCCAAACGGACCGAACCCTATCACTGAGGATGCACATACCGGTGCTATCATGTTTGTACGACGGAACTCTTCACGACGGTGAATGTTGGAGATATGTACTTCGATTGTAGGTAAAGCTACCGCTGCTATTGCATCACGGATAGCAATAGAAGTGTGTGTGTAAGCTGCCGGATTGATGATAATCCCATTCGCATCGCCTAGACATTCCTGGATTCGATCAACGATCTCACCTTCTAGGTTGCTTTGGAAAAATTCGATTTCAATCCCATTCTGTTGTGCAAACTCTTTCATCTGTGCATGGATCTGCTCTAATTTCATCGGTCCGTAAATATTTTGTTCACGAACTCCCAGCATGTTTAAGTTTGGCCCTTGAATAACTACAACTTTCATTATTTACCTTGTATCTAATTTTAAGGATATATTATACCTTTGTAAAGCATAATTTTTTTTTAGTTTTATAAAGGCTTTTTAATTTTGAAAATACTGCACGCCTCCTACATCCTGTATAATAATAAAATACTAAGTGGAAAATCCCTCGCCTTCGACAAGCAAATCGAAAAAATAGCACCTCTTGATGAGCTGTTACAAATCTACCCTGATGCCGATGTTATCGATACACCACCCTATTCTGTAATCATGCCGGGTCTGATCAATGCACATGTCCATCTCGAATTCTCGGCCAATAAAACAAAACTCAAATACGGCAAGTTCCTCCCATGGCTTCACAGTGTGATCGAACACAGAGAAGAGCTGATCAACAACTGTGACATTGAATGCATGAAAAAAGCGACTCAGACGATGCTACGCTCAGGTATCACGACATTCGGGGCCATATCCTCTCACGGAATGGACCTTGAAGCTGCCGCACAGGCAAAACAGAACGTTGTTTTTTTCAATGAACTCATCGGTTCTCAAGCCAATATGGCTGATGCCCTTTTTGCTGATTTTAATGCCAGACTTAAAGCCTCGGAAGAGATCAAACGTGAAGGGTTTCATCCGGCAGTTGCCGTCCACTCCCCTTACTCCGTTCATCCAGCCTTGATAAAAAAGGGGATTGCCTTAGCTGTCCTACGTAACTATCCCCTCTCCGCTCACTACATGGAAAGCCCTGCCGAAAGGGAATGGCTGGATGAGAACAGTGGTGATTTTAAACCCTTTTTCAATGATTTTTTAAAACAGGATTATGCGGTAAACACCTCAAAAGAGTTTTTGGAACTCTTCAAAGAAATACCGACACTTTTCACCCATGTCATCCATGCGAATGATGACGAGTATAAAGAGCTTAAAAATTCAGGCCATACTATTATTCACTGTCCTATATCGAACCGTCTTCTTGGAAATGGGGCACTCAATCTCGACGATATAGAAGAACACCAGATAAAATGGCTTTGTGCGACAGACGGACTAAGCTCAAATTATGACCTCAACCTTTTTGAAGAGATGAAAATCGCTCTGTTTATGCATAAAGAAAGTGACCTTTTAGAGCTCGCTAAAAGACTGCTTAATGCGGTAACTGTGGATGCGGCAAATGCACTTAAACTCAATACCGGAGAGATTTCCGAAGGGAAAAATGCAGATCTGATTGTCATCAATCTTGAAGAGGAACCGAATGATCAGTTGCCTATTCACCTGATTTTACAGCGATTCCCAATTTCACACCGTTTTATCAACGGTACCTACACGGAGGTAGATTAAACCATGGATGCTATCAAACAGTTTTTCTCACCCTTTCTCGCAGTGATGAAGTTTATACAAAATCATTTCAAAGCGATGCTCTTTCTTCTTATTCTCTTTATCATCTTTTCACCTGATGGTACAGAACTTAAGCAGCCAAACCTGGCCAAAGTGAAACTTGAAGGTATGATCATGGATGCTGGGCTAGTTGTTGATCAACTCGAAGAGGTCCGTAAAAATAGACATATCAAAGGTGTGCTCTTTGTCATCAATTCACCCGGCGGTGCTGTCTCACCCTCTATAGAGATCATGGAAGCCATCAAGCGTCTTAAAAAAGAAAAACCTGTAATTGCCTACGCTGCCGGCACACTTGCAAGCGGCTCTTACTATGCCTCTATCTATGCGAACAAGATCTATGCGAACCCTGGTTCTATGGTCGGTTCTATCGGTGTTATCATGCAGGGAAGTAATTTCTCCGAACTTGCACAAAAAATCGGTATCTCGGAGCAGACAGTCAAGGCGGGCAAATATAAAGAAGTAGGAACCTCTTCGCGACAATGGGAGGCTTATGAAAAAGCCGAACTGGAAAAGGTCGTTAATGACACATATGCACTTTTTGTCAAAGACGTCGCAAGTGCGCGCAAGCTTGATCCGGTTAAACATACCGAATATGCAGACGCACATATCTTTACAGCCTCACAGGCAAAAGAGGTCGGTCTGATTGACCATATCGGCGTCGGCTATGATGCTGAACAGGCACTCATCAAACTCTGTAAGATAGACAAACCTGTCTGGCTGCAAGAAGATAAAATCGAGTCTTTTATGCGTCAACTCAGTAGCCAGACCGCTTCATTCTTGGGGGCTTATCTCTCAGCACTCACACTTAAATAATCTAGAACTTTCAGGACAGACTCTAGCGTTTATCCCAACTTACCATTCCCCAACGCTCAAGATCCTCCTGGAGTCTCTTCATATCTCTATCTTCTTTATGGCAGGCAAAACAGGCATTCGTCTCAGAAGGCATACCATATTCTTGTGTTTTCTCCGGTGTTACAAAACCAAAAAGATGACTCCTGACAGTCAATGGTGATTGGCCGGTATGACGTCCTGTCTTAGGCATATGACACTCAACACAAAGAGAGCCTTTAGAGTCTGCTTTATGATGCGTATGCTCTTGCAACTCCTTTTGATGAGGGCCGATGATCGATCCAAAAGAGTGACATTTCATGCAAAGTTCGTTTCCGGTATTTTTTTCAGCTGTCGGTTCAAGCGTATGCGGATTGTGACAATTGATACAGGTAATGCCATGCTTTGCTTTAATCGAATGAACAAACTCATTCCCCTGCGTTCTATTCTTTTTCCCTGAACCGTTTGCGTAAAACTCTTTACTCTCGTGTCCCATTGTAAAAGGTGCCGGCAATTTGTAGTCGCTTAACGGCTTGCCCGCTTCATATCCAAGAGGATAATCTCTTGCATCCCCGAAGATATCTGCCATCCTTTGCTCTTTTAAACGGATATCCCTGTTCCTCATATGACACTGCAGACAAACCTCATTTTGCCTTAGCGGATCACTCAAAGAGGCTAGATAAACCTTTGAATCAGGATCTTGCACATGTGCTGAAGCCGGTCCATGACACGATTCACAGGCGATACCGGGTTCAATACGTTTTTGTTGAGACATAAATCCGCTAAAATGGCATCCATCACAGGCTCGTGAAGTCGGAACTCCTCTATTCTCATGAACAAAAGCGTTCTCATACCAATATTTCCACGGTTTGAACGTTTGCCATTTTTTCGTCTGAACATTCCACTGGTAATTTCCCAGTATATAATCTTCAGTACCATTGATATCTTTTCTTATCATATACCGCTGTTTGAACTTTCCGCCCACGGTATAGACGGCATCCTCAAGTGTAAAATCAGCATCAACAGGAAGTTTTGAGAAGTCAGCAACGACTACAGAGGGGTCCTTCTTGATCTCTTGAATCATCTTTGGATGTCGGGATCCGTGCCAAGCTGCATGTTTTTCCTTATGACATTCAACACACTTGGAAGAACCTACAAAATGGGCCTTCTTCTGATCTCTGTTTTGTAAATCCTTCTTATTCCCTACCCGCTCTTGTGTCAATTGTTCATAAAACGGTAGAATCTTCACTGTATTGAAATAAGCAAAGTAGACAGCAGCAAATAGTACAACTGCAAAACTCGTGATAAAAACTTTTTTCATATCTTTTTCCTGACAAATCAATATCTCTCTTGGCCTACATCCAGTTTCACATCATAACATCTCTGTCTTTTTTTTCCAACCATCTTATTTATCAATATCTATTTTTTTCATCTTGTCGCTGTTTTAAAATAATGCTACACTATAAAAAAACAAAGGGAGTATGGTGCTCATTGCAATCATCGAAATATTAGCCTCTTTAGGTCTGTTTCTATTTGGTATGCTCTATTTGGAAGAACGTATCAAAAGTGCTTCCGGCCGTTCTTTCAAAAAGATGCTCAACCATGCAACGCGTACCAATATCCGTTCTCTCTCCCTAGGATTTACAGCCACCGCACTGTTCCAAAGCTCTTCCGTTGTATCCTTGATGACACTCTCGCTTATCGGGGCCGGTGTATTGAGCCTGCAAAACGGTATTGGAATCATCTTTGGCTCCAATATCGGTACGACCGTCACCTCTTGGATCATAGCGCTTATCGGATTCAAGTTTGACATCAAACTACTGGCTTATTCTGTCATCGCCATCGGCGGTATAGGATCAATTCTTGTCGAAAAAGAGAACCGCTGGAAAAACTATTTTGGTGCAATGGTTGGTTTTGGTCTGATTTTTTTGGGCCTTGAAGGTATGAAAGACAGCTTCAGCTTTATCTCCAAAGACTTTGATCTAACACAATATCAACAGATCAACCTCTACCTATTTGTCTTCATCGGTGTCATCCTCACTGCTATAATACAGTCTAGTTCAGCTGCTATTGCCATAGCACAGAGTGCCCTGTTTACCCAACTCATCTCTTTTGAGATAGCTGCTCTTTTCATCATTGGTGCCAATGTCGGTACAACCGTGACAATCCTTCTTGGATCTGTCGGTGGTTCACCGGATAAAAAGCGGGCAGCAGCCGTGCACTTTTTGTTCAATATTACCACGGCCATTGTTGCCTTAATACTTATTTCTCCGTTGACACAGCTGACTTTTTTAATCATCTCTGTTAACGAGCCCATTATCGCTTTGGCACTTTTTCATACAATCTTTAATGTATTGGGTGTGCTCTTATGGTTTTTCTGGATCCCTGCTCTGGCCAAATTTTTAAACAAGAGATTCACCAAAGAGCCTTCTGTTCCCACTAAATACATTCATACCGTCAGTGTGAAAATCCCCGTTGTGGCTCTTGAGAGTCTGGAGCTAGAAATCCGTCATCTCATACAAAAAGTAAGTGATTTTTCTCTTTTAGCCATCAATATTGCCCCTCCTCAGGCATTAGAAAAACATCATGCCATTGACAAGCTGCTTGATCGTTCCAAAGAACCTTTGGAAGTCTCCTATGTGAAACTGTATACACAGTTGCAAGAGCTTGAGGGAGAAATCTACAATTACGCTTCCTCTCTCTCCTTGTATATCAGCGAAGAGAAACAGCAAAAACGCCTTTTAAGCCTGACTGATATCGCGACCCGGCTTGCGTCGGCTTCCAAGGCCATCAAAGACATGTTGAACGATCTTGAACTTTTAGCTGGTATTGAAATCGCGAATGTACAGCACTTTTATCACAATATCCGCTATCAGATCTTAAACAGCGTACTTATCTTCAACGACTTTATCAAGGGTGAAGACAGTGACCTAGGAAAGATGGAAGCGAATTTTTTAAAGATAGACAACTCATACAAAAGCACTCTGGATAACATCTCATCCATTGCCCAGCAACCGACACTAAGAAACAATGTCACGGCCATTGCAATCAACGACCTCCATCTTACGCGCCGTTTTACAAAGAACCTTTATCGTGCGCTCCAAGAATATGACAAGCTTAACAAGTCGGAAACTTCTTCTTTGATCGAAGAAAAAGAACTCTCAGCCAATACTCCGGAAGAGAACTAAAAGATTCTATAGCTCTTTTTTCGGACATAATACAGTCTTAATCAAAACACTTCCTGCTATTTGATTTCATAAGCATCAATAGGTGCTTCAAAGGCGATGAACAAAATACACTCTTCCCCTTTATGGCAATAAGCTTTATGAGGCTTTTTTGCTGGACCATATGCATAGCTACCTCGTACGAGAAGATTGTTTTCCTCTTCTTGGTACTGTACATCCATTTTCCCACTGACAAGAACCATACGTTCAGGCGAAGTATGCCAATGAAGTGGTATTTTATAATCCCCAGGGACTTTAAAAAACACATCACAGTTGGGTTTTGATGGATCTCCATGAAGCACTGCTATCTTACATGCCTCTCCTAGAAAAGCCGGACATGCACCCCATTTTAAATTTACATCTTTAGCCAATTTTGACAAAGAGAGTTCATCAGCCTGAGCTGTCAATACCAATAAAGACAAGAAGACCCAGAAAAACATTTTTCCCAGAACAGAAAAGAGAAAGTTTAGAATCAACATAAGGAATCCTTTCAATTGAGTTCTATATACTCTAAAAGAATGCCATGAATTCAATATTGTATCAATTAATTTTATATAATAAATTATAATATTAATATTTGATCGCAATCTACAATCCAATCCCTTTTCATATACGGAAAGACAAGAACTCGTGTTACAATAGTGCTATGCAGACACTATTTTATTTAGGTATTATTTTTCTTTTAGGATCACTTACCCAATGGCTGATGAGCAAGCTTCCTGTTCCAAAAGTCGTGGGCTACCTTGTCTTAGGCTTGCTCATTGGACCCGAAGTGTTTAATATCATTCCTGAAAGTTTCATTCAAAACAGTCACTTCGTCATAGACATGTCTCTTTCCCTGATAGCTGTCATGATCGGTGCAACGTTAAAATTTTCGCAGATAAAAAAAGTTGGCAGACAGGTGATATTCATCACCCTTTTCGAGGGGACACTTGCCTTTATCGTGGTAAGTATAGGATTTTATCTGCTCTCAAGTCATCTCAACCTTTCTACAGAGTATGCCCTCGCCATATCCATACTCTTTGGTGGCCTTGCCGCTGCTACGGCTCCTGCTGCGACGATTGCTGTCATACATGAGTTAAAAGCCAAAGGAAAGTTCACAACGACACTTTTGGGCGTTGTCGCCTTGGATGATGCCATGGCACTGCTCCTGTTTGCCTTGGCCATCACTATCAGCGATAGTATAATTGGTACAGGTGAGTTTCATCTTCTCGCTTTTGTCAATTCATTGACCGTCATCTCTCTTAGTGTCGTTATTGGCATTATCGGTGCCGTCATCTCAACCTTTATAGACAAACTCTTTTCTCACCATAAAGGGATGGAAACAATTTCAACCCTTGGTCTGATATTTATTGTCTACAGCCTGAGTTTGTCATGGGGACTCGAAGCCATCCTTTCATCACTTGTGATGGGACTGTTCATGACCAACATCTCCGAAGACTTTGAGCTGATAGAAGAGGAGATAGACAATCATCTTGAAGAGATCATCTTTATGCTCTTTTTTATTCTATCGGCAATGCATCTGAAATTTGAGATGATCTATACTATGCCTCTGGTACTGCTCACGTACATACTTCTGCGTATGCTCGGAAAAGTATCGGGAGCTTATTTAGGGGCCAAACTCTCGCATGCTGATACGAAGACTCAAAAGTATATAGGTCTGGCCCTTTTCCCCCAAGCCGGGTTAGCCATCGGTCTGACACTCTCTTTACAAAATGATGCTGTATTCGCCCCCTTTGCACCTTTTGTCCTAAGTGTCATTATTTCGACAACGATCATCCATGAGCTCATTGGCCCGCTCCTGACAAGACATGTCCTTAAAAGAACCCATCAGTACTGATAATAGATGTGTATAAGCGTACCAAATCGAAAAAACATTGCACTCTCTTTTTGATTTGAGCTATAGTTTTTCTGTACTTTTGATAGAATCGTCTACACATGAAAAAAAAGTCTAATCCAATCAAACCAAATAAAAAAATCATCCAAACAAGCTTGGCAATTGTCGCATTTATTTTATTAATCTCGATTATCTTATTAGTCAGTTCTTTATTGCCCAAGAAGAAGTCCTCTCTGGACCAACTTGGTTATACTTTTGGCAATAGCAGCATTGAGACACAAAGAAGATTCCAAATAGAATCACAAGAAGAAAACATCTATAACCTAGGCGAATACAAGGTCAACATCAGCAGTAACAACTATTTGATTCTTAATCTTTCGGTTAAATGCCAGGAAGAGTCATTCTCACTACTGCAACAGCATAAGATATTAATACAGAACGCTGTCATAGAGACCTTTTCGATGTATGGAGACAATTACTTCCCAGACACACCCAAAGGTAAGGAAACAATCAAAAGAAAGATAAAAGAAAACATCTCAAAGCATCTTGGCTGTCCGCTGGTTACAGATGTCTATTTCAATAAGTTTTTGATCCGTTAATGTACTTCATACTATCTTAACTTTTTGTTTCTGATGATATACTTTATACTTATATTGGCGATAACCTAGCATAATTCGCCAACTATTCAAGAGGAAAATAAAATGTCAACACAACTTTCAAAGCTTCATGTTCGTTTCATCCAAAGTCAAAAGCAGTTTGCTTTGTTACGAGATGATGATAACAAAGGAGAAAAACTTCCCATCTCACAACTGTATGTCAAAGATAACAGCACGTTTTACATCATCATTGAAAGCCATACTATAAAAGAAGATGAAAAGGTCACCATACGCTTTGACGAATCCACACATGCTCTGAACACTCTTGAATGCAGAGTCACAAAACAGGAAATCGAACACGGAAGTGAAGCCTATGAAGACGCCCTTCTCTTTTTTAACACAGACCCATCAAAGGTCAAGCAGCTCTTCTCTGTACATGTTGATACACTTGATGAGAAATAGAAATAGAATAAGAAACTTTTAATCAGGCAAATCATTTGCCTAGGCCTTTTTAAAAAAAGGCTTAGCCATAAAGTAAACAACAAAACCCCACAATATGACACTGCTTATCGTTGAGAGTAAACCGGCATGCTCATCCATATGGACTAATGTTTGCGGATTAATCTTGGAGATATTGAATATATAATCCAGTCCCATACCAAAAAGAATACTGCCCACGATGATACTGCCCAGATAAATATACAAAGAGCGAGTTCCCAACATTTTTTTGACCACCCCTATCGTGACCGTATTGGTCGCAGGTCCTGCTGAGAGGAAGACAAAAGCCGCCCCCGCACTTACACCCGAGAGCATCAAAGCTGCCGCTATAGGAAGAGAAGCCGTTGCACAAACATACATCGGAATAGCAATTGCAATGACGATCAGGTAGGAGAGCCATGAGTACTCTATTAAGATCTCACTTAAATTCTGCGGTATTGCTATCGTTATCAAGGCTCCAATCAGAAGACCCCAGAACAGAGGTTTGGCAATGTCTGAAAGCAGTGTGACAAAGGCATATTTTAATGCCTTTGTCATTGAGAATCCTTTGTCCCTGTCACTATCACAACATGACGAAGATGAACAACAGCTTGCAGCTTCTTCCTCTTTACTTTCAGTTGAGAAGTTTGGGGTCGTTGCGAATGAAGCCATTTTTACCGGTGTCTGAGGGGATCCGACTGTTGTAAAAGCAGGTTTTTCCAACTCATTTTCACTGCTCTTATCCCATACGTTTGTCAAAATACCTGCCACTGTGGCAATAATCATAGATGTAATGATACGGTACAAGGTAAAAGCCCAACCGAACATCCCATAGGTTGCCAGAATGGAATCAACACCTGTTATTGGCGTCGAGATAAGAAAAGAGAGCGTTGCCCCCTTGGAGGCACCGCTTTTTTTAATACTTGTCGCTAAGGGAATAACACCACATGAACACACGGGAAGGGGTATACCAAAAACCGTCGATTTTACAACGGAGGCGATGCTCTCTTTTCCCAAGTGTTTCGTAACCAGAGTCTCCGGTACAAGCTCATGCAATAGACCTGCAAACAGAAGACCAAATAGAATGTATGGCGACATAGCATTGCTAAGATCAACGAGTGCATCAAAAAACTCCAAAAGATACTCCATTATACTCCCCTTTATATTCTTTTGTGCGAAAGTTTACTCTGCTCCACACTTTCCTGTGCCACATTTTCCGCTTCCACACTTCATCTCATGAGCAGGGTTGTCTGTTTCACTCGGAATAAGTTCATGCAGGCCCTCTTCATCTTCATAACTGACAGGTTTGAAACCTTTAAGCTCAATTGCCTTCATGATCGTATGTATATCCGTTTGTGTCTTGTCAAACTCGACAACAGCTTTTTGCTCTGGACTTGATGCCTCGATCTTTACCACACCTGGATTGCTGGCAACCTTCTCAATAGCGATCTCACACGCTTCACATGTCATTCCACTCATATTGACCGTCTTTTTCACGATATTGGCCTTATCGACAATGACCTCTTTCGGTTTGCCCTCAAGCAGAAGTAAGACCAGTGCTCCTGCAACAACAAGTAAAGTTCCTATAGTGATAAAAATTTTCTTACCCATATTTTTCTCTTTTGATAATTTTTAAGAAGTCTACTATAACAAGCCTACTATTTAGATAAAATTCCATATGCAGAAAACAATATTAATTACAGGCTGTTCGAGTGGAATCGGTTACGACACAGCCCACTATTTACATCAAAATGGCTACAGGGTCTTTGCGAGCGCACGTAAACATGAAGATGTCCAACGCTTAAAAGAGGAGGGGCTGGAAGCCTATCTTCTTGATGTCACCAAACCTGAAACCATCACACTGACACTTGAAGCTGTTTTAAAACAAACAGGGGGAAAACTTTATGCCTTGTTCAACAATGCAGGATACGGTCAACCCGGAGCCGTAGAAGACATCCCCACAGAGGTGTTAAAAGAGCAGTTTGAGACCAATCTCTTTGGCCTGCATGAGATGACACGGCGAGTCCTTCCAATTATGAGGACTCAGGGATATGGCCGGATCATTCAGCACTCGTCAGTCCTTGGGCTTATCTCTTTACGCTTCAGAGGGGCATACAACGCCTCGAAGTATGCCATTGAAGGTTTATGTGACACACTTCGCCTGGAGCTTGATAAAGAAGAGCAAATCCATGTCATAACTATTAACACCGGGCCCGTGCATTCTCACTTTAGAATCAACGCGACACAAAAATATTATGAACATATACATGGAAACCCTACGGTATTTGAGAATGAGTACAAACAAGAGCTGCTGCCTTATGAAGGTAAAAAGAAGAGTAACCCATTTACAAAGTCATCTGATGTCGTCATCGCTAACATTGTCAAGGCTTTAGAATCAAAAAAGCCAAGGCCTAGATACTATAACACCACGGCAACTCATCTGTTAGGAGCTTTAAAACGCCTACTGCCAACAGCAATCCTGGACAAAATACTACTCAAGGTCTAGGCCCTCAGGGCAATCGCATAGCGATTTGCCTGAGAGATATGTCTGATCTTTCGTAGTTCTTCTTCACTTAATGAAAAGCTCTTGACCTGCTGTATCATCCCTAATATATGATCATAAGAGCCAAACTGTATCACTTCTTCTAGCAATGCTTTGTGCGCGATAAACGCATAAATCTTCTGCATGATTTCATTACCGAAACCGTGATGAAGATTATGAAGGCAAAGCGTTGCTTTTTCACTCTCTTGGTTAAAAACCTTCTGTGCTTTTTCTAGAGCGATCTCCTGGCTCAGTCCCCTTGCCTGAAGCAGTTCAGATATCTTCTCCAGCGCAAAATTGGATGCGAATCGAACATAGGTTGTTGAGTTGTTAAAGAATAGAAGTTCATCATAGATCATACTCAGCCTTTGAAAAAAATGTGTTGCCTAAAATGACATACAACCATCTTTAATTGGATTGGACTGATGCATTGTAAGAAGCCGCTGTGTCTAAATTGTGTGAACCATCATAATTGATGTAGATCTGTTCAAATGAATGATGTCACAGCTACTCTAATCTTTGTTTAACTATTAGATCAGCCTATGGCTGTCACTGAGGGCTTAGGTCTCTGTTGGCAAGGTTTTCTAACAATACTGTCGCGTATGAGCCTTTAGGCAGAGTAAAACTCAATTCAAAACACTTCTGCTCTTTGTGATATTCATGTCGAATGGACTTAGGATAGACAACAGCCTCTCTTCGTGTACCTACAGCGTCCACGCCCAGATCATCAAAATCATGTTCTATCTCGCCCGCCATCATTTTTGCGCGCCACGCTTTGGAACCAGGAAGCAATCCCGTTGGTACCATTTTTTGCTCTCTGTAGGGTTTACGGATGGCTTGTAGATCAGTCACATTTATCCATTTTTTACTTTTATATTCATACATGATATCCCCGGGTAAGACAGAAAAGATACCTGATTGATTTTTTAATATCTCGCACTCTACTTGGGATATGTTCATCTTAACAAGTAGCTCTTCACAATCCTTTGTTTTGATATCAGATGATATCTCTATACGTTTTGCCAGCCAATCATTAAAAAGGTAGGATTGATACGCATGAAGCATGATCTTATTGACCTTGCTGTCTTTCATCATCAATTCACCTTGTGCGACATCCCTTGCTTTTTCAAAGTTTGCACTGTCACGGCCAAAACGCTGATATCCAAAATAGTTCGGCATCCCGTTGCGCATAATATCATCCAGCACTTCCTTCAATTCACGTGCAGACTCTACAGAGACATCATGCAGACGAATAAAGAAGTTGTTGCCTTTCAAATCTCCAATGGAGAGCTTCTCTTTTGCTCGAAAACTTTCTACTATCCTGATCCTTGGATGCCGGAACTTCTCAAAACTTTTTGAAAACTTTAGTGGCAAAGAGATATATTGTGTCGTCGTCGCATGTTTATCCTTAAGCCCGGCATATCCAATGTTAAAACACTGAAGTTCTGCCTCAAGAATATCAAGCATTTCCATGGTTGAAAGATCTTCTTTTTGTACCTTGGCGATATAATAGTTCCCCTTGTCACTAGGTTTATCAAAAAGGGGAATCTCTGTCACAATAAAATCATCTTTAGTCTGTCTGAATTTAAATTTAATCGGTTTATGGTTCTGAGGGAAAATACGTTTCATTTATAATCTTTAGTGTGGGCATTATTTAACTGATACAATTATAGCCAATACTACTTTTAAGGTACTGTGAAACACCACATCAAAAAAGATTCACTGACCAATACAAGTCAAAGCGTTTTCTTTTCTTTGACCTGAGCCTTGATAATGACTCTGTCTGTCATCACATTGAAGATATCATCTTCATTCAACTCTTCAAGTTCGATAACCTTTCTATCTTTAGAGATCTGAGCAAACCCTTTTTTGTTCTTCAGTTTGGGATCTTGTGTTAAGAACGTTCCTTCCAGCTGTTTGAGTTCTTGTCTCTTACGCTGAAGTATTGTATTCATCTGCCTAGAGAGCATATCCCACATCGGAGCAAGTTCACGTTTTGCACTTTCAAGGTTATAGCTTATCTTTTGATTATACATCGCTTTAATCTGCTTAAGCTCATCCATTCTCATTTTCAAACGGTTTTCAATAGAGTTTTGAGCGTATAAAGATCTAAGATGCATGATTCTCTCCTGAACCCTTTGAAGTCTTTGCCCTTGAGTGCGTATAAGTTGTTGCATCAAAGCATCAATATTCAACAGTATCTCATTTTGATCAGGAAGGATCATCTCCATTGCTGCTGATGGAGTCGGTGCTCTTAAGTCAGCCACATAATCGGATATTACCCAGTCTATCTCATGTCCGACAGCTGATATCACAGGTGTCGTGCAATGATAGATAGAGTTCGCCACTATCTCTTCATTAAATCCCCAGAGATCTTCCATGCTTCCTCCACCTCGTCCAACAACAATAGCATCATGTCCATTCTTATCAGCCTGCTTAATAGCTCTGGCTATAGAGTTTGGAGCACTTTCACCTTGGACAACAGCATCATAAAGAGAGATTTTGAGCAAAGGCCATCGCTGAGACGCTACACGAAGCATATCTTGCAAAGCCGCTCCCGTCTCGGAAGTAACAACACCCAAGCTCATAATGTATTTTGGTATCTTTTTCTTATGTTCAGGTGCAAAATAACCCTGTGCCTGGAGTTTGCTTTTTAACTGTTCAAAGGCTAAGGCCAAAGCTCCCTGACCCGAAGGTTCGGCAGAAATAACATTCAACTGATATTGCCCGCGTGGCTTATAAACGGTAATAGCCGCTTCCAAAACGACTTTCAGACCCTCTTCAAAACGGAACCTGAGCTTCGATGCATTTCCCCTAAACATAACACATGATATGGAAGAGGAAGCATCTTTAAGTGTAAAATAGACATGTCCGCTATTATGATAGGTCACACGGGAAAGTTCACCTTCGACAAAAGTACGCATAAAAGTCGTTTCCAGAAGATTTTTAATCTGCTCGTTAAGACCGTCAACAGAGAGGATATTCATAGCAATCCTTTCTTCTTTATTTGCTTTACTTTTTTCGGGCGATAATAAGTGAACTGATGTTCATGGAAAAGCTCTTTGAATAGCAGACTTCGAAACCAGCACCCGCTAACTCTTGCTGCATCTTCTCCAGTGTCAAGAACCCTTCAATTGAGTTAGGAAGATACTCATAGGCCTCTTTGTTATTGGAAATAGCCCCGCCAATCTTGGGAAGTACTCTGTTAAGGTAAAAATCGGTTATTTTTGGCAATATACCCGGATTCTCACGTTTCATAAACTCCAAAATAACAACAAATCCGCCTGGTTTGAGTACACGATTGAACTCAGTCAATGCCTCTTCTCGTTCTACGACATTTCTTATCCCATACGAGATACTTAAAAAGTCTGCTTTGGCATCCTCAACAGGAATATCCGTTGCCTTAGAGATCGCATAATCAAACTTAGGAAACTTTCCCCTTGCGACATCGACCATTCCGTTGGATGGGTCGACACCCAGAAGTCTCTTTACGTCAATATCTGAACGCTGTGCGCGACGCATCCAATAATCCATCATATCACCTGTACCACAGGCAATGTCCAAGATAAGGTCTATCTCTTTTTTACCATACAGCTTGTAGGCAAGATCACACCCCTTCTTACGCCATGTTTTATCGATCCCCATACTCAATACTCGGTTGGCCCTGTCATAAGTCGGTGCGATATTGTTAAACATCTCAACGATCTTTTCCTGTTTTTCGATTGCCATTATCTCTCCATCCAAATCATCAGATCATTTTCCAGCTTATCACTTTGCAAAATTGTAAAGTTTGCTTGTTCATTTGAGAACTTCACTTTGCCCCCACTCACAGGAGAAAGAAAACACAAATACCTATCAGTGATATCCCTTGTAGCCTTAAACATTTCAGGTCCACCTTCAATCAGGATATTCTTATACTTTTTGATTTTTTCAAGACTATCTTCGATATAGACTTTACGTCCTTTTACATCGAACAGCGGAATCGTTTTATCGATATCTTGCGATCTTGAATAGATAAGTACATCGGGAGCTTTACCATCAACCAGCCTTGCATCGAGTATCGGCCTGTCCATACGCACGGTATTGCCGCCGATAACAAGAAGGTCACATTTGTCCCTCATCGCATGAACCTTTGTTCGTGATGTCTTATCGGAGATTGTCCCACCGTCAATCGTCCCATCCAGACGTTGAGCCCATTTAAAAGTCACAAATCGCTCTTCGTTCCACTTCATGAAAGGCTTGAGCAAGGCTTTGCCCTCTTCTTCACAAAGGCCATACTCGACATTTATCCCACCAGATATCAAAGCATGGGCTCCGCCTGTCGCTTCCGGATTAGGGTCATAATGAGAAATATATACCTTTTGGGGACGCATCTTTTTTATAAGGTCTGAACATGAAGGGGTTTTACCTTGGTGGGTACACGGTTCCAGGGTGATATACATCTCGCAGAATAAAAATATCCCGTTATGATACTTCAGAAGATACTCATGAATATCTTCGGCTTTGCTCAGTTTCTCGATGCCTCTGTCTATGCTTAAAGCCATATAGGCTTCTTTAAGTGCCATCACTTCAGCATGCGGCTCTCCCGCTTTGGTATGTGCAGCTACAGCAATAACGGCTCCATTTTGTACAATCGTACATCCAACAGCAGGATTAGGATAAGTCAAGCCCTGATACTTCCATGCAGCATCAAGGGCAAGCCTCATATACTTTTCATTACCAGTCAAAATAGGTCGATGCCTTGATGATCTCATCAAATGATACCGTCTGCTCGCCAACTTGTTCGTCTTCGACAGTAATATTTGAATCTTCTACTTTAAGGAGTTTTCCTTTCAATACCTCGTTGGAGATCAGCACAAGTTTCACCTTTTCCCCTACAGAGGCATTGAAATGCTTGAGCGACTTTAACTTGCGCTCTATTCCAGGAGAGCTCACCTCCAACCGGTAATCCCCGCTGACCGGTGGAGTAACATCCAACAGTGGGTTTAATACACGTGTCATGTCAGCACATTGATCTAGTGTTACACCCTCTTTAGAGTTGATCATAACACGATAAATCGTAGCACCAAACTCACTCACTGTCACAATGTCGTACAACGATAAGCCCATAGACTCAACAACGTTTTGAATATCTGACTCAAGACTCATCTTGCTCTCCTCTCTCTTTTGATATCTGCTTAAAAAGGTCTTCCATTTTTGAGACGTGTTCGAAATGTGTATCGAACTCAAAAGTCAGATTTGGACATCGATACCATCCCTGGTCCTGCATACAGTGCGCTTCAATGATCGGTTTAGCCCCACGCAGAAGTTTTAACAATGCATTGCGCTCTTTTTCAGTATAGGAGTGAGGGTCTAAAAAAACCTTCGCATCGCTTCGCCCTTTCGAAACAACGACTTCAACAACATCGACTTCATGAATACGGGCATCTTTTAGGGAAGATATCGCTTCAGGGATCAATTCAAGAAGAAGTGATTCCGTGCGTTTTTTCTTTATCTCTGCGGGAGTCACAGTTCTACTTTTTGCTCTACTTTCGTAAATGTCTCAATAACATCGCCTGGTTGTACATCTTCATAACCATCAATAACGACACCACACTCGTAGCCATTACCGACTTCTTTGACATCGTCTTTAAAACGTTTCAATGAATTAAGTTCGCCCTCAAAGATAACAACACCCTCACGGATAACACGTACCAAACCGCCACGGACAAGTTTTCCATCGACAACAAGACAACCTGCAACGACACCTTTAGGAATTTTGAATACCTCTTTGACATCAGCCTGACCAGAGTTGGTTTCAGTATATTTAGGGCTCATCATACCGGTTAGCATACCTGTGACATCATCGATCATCTCGTAAATAATGTTATAAGTCTTGATCTCTACACCAAACTGTTTAGCAGCAGCTTTGACCGTACCTGTAGGGCGGACATTAAAGCCAAGAATAACACAATCATCTGACCCATTTGCAAGAGCAACATCATTTTCTGTGATCCCACCGACACCCGAGGAGATGATGTTTACCTTAACTTCATCATTACGCAGTTCGCTCAACGAAGATTTCAAGGCCTCAAGAGAACCATGCACATCGGCTTTAAGAATAACACTCAATGCTTTGAGTTTACCTTCTGCAATCATTGCAGTAAGATCATCCATCGTAGATTTTGTAGAAACCGAAAGCTCTTTATGACGGTCATACTCATGACGCTTCATCGCGACCTCTTTGGCCTCTTTTTCACTTTCCATCGCAACAAGTATCTCACCCGCAGCAGGAACCAGACTCAATCCGACGACAACACCTGTTTCAGATGGTCCAAGTACTTTGATCGGTTTTTTATTATCATCCAATAGTGCACGTACACGCCCATGAGCTGAACCAGCTGCAATCGGATCTCCAACTTTTAATGTACCATTGTTGATAACAACAGTTGCGACCGGCCCACGTCCTTTTTCCACACTTGATTCCACGACTGTCGCTTTTGCGAGTACATTAGGATTAGCTTTAAGCTCCATAATTTCAGCTTGTAAAAGGATTGCTTCTAGAAGATCATTCAAACCAGCGCCCGTTTTGGCCGATACAGGCACGAATTCCACATCACCACCCCATGCGACAGGGCTCACGCCGTATTCAGCCATACCTGCCATTGCCATATCCGGATTGGCACCCTCTTTATCCATTTTATTGACAGCGACAATGATCGGATTACCTGACTCTTTTGCCATCTTGATTGATTCGATTGTCTGAGGTTTGACACCATCATCAGCCGCGACCACGATGATGATAATATCCGTCACATGTGCACCGCGTGAACGAATAGCGGAGAATGCTGCGTGACCCGGTGTATCAAGGAAAGTAATCTTTTCACCGTGTTGTTCGATTGTGTAAGCACCGATATGTTGTGTGATGCCACCTGCTTCGCCTGCTGCGACGCGTCCTGAACGTATCGCATCCAAAAGTGAGGTTTTACCATGGTCAACGTGTCCCATAATTGTAATGACAGGAGGACGTTTTACAGCATCCGGGTCAACTTCAACATCCTCAGTCTCTTGAATGTTTTCAAGATCGAATGCCGCTTTTGGGTCAATAGTCGTTACTTCAACTTCGAACTCTTCCGCGAGGATCTCGATTTCATCTTTGCTTAAAAAATCATTCTTTGTTGCCATTTTCCCAAGATCAAAAAGTACTTTGATAATTTCAACCATAGGACGGTTGATCTTCTCTGCAAACTCATATACCCGAATATCTTCTGGTATCTCGACATTGGTTATCACAATATCATCAGCCGCATCTTTACGGCGACGCTTCTTCGCCTTTCCACGAGCCACTGAACGCTGTCCGCCACCGCCTGAACGGCGACGTTGCTGTGGATTGCTCTTGTTAGCAGCATTTCGCGCCTCACGCTCTTTGCGCTCTTCTTCAATAGCTTTTTCACGCTCTTTACGCGCTTCTTCTTCACGGAAATCAAGAAGTACAACCTGGTCTTCTTCAAAGTCCATTGAGATTTCAGCCATATCTCCGCCGAAAATGTCAAGCTTATTACCCTGGCTTTTAGGTGAAGTCGCTGTCGCTGCTTTTTTCTTCTTCTTAGAAGAACGTGCATTCATCTCTGCAATCGCTTCAGGAGACAGTTTACCGTAGTTTGAGGTGAACTCCGGTGATTTATATGTTGCGGGACTGTCTGATACCTCACTGCCAGATTTTACTGTTTCAGGCTTCTTTTTCTTAACAATCTTGAGACCAGAGCGTTTTTTGTCAGTAGGCACTTTATTGATGATTGGTTTTTCTTCAGGTGCTTTAGAAGGAACTGATGCTTCTTCTACTTTTTCCTCTTCTTCTGGAGCATTTGAGACTTCTTTGACTGTTGCTGCTTCTTTTTCTTCAGTTTTAGCTTCAAGCTCTTGTGTCTGCGCAGAAGTTTTCTCTTCAGTCGCTTTCTCTTCCACTTCTTTTTTAGGAGCTTTTTTAATCACTGGTTTCGGTTTTGGTGGTGTCAAAGAAGCTGGATTCATTACGAAGTTCATAATCTTTTCTGCTTCTTCCATAGAAACGCTACTGGATGCGGTCTTAACATCGATGCCCATCTCTATGGCCTTGTCAACAACCTCTTTACTTTTTATACCCAGTTCTGTCGCGATCTCGTGTACTCTTACCTTATCTATCATCAGCTCTTAGCTCCTTCAATACATTACGTATATTATCATGTGAATCTTTTCCGCTTTTACAACGACCTGCTAGTTGTTTGACCAGCTTAGGATTTTCAATACATGAAGCACAGACATATAAACTGCGCCCTACTCCCTCAAACAGTTGAATCTGCTTCTCCTTGCACTGAAGGCGAATCAAGTTTGACTGTTCCATCCGTTGCCTGCATTGTATACACATACGGATCGGAATATGTGATTTTCGCGCCATTATACCGTATTCTTTCTTAGATTCTTGCTAGATTACCGTGTATCAAAAAATTAACGTTCAATCTTCAGGCCATAATTGTCAAAATCCAAAGTTTTAACCACAAACTCCGGAAAACGCTGTTCCATCTTTTCATGAATTCTTCCCGCATCTTCATCATAGCACATACTGAAAAATGTCGAACCCGAACCTGAAAGCGTGCTCATCAATGCGCCATTTTCATAGGCGATTTTTTGAACAGTAAAAAGTTCAGGCAGCATCTTCATACGCTGACGTTGATGGAATCTGTCTTTGGAGGCAATACGCAGCATCTCCCAGTTCTCACTGTAAAAAGATGCCACCAGTAATGATGCATGAGAAAGATTGAAAATGGCATTTTCTTTATTATATGACTTTGGCAATGTTGTACGAGAATGTGCTGTCGAAATAGGTTTATTAGGGATAACAACAACCGCTTTCAGATAAGGAGGCAGATGTTTCTTCTCTGAGAAGACCTTACCTTTCTCCACAACAGCCGTATTAAATCCACCCATCACTGCTGGTGTAATATTGTCTGGATGCGGTTCATACTGCAGGGCATGGTTTAAGATACGGCGACGAGACACCCGCACTCCTGCGGCTTCATGTGCAGAAGCGATGGCCGATACGATCACAGCAGAAGAGCTTCCCAATCCACGAGAAAGCGGCACTTGGTTGTTAAAGGTAAATTTGAAATGTTGACGCTTTTGTGTCAACCTGCTATAGTGGTCATTAAAGATGCTGACAAAAAGATTATTACCTTTTAATTTCGGATTGTTTTCACCTTCACCACGTACTGATACAGAATGAAAACGAGACGGTCTGATATCAACCGTATTTCTTAAATCAAGAGCAAGTCCCAGGGAGTCAAATCCTGGGCCAAGGTTGGCACTAGTCGCGGGTACACTTATTATCATCATCAATCCTTTTTGAGCAAAAAGACTTTACACAATTTACACGGCAGGTAAAACATACAAGGGTGTCGTCTCTTCTGAATAATCGCTCAGGTCTATTGTTTTTGGAAGTTCAAATCTAGCTTCTATTGGCTCTTCAAACTTTTGAGTCGTAATTGTACCATTGCTTTGTATAAAATAGAGTTTACCAAAGGCTTTTATCGGTCTAGATTGATTAAATGTGAATGCATTCGTAGCATAAAGCCTGCATTGATTGACAATACATAAGGTCTGAAGAAATATATAGGCGACTTTAATGGCCATAAAAGACCCGGGTCCACGCGTATAGACGATACTCCCTATCTCATATTTTGAAAGTACCTCTCTAAAAAGAAGAGGAAGGGCTTCCGAGCTCTGTTCATGAGAAGAAAGTGTCTGGACAAGTTTTGTATCTTGATAAACACCGACTAAGATGGGGGAGCTTAGTTCGATGACGACAATATCGACCTTAGGCATATGCGTGTGCTAATTCCTTTGCTTCTATACCTGAGAGCTCTACGATCTCATAATTCTCTTTTTCTTTTAACAGTTCCAGCGTCAATTTATGATTCAAATCATGACTTCCAGCAAAAGCTTCATAGTTACCAATGAAATTAACCCCTAAGAGTGACATATCCCCAATTGCGTCGAGTATTTTATGGCGTACAAACTCATCAGGGAAGCGAAGACCTTCAGTATTCAGTACTTTTTTATCATCAAGGACGACTGCATTTTCCAAACTTCCACCCAGGGCCAGACCTTTGGAACGAAGGTACTGTACCTCATGTAAAAAACCGAATGTACGTGCCTTTGCTATCTTGTTTTTGTACTCTTCCTTTGTAAAGTTGAGAGTAAAGCTCTGCTTGTCGATAACAGGGTGATTAAACTTGATGGTAAAATCGTAATTAAGGTCATTCGATGGTGAAAGCTTTACGTATTTCTCACCCTCTTGAACAATGATCTCCTTTTTAATCTTCATGATTTTTTTAGGAGCCTCCAGGTGAGCCATTCCCGCTTCATCCAAGAGCATACAAAAACTTGCCGAACTTCCATCCATTACCGGAACTTCATCCGCATCGACAACAACTCTTAAATTATCGATACCGTATGCGTAAACAGCCGAAAGTAGATGCTCGATGGTTGAGATGAAACACCCCTCTTTTCCAATTACTGTTGCCATTTTTGTATCCACAACGTTTTCAGGCTTTAAAGGTATCGTAACATTGACATCCGAGCGATAGAACTCAATACCGCGGTCTGCTTCAAGCGGTTCCAATCTTAAACGTACCGGTACGCCTTTGTGCAGTCCGATCCCGACAAGATCGACTGGTTTAGCAATAGTTGTTTGTTTCATTTATACATCCTTAAAAACGATACCATCTTCATATTTTATAAGTTTTAATTCACCATTTAAAAGAGACCTGTCAATCTCTTCGCCATGAAAAAAGACTGTTCCCTGCCCGATCTCTTTGAGTAAAATATACTCTCCCTCACAGCGTATAACTCCATCAATTATACCAAAAATCTGGACTGAGCGCGAACATTCAATAAGAGCCCCGGAATTAATACGTCCAAAAAAGACGAGGTCTGTATGGGATTCGATACTTTCTCCTGAACGTATTGGACCGTAATATACAGATGTCTTATCGCTCACTTTTATCTCAGGTTCAATAATCGTCTGGTCAACATTTATAGACTCTTCCAGTACAGCCGTTGAACGTTTCTTTCGTGTCAGAAGTGTTCTTTCATTTAAATCGACATAAACAGCTTTTTTACTATCTAAATATGATTTGACCGCTTCACTTACTTTGCCTTTCAATATAAGCTGATACCCCTGTATTAAGGGGAAGTTTTTAGCATAATATTCAATAAATGCCTCATCATCCTCTATCTCAAATTCAAAGGCTTTTAAAGTAAGCTGTTTAACTTTCATGACCTGCTGATCAACTTCTTGGCATTTTTGATGACTTCTGTGATGTTCAAACGAATCCAATCCTGGTCCATCCACTCTTCAGGGCGGACTTCCACACCTTGTACTAAGACACCAAAATGCAGGTGATCTCCCATAGCATAGCCGCTTTTACCGCTGTTGGCGATATGATCAGCTGGCTTGACGACATCACCAGAGGCAACTTTGACACTTGAGCAGTGGCCATAGAGAGTATAAAGACCCATTCCGTGGTGAATGATTGGAAGATTCCCATAAATACCGTTCTCTTCAGCAAAAACCGTCACTCCATGATTTTGTGTTTTGATCTCTCCCATCTTCACACTCGCAAGGTCTAGACCCAAATGATACGATTCGCTGACCTTTTCATTATCATAATAGTACAATCTATGATCGCCAAAGCTAGCAACTTTCTGCGCATTTTTCAACGGATAGAAAGGTTTGATGGAAAAATCACTGACCACTTTGTCTGAGACCCTGGATGTGATTTTATGGATGACTTTTTCGTTATTGGCCCGGACATCTTCATTTATAATCTTAAACTGCTCTATTGAATCGGCAACTCCCTGTGTTTCCGGATAGTCATAGGCGAGCTCAGCAATTTTTCCTTTGAGAAATTTGTCTGAAAGTTTGATCTTGGAGACACGATAGCTTTTTGCTTTATGATAATAGGGAATATGAACCCGTGTTCTATTGCCTGCTTCATCCGTGACCACAATACGAGCGTTAAACTTTTCTTCTGTCACAGGCCATGCGACCAATGTGGCATAATAATCGTCTTGATAAAAAGGCTGTACCTTAAAACGCTTCTTTTTGTTCACCTCAACAAAAATATCCTTGATATTTTCATCTTTAGCTCTGAAAACCACCAGAGCACTCCCGCCTTTATAGATACCATATGAGTTTGTCACCAAAGTGACCAGCGGTTTTTTCTTGTCAAGAATAAAACTTTTTTCTACACTGGCAGAGTTTCCGGAAAAAAAGTTCCACTGACTGGCGTCTACTGCATGGACGATAATTTTTATCGATTTGTCTTTGATACCATACCCCATTTTCGGATATTCGACCTTCAATTCCAACTTTTTATCAGGTGTTAAAAGGGCTTCATGAGCAAGGACTTTTTCGCCTTCTGAAGTCAACATCTTAACTTCATAATACTTGATACCACTGTCATCTTCTATCGTTAAGTCTATGGGTTCTTTCAAATTCCAGTACTGACTCTCTGTCATGCTGATTATTGGCAGGTCTCTTTCAAACATCTTTGAGTTATACAGATACACCACACCAGCAATAATTCCTACAAAAACAGTTAAAAACAGTATCGACGATGAATTTCTTTTTCTTTTCAAATCTTCTCCTTTATCATATGAATAATCTTAGATTCAACCTCTTTAAGAGATTGCCCATCTGTTACAAAACCGGCTGAATGAATATGACCACCTCCACCAAAAACAGAAGCGATAGCGTTCATATCCATTCCCTGAGAACTTCTAAGAGAACCTTTAATACGGCCATCTTTCGTATGACGCAGCATCAATGCCACCTGGACATTCGCAAGTTCCAGGCTCTCATGCAATGCCTCCTCACAATCTACTTCATACGCACCCGTCTCTTCAAAAAAGTTACGTTCGACAAGCGTTGAGACGACACTTCCGGAGCAATGAAGCTCCGCGGCTGCAAGCATCATGGCCTTCATGCGTACAGAGGCCAAGGACCTCTGCTTGAAAAGCATTTTCGTACATAAAGCATTATTTGCTCCACTTTTAAGCAAATCAGCTGCCATCAAGAAGGTACGTTCATCTGTCTTGTCTGTCGTAAAGTTTTGTGAATCATCTGCCAAACCTGCATATAAGGCAGTCGCCATCTTTGCATTTAGCTTTATTCCGTTACTTTTGAAAAAATCATATAAGACCTGAGAAGTACTAATCGCCGTTGTATCTATGATATTGATACTCCCATACTGCTCATTAGAGACATGGTGATCGACATTGACCAAAGGTACCTTTACATCAATTCCCAATCGCTTATAAGTCCCGCAATCGAAACTCATCGCAAGATCAAAAACATTGGGAACAGTATTACGGACCTTCTCAAAAAAAGGTAAAAAACTCAAAGAGGGATCTATCTTTTTGGTCTTGCAAAAGAGGGTGACCTTCTTATGCAGGCGCAGTACATGGGTGTACATCGCCAAGGCCGAGCCCATTGAATCTGCATCGGGGTCTACATGAGCAATGATAAGAATATGCTTAGCATCATCCAATGCTTTAACTAATTCATGCACCGCTGCCCTTTATTTTTTTGAAATTATACTTCAGGAAGGTTAACAAAGGGCTAAAACTCTATGTACTTAAGTTTTTTTGTCCATTTTATAGACATAGGCCAAGACCTCAGCAACTGCTTGAAAAAGTGATTCAGGGATAGACTTTTCCAAATCAACTTCGGCATACAAAGATCGTGCAAGCGGTGGATTTTGAACAATATGGACACCATTTTCGCGTGCAATCTTTTTTATATTAAGGGCGATCTGATTCATTCCTTTAGCTACAACAACCGGTGCGATATCTTTTCCCTCCTGATAACGTATAGCCACCGCATAATGTGTAGGATTGGTAATGACGACATCAGCACTTGGCACCTCTGCCATCATCCTTTTTCGTGACATCTGCATCTGAATTTGACGGATCTTTGCCTTTACCTGTGGATCTCCGTCCATATTTTTCATTTCATCTTTAACTTCCTGCTTGCTCATTTTCAACTGATCAAAATACTGTTTTCGAACGATAATAATATCTGCCAATGCAAACACAAAGGTTATCAACAACATAACAAGCGCCAAGATGATAGCCTTGTCCCGCAACCAGTCCAGCTGATCAGCAAGATTAAAAGCAGCAACCAAAGGAAGCTCCTCAATGAACATAAAGAAAAAGACGAATCCGACTCCCAAAGTGATAAATGATTTTAACGTGATCTTTACCCCTTCAATGAGCTTTTTCAATGAGACAAGGTTTTTCATCCCTTTAATCGGGTCTATCTTCTTGAAATCCGGTATAAGAGGTTTGGTCGTAAACAAAAAGCCAAATTGTGAAAAACCTGCCGCGACTCCCGCAATGGCAACCAGTATTGAAAGGGGAATCACCATGATCAAGAACTCTCTCATAGAGATAAAAGCCAATTCAAACACAAGTTCTCTATTGATCTCTTGAGAGAAAAGCGAAAAGTAATAGCGGTAAAGATTAAAGTAGTGTTCAATAATGAAATTGAAAAGAAGTAAAAAGCCCAGAATAGCGACAAAAAGTGTGAAGAGCCCGGACATATCCTGCGATTTGGGAACATTCCCCTCTTTTCGGGCATCTTCAATCTTCTTATCGGTGGGGTCTTCTGTCTTCTCCTGATCGTCGGCCACTTATTGCTCCAAAGCGCTTAATCCATTTTCATTGAGAGGTCGATCCATTTGGATTGATGAATCAAAGCACCTGAGCTGATCGCGTCAACACCTGTCTTTGCATAACTCTCTATCGTTTCCAAAGAGATATTTCCACTAGCCTCAAGCAGAACATCCGGATAATTCTCTTTCTTGTAAAGGACAACCTCGCTAAGCTGCGGCGGTGTCATATTATCACACATCACGATATCCGCACCCGCAGCCATAAACTGCTTAGCCTGCTCAAAGGTTTCAGCTTCTATCTCTATCTTCGAAGTGAATGGAATTTTTTTACGAGCTTCTTGCATAAATGCATCAATATCGACTATTGTCTTAAGGTGGGTATCCTTTAACATCAAGCAGTCATCCAAGCCCAGTCGGTGATTTACTGCCCCACCCATACGTGTTGCGTACTTTTCAAAGACACGCAGTTGTGGGCGGGTTTTTCGTGTGTCCAGTAGCTTGGTTCCATAAGGCTCTATAATTTTGACAAAACTGTTGGTATAGGTCGAAATAGAACTGGCATGCAGAATCATATTTAAAAGTGTGCGTTCTATGCGCAAAAGAGTATGTGACGTCCCCTTGATTTCAGCGATCAATTCACCCTTTTCAAAAGGCTGTGCATCCTTAACATGCCAATTTATCTCAAAGTTTTCCAACTCCGACAAAGCATCTGCATAAACCTGCCCGGAGAAAATACCCGAACTCTTAGCTATGATCTTGGCACTAGCTGCTATCGGCTCGGAGATAAGGGCATACAGATCTCCTCTTCCGACATCCTCAGCCAAGACTTCTTTGACAAATTGCTTGATCATCACCTATCTCCTACAGAGCCATCATTCTATCAAGTGCCACCTTCGCCCACTTCGCTGTTTCAGGATCCACCTCTATCTCATTGATAGGTTCACCGTCATCTATCGCTTTTAATGTCAAATAGACATCTTCGAGCGTTGTCTCATTCATTGTAGGACATTCCGGTTTGGTCGATGAGAGCACATAAGTGTTTTTCGGACGCAATCTATTAACCAGGTTGAACTCTGTTCCAACTGCGATCTTCTGCTCAGGATCCGCTTCTGAAATGTATTTGATGATCTGTGAAGTGGAGCCGACAAAATCTGCCTGATCACAGATAGCAGGATCACACTCTGGATGAACCACGATTTTAATGCCAGGATATTTTTTTCGATAAAACTTGATGTCATCTACAGTGAAAAGCTGGTGGACCGAACAAAAACCGTCATAACAGATGATATCTGCATCGGCCAAGTTCTTATCAATCCCGATGACTGCTGACTTAAGTCCCATCTGATTCGCAATATTCTGCCCCAGACAACGATCGGGGACAAAAAGTATCTTCTTACCTTCTTTGAGTGCTGTCGTGATGATTTTTTTCGCATTCGAGCTTGTGCAAACCATCCCTCCCATCTGTCCAACTTTCGCTTTTACATCTGCATTGGAGTTGATATAGGTAATTGGCAAGATATTGTCACTGTGTATGCCCTGAGCATTCATGGCTTTGACCGAGTCATCAAAATAGAGTGAATCGATCATACGTGCCATGGCACAACAGGCGATTTTTGGCATTACGACACGTTTCTCAGGACTGAGTACCTTGACGCTTTGCCCCATAAATCCGACGCCGCAAAAAAGAACAAATTCTGAATCATCATCCATTGTTCTCTTTGCCAGCTCCAAACTGTCACCAGTAATATCACCCATCTCAAAAACTTCATCTCTTTGATAAAAGTGTGCGACAATCGTCACGCTAAGTTTCTCTTTAAGCGTCTTGATCTTTTCAACAAGCTCTTCTTGTGTATAGTGCAAAATATTTATCCTACTGCTAAATAATTAATGCAAGTATAACAAAATTTTCACTACACTGTCGCTATTATAAGCAATCAAAGAGGTTTCTTTAAGTTTAGAACACCTTTTTCAAAGATGGAGAAACATGGAATTCTTGTTTAATATCAACGGTCAATTTTATCTGGCAGCCTACCTTATAGGTGCCATTCCTTTTGGTCTACTGCTGGCCAAATTTTTTGCAGGTGTGAATATCAAAGAATCAGGTTCACAAAGCATAGGGGCAACCAATGTATTACGTGTCGTCAAAGAGACAAACCCTTCATTGGCTAAAAAACTCGGTGCTGCCACCTTGGCACTTGATGCACTTAAAGGGATGATCGTCTTAGTCATCGCAATCATGATGAACATGCCCGAATCAACGCTATGGGCGATTGCTGTTCTTGCTGTCATCGGTCACTGTTTTTCTGTCTACCTTATGTTTGAAGGCGGAAAAGGTGTTGCAACCGGCCTGGGTGTACTGGCTATTATGCTCCCTATAGAGACGGCTATCGCTTTTGCTGTCTGGTTCCTAGCGGCTAAAACACTGAAAATCTCTTCTTTGTCTTCACTAATTGCGCTTATCGCTTTGGTAAGTTCGTCTTTCATCATGCATCCTGAAATGCCACATGCCCCTGTACTTATTATCGGTTTTATCATCATATACAAACATATCCCTAATATTGTTCGTATGGTTCGCGGTGAAGAGAAAAAGGTCATATGAAGATTCATATAGAAGATCTTCATTTTAAATGCATCATCGGTTTACTTGAACATGAACGACATAATCCTCAAGAGGTTCATGTCGAGCTTAAACTGGAATATGAGTACACGGATGAGTTCATAAACTACGCAGATCTTGCAATCTTGATTGAGACACGTCTGCAAGAAGGAAAATTCGAGCTGATTGAGACGGCTTTGGAAGAACTTTTTAATCATATAAAACAACAATATCCTCTAACACAACAACTCTATATTAAAATAACAAAGCCTGATATACTCCCTAATTGCCGTGTTTCTGTCTCCAATGTTAAAAATTACTGAAAGAAGTTTTAAATTTTTCTAAAAAAAACTTTAAATTTTTCTAAAACTGTGATATAATCCCTTGAAAATTTTACCTGTGAGGACGCTAAATGCGCATTCTTATTATAGAAGATGAAGTTACACTTAACAAAACACTTGCGGAAGGTCTAAAAGAGTTCGGCTACCAAAGTGACGTTGTAGAAAATGTAAAAGATGGTGAGTACTATCTTGATATTCGTAATTACGATTTAGTATTAATGGACTGGATGCTTCCAGACGGCAATGGTATCGATATCATCGGTAACATTAAACAAAACACACCTAAGACTTGTGTAGTCGTTATTTCAGCTCGCGATGATAATGAAAGTGAGATCGAAGCACTTAATGCTGGAGCTGATGATTATATCCGTAAACCATTCGACTTTGATGTACTTGTCGCTCGTCTAGCAGCACGTCTACGTTTTGGCGGTTCAAATATCATCGAGATCGAAGACCTGATCATCAATCCAGAAGAAGAAAAAATTACCTATAAAGAAAGAGATATAGAGCTTAAAGGTAAACCTTTTGAAGTTCTTACCCACCTCGCACGTCACCGTGATCAGATCGTTTCAAAAGAACAACTGCTTGACGCTATCTGGGAAGAGCCTGAACTGGTAACACCAAATGTCATCGAGGTCGCAATCAACCAGATCCGTCAGAAGATGGATAAACCACTTAATATCACGACTATCGAAACCGTTCGTCGTCGTGGTTACCGTTTCTGCTTCCCAAAAGAGGTATAAGCACTTTGTTTCAGGACTGATATGTCCTGAAAGTCCTTCATTTTCATTCGCAATCAAACTTTTACCTTCTTCTGTTATAATTTCTAACCTTAATAGACAAAGAAAACCCAATGCTCATATCTGAAAAAAGTATACGCCGTCAATTTTTAATTCAATTGCTTATCGCCTCTGCTGCTTTAATATTCATCTTCTCTTCTATCCTATACCTTTTTATCCAGCAGTCTATCTATGATGACAAGAAAAAAGAGCTTTTACGTATTGCAAAAAATGTTTGTGCCTATGAATCACTGGAGGTGGTCAAAGAGGGTTCGGATACAATCTTAGGTCTTAATATAGAGATGCTTATACTTACTGATCACAATGATAATATGGATCTTGTTGAAACAGTTTCCGAGAACAAAGTATTTTTAAGTCTTATCTATCCATTCAATCTGAAAGAGAACAGTTTTATCAAAGTAACGACAGATATCACCAATACAAAAAAACTTCTTCAAAAGATTCTTAATTCTATTTTTATTCTCAACATTCTGGGCTTTATCATCATTATCATCTATGCGGTCACTCTCTCGAGTATGCTGATTAAACCCATTACAGCCCTGACAAAACGTCTTGCCAATATGAATGAAAACTTGATTCGTCCAATTGTCACAGAACAGCTTCCCGTTGAGTTTCTACCCTTGGGTGAGACACTCAACCATCTTATAGCCCGTTTACAAAACTTCGTCAAATATCAAAAAGAGCTCTTTATCGGCACGGCTCATGAGCTTAAAACGCCTCTTGCCGTCATGAAACTAAAAAACCAGGTCACCCTCATCAAAAAACGAGAATCGCAAGAGTATATCGATGCCATCAAACTCAATAACAAAACCATTGACGAAATGAATAAGATCATCGCTGATATCCTAAACGTGGGCCGACAAGAAGGTGCCCAGCTTGAAGCACCACAAGAAGTCGATGTTATTGCTTACTTAAGAGAAAAAGGCAATGACTTCAAACTGCTTGCGGAGAATGAAGCCAAAAACCTTGAGATGGACTTCCAGCCTGATCTCTTTATGGCGACCCTTCAACCCACTTTGCTTAATCAAATCATACAGAACTTTTTACAAAACGCCTTAAAATTTACGCCATCTGAAAAAATCGTCCTGCTCAAAAGTTTTCAGACAGAAGCCGGTCTATGTATCCAGGTTATTGATGAAGGACTAGGTGTCGATGAGAGCTTTGATCACTTTGCACCATTTAAACGCTCCGGTAATAAGTCGGGTGTGGGTCTGGGGCTTTTCCTATCAAAAAGCGCGGCTGATGCACTAAACGCAAAAATAAGCATCAAAAACCGTACTGACGGTGTCACTGGAGCTGTTGCTACCCTCGAATTAAGCTCTTCGCTCAGTTGTGTATTACCAAGAAGCAACTAGATCAGATCTATTACTAGGCTTTATAACTCAATCAAAAGAATTTAAAATAACTTCAAGCTTTGTTTTGTTATAAATCCCTATATAATTTTTGGGCCTTACAGCCCATGAAAAGGTAGTTAATGTCTTTATTGATAAATGACGAATGTATCGCCTGTGATGCTTGTCGTGAAGAGTGTCCTACTATGGCAATTGAAGAGGGTGATCCTATCTATATTGTCGATCCGGATCGTTGTACAGAGTGTGTTGGTGACTATGATGAGCCAGCTTGTATTGCGGTGTGTCCTGTTGACTGCTTTGAACCAGATAAAGACAACATTGAGACCATAGCTGAGCTGAAGTTCAAATACGAAAATCTTCAAAGAGAAGAGTAATACTTGACTTCTTAACGATCTGAAGACGATCGCAAGGAGCAAAAGGAAGTCAATGGCAAAACGCACTGCGATCATCGATATCGGATCAAACTCAGTTCGGATGGTGATCTTTGAACGTACCAGTCGTTTTGCTTTTCATCTCATTCATGAGACAAAATCACGTGTACGTATTAGTGAAAATGCCTACGAAAACGACAACAACCTCCAAAAACCTGCCTTAGAACGAGCCTATAAAGCATTAAAAGAGTTCCAGCTCACGATTATGCACTACAAAGTAAAAAAGACACTTTGTGTTGCCACTTCAGCACTTCGTGATGCCCCCAACAGGGATATCTTTATTTCCAAAGTCAAAAAAGAGCTTGGTCTTCATATCAAAGTCATTGACGGTAAAAAAGAAGCCTTCTTAGGCGGAGTCTCTTCAGCTAATCTTTTAAATCTGGAGACGGCATTGACCATCGATATCGGAGGCGGTTCAACAGAACTTGCCTACTATAAGGACAAAAAGATCATCCACACAACATCTTTGGACCTTGGAACCGTTCGTTTAAAAGAACTTTTTTTCGACAAAAATGATTTCCAAGGGGCGAAGGACTATGTTTTACAAGAGCTCCAAAAGCTTCCAAGTGAACTTAAACATGAAAATATCGTCGGTATTGGGGGGACTCTACGTGCCTTAAGCAAGATGATCATGGAAAAAGAGAAAGTATATTTCAAAAAACTTCATGGTTTTTCTTACGATCTAAATAAACAAGAAGAGTACTTCGCACAAATATTGTATAGTGATGAGAAGGGCCTGAAAAAGCTCGGTGTAAAAAAAGATCGTTTGGATGTGATACAACCAGGTCTCTTGATACTGGACCTTCTTGTTAAACATGTGGATGCCAAACAGATGACGACCTCGGGTGTTGGTGTACGAGAAGGACTTTTTCTTACCGATCTCCTACGTACACAGAATAACCAATTTCCTCAAAACTTCAATCCAAGTGTCAAAAATCTGCTCGATCGTTTCTCTGATCTTAACAAGAGTGAGCTATACCAGGGGTCTCTTGATATATTCAATCTGACGTCTGCTTATCTTGAGATAGATGAAAAGTATAAAAAGCTCTTTCTTTATGCCGTCAAGCTCAGTCAGGTAGGAGCCTTCATTGACCTGTATGAAGGAAGTAGGCATGGCTACTATCTTGTGCTGAACGGACTTAATTACGGATTTACCCATAATGAGATCGTGCTTATTGCAACCATCATCAGGTTTCAAGGCAAGAAATCACCTGCCGCGCTTCATATGAAGAACTACAGTGCTTACCTTCCATCAGAAAAGATCGTCTCTTCCCTTTGTCTCTTAAACACACTGGCACAGACACTTTTTAGTGATTTTAATCATGGCAAAGAGCTAAAGCTAGAGATGAAAGAAGGGGCTTTGTGTATAGAAGCTAAAAACAGCTATCTATTACAAGAGAAACTCAAAGAGATTAGTAAAAACAAGATCCTGGGCATCAAGATCTTATAAAATATCTTTCTTAGAAGCGCTGTCCGATTGTAAATTCAAATGTCGATGTTTGATCACTTGCAAAACTTTCATATGCTCTAGAGAAGATCAACTGAATCGGTCCCATAGGCGAGAACCATTCCACTGCTGCCCCGTAGCTTGCACGACGTACTCTCTGTTTATCATACGAGTCAATTGAATTTGGATCATCTCCTAACTTTTGACCATAACCTTGCAACCATCCTAGGTCAACAAATGAAGTCAAACGAAGTTTAGCCTTTGGCACCAGAGGGAAACTCGCTTCAAAAGAACTCGTTGCCATACTCCTGCCTCCAATGCGTCTACCTAGACCGTCACGTGGTGAAAGTGTGTAGGACTCAAACCCGCGGACACTTCCTACACCTCCCATATAAAAACGCTCTGCCGTTGGAAGGTCTGTAGTTGAATTTTCGGACTTTTCATCATAGAAGATATGAGAAAATCGTGCTTTATAGCGTAATATAAGATCGAAACCTACATACTCTTCAACACCCTTGTAGGCTCTAAATGTATTATTGTTTTTAATAAATTTTGCTGTTCCGCCCAGACCGGCAAACTCGAAGTTTGTACTGATTGAAATACCGTTTCTTGGGACATAAAAATCATCCGTATCATCATAATTCAAACCAATATTGATAGCAGATTTCTCATAATCCTCAAAAAGTACGGTATCCACCCCTGTCAAATTAAGATCTGTTGAAATATCACTATATTGCGATTGAGAATAGCTGTAACCAAGCGATCCGCTCAGAAAACGAGTCAATCGGCGTCCCAAACCAAGACTCAGACCATCGGTAGAGATCGTATAATCATCATAATCCGTCTGATTGCTATAGATTGAAGCAGAACCTGAATAATCGCTGTCATTCAGGCGTGGATTGCTTACATTCGTACTAAAACTTTTTGTACGTTGCGAGGTCTCCGCTGAAAAGCCCAAATTGATCCCCGAACCGAAGATATTTCTATCCGAGATACTCGCGCTTAACAATATGCCACCGAAACTTCCATACCCGCCGCCAAGCTGAATGTTTCCTGTCTGCGTCTCCTTGACTTTTACGATCAAGTCCATTGTCTGTTCATCAACGCGTTTTTCTTCTATCGTTGTCGATTCGAAATAGCCCGTTCTCTGTAGAGAGTTTCTTGAGTCTTTAATATCGGTGAAGTTGTATAGATCACCCGGTGCCAAATATATCTCACGGCGGGTAACCCTATCAAGAGTTCTCGTATTTCCTGAGATCATTACATCCCTGATATAGACTTTTTTCCCAGGTCTGATCTGATAGATCACTTCTACCGTTTGAGCCTCTTTGTCCTTTTTAAGATCCGGTGTGATCTTGACATAGGCATACCCCAAATCAGCGATGATCGCTTTAATACGGTCGGAGTCCTCTCTAAATGTCTTTATGTTAAAAGGTTTATTCAGTTCAAGTTTAATGACGTCTCGTATCTTTTCATCAGCAATGACTTCTGTTGATTGTTGCAGAACGATATTAGTGACTGTATAGACATCTCCCTCATAGATCGAATAGGACATGTCTGCCAGATACTGATTGAAGTCAACACGTACAAAAGGATCATCGACTTTTGCATCCAGGTATCCATGCTGCATATACATGTCACGTATACGCAAGGGATCATACTGAAGTTCTGTCAATTTCATCTCACCATCGTTACGTCCCCAGAACCATCCCATAAACTGATGCTCTTTGTTAGCAATGGTATCGTCAAAATCACTTCCTTCAAATGCCGTCATACCCTCAAACGAAAGCTTTTCAATGACTATGTTTTCGCCTTTGTTGACTTTAAAAAGAAGTTCAATGCTCCCATTGTCGAGTGTTGTCGTCTCCACTTCGACGATCGTATCAATATACCCCTCTTGAGATATCGTTTCTATCAACCTTTTTTTTGCCTTATCGACTTTACTTTTATCATATAAAGACCCTTTTTTAAGCTGTAAAAGTTCACTGTTTTCTGCCTCATCACCCTGGCCGTAACCATCAATTTCAATGCGCGATATTACTGATTTCTCTTGAAAGTGATAGATCAATACACCATTTTTTTCACTGACCCAGATATCTGTAAAGTAACCAAATTCATAAAAACGTTTTATAGACTTGTCAATTTTCTTCTCTGATACCACATCATCAATTCCAAATTCCAAACTCTCTCTCGCAACTGCCTCGGAGAGATGGACTAAGCCATCAAACTGTATGTCTTTCACCATTTTGGCTTGCAGAAGAGTAACAGATAAACATAGTGTCAAAAAGACAAATCTCATTCATTAACCTTTTTAATTAAAACAATTTATATTATTAAGCTCATGAGTCTATCTTGTATGGAGTTAAAATAGAGTAAAAGATTACTCAAATTCTAAAAGAGGGAGTGACAACCCGATGGGTGTCACCTTTTTATACTAAAAGTTTGTTTTAAAGACTTTTTCGTTTTCCCGGTCTGTCTTCAAGTTTTGGCGGTGCTTTTCTCGTTTCACAGGCATCCTTGCATGTCTGCATCCAGGAGATAGCAAGATTACTCTCAACCCCCTCTTCTTCAAGACTGTTAGCCAGCCAATACGCGGTATCATCACAGCTCAAATTATCGGCATAGCGTTTTCGCACACATAATGATGCGAGCTCTTCCAATAATGCATTTTTATCTTTGGCTTCCATCTTGGCATAATGTTCTTCTGTATAGGAAATGTTTTTAAGTTCAAACTTCAGATCATTTTGATGCTCATACCAATACTGTATCTCTCCACCAAAGAAAAATACCACAATAAAAAAGAGCAGAACAATAGTCGTCAGCTTTCCAAAGTCTAAATTTCCCATAAGTTTTCTCCCAAGATATTTTTCAAAAATCATATATATTAACGAAGTATAATATGAAAATACAAATAATAAAAGTTTTTTTTAATATTTTTCAAATTTAGTGGTACTATAACTGCATATATAGTTAGCTTTACCATGTAAGCAGTCAAAAAAAGGATGAAAAGAGAAGTTTTATATTCAGAGAGTGTAAGAACGTAAAACGTCTTACTTCTCTTGTCCATTACCATAATGTTCAAAGAGGTATTCAGTGACGAGAACGGCATCTTCTTGTGTCATTGGAGCTTTAAAGTGAACGATCATTTTATCCACTTTCTTTTTCCAGTACTCTTTAGATTGAGGTCCTTGGTTGATGACATAGCCAAAAGAGTGACATGTCAGACATTGGGCCAAGACAACATCAAAATGTTCTCCCATCTTTACTTCATATGGAATATACGGGACTTGAATATCTTCTTTTACTTCTGCCGCATTGATTGACAGCACTGTTAGCATTGCTAATAACGTATGTTTCATCATTATATTACCTCTATTGTAACTTCGTCTACGCCGTTGTATTTATAACCGCCGTGATTCCATCCGATATCTTTTGCCAACGGCTGCTCTTCACCAGCCTTGTTGATCGCTTTTGACATGATTTTTTGTTTCCCGTATTTGCTCGGTTTAAAACTGTAACGGAACTCTCTAAACGAGTAGCGTCCATGAATGTCTTTTCCAAGAACAGCTTCTTCCCATGTCTTGCCTTCATCTGTAGATATCAATACTGAACGGATACCTTTACCCTCGTCCCATGCAACACCACGTACCGTGATATGCGAGTTATTATGTACTTTTGTCTCATTTGTAGGATACCCTATCATAGACTTGACGTTCATTTTATCAATCGGTTTTGTCTTTACATGCTCGCCAGGTTGTTCACATTCACAGTCATTGTCCGGAATACGATAAGCAACATCCATAAAGAAAAGTTTCTGATACGTTGTTGTCAAAGTTAAGTTTGATAGCATCTTAACCCATGAGTCAGAATAGTGTCCAGGGATGATCAGACGTGTTGGGAAACCATTAAGATAAGGCAGTTCTTCGCCATTCATCTCGTATGCAATGATAACATGGTCATCAAGATCAGCAATATGCATCTCGCGCACAAAGTTCGGTGTTTCGTAATATGCAGCATTGTCCATTCCGTTAAAACCAATCCACTCTGCATCTTTTTTAATACCGGCACGATCAAGAACATCTCTTAAGCGTGCACCTTTCCATACAGCATTTCCAACAGCACCATTACCCCACTGGATTCCGCCGGCAGTAGGTTTGAATGCAGATCGCCCGTTACCACCACACTGAAGGACAGCTGTTACTTCAACCGGTTCAAATTCGTTTTTCAGTTGTTCCAATGTAAATGAAAGTTCACGCTCAACTTCACCGTTAACCTTTAAACGAAACTCTTTTAGGTCTACATGTGTTGGAATTTCTGGCATATGCCAACGAACAAAAAACTGATCGTTCGGTGTAATTGCCTGTGCGAAAACTTCTCTTGGCGATTCCAAAAGAGGTGGTCTGTCTGAATATGTTATAAGTGGTCTTTTCTGAGGAAAAGCAACATTTGATACCGCTCTATTATCCACCGGCTGATAAGCGGCTTCCAATGAACTTCCTATAGCTGCCACGCCGGCTACTGCTAATGATTTTTTGAAAAAATCGCGTCTTTGCATGATCTCTCCCTTTGCACGTTTTAAAGTGTGAAATAATACCATATTTGTCATCTTCAAAAAAATTAAATTAAGATGATATAATATTCAAAAAAAGTTATTCTAAGGAAATATGATGTTCTCTTTACGTCAGATTGAACTTTTTATTGCCGTATCCCAGTCACGAACACTCATCGAAGTCGCCAACCAATATAAGATGAGTCAATCAGCAATCTCAATGGCACTCAAAGAGCTAGAAGGCCATTTAGATGAAAAACTTTTCGAACGTGTTGGAAAAAAGTTGGTCCTTAATGAACGTGGACGCCTCTTTTTAAAAGAGGTCCAGCCTCTTTTCCTTGAATTAAAAGGCCTCTATCAGAAGTTTACACAGAACCATTTTAACGGCGAAATAAACATCGGAGCCAGTTTGACGACAGCACATTACATCATGCCGCAACTGATGACAAGCTATATGAAAAAACGACCGGAAGTCTCGATCAACTTGAAAATGGCCAATACCGAAGAGATTGTCAGCTTAGTTGAAAACGGCGATATCGACCTTGGATTCATTGAGGGAAGCATTCAATCCTCTTCGGTCACACAGCAGATTGTCGCACCCGATGAGCTGATTGTCGTTAGTTCCAATAAAGATCTGGAGCATGAACACTATATCGACAGTTTATCTCGTGAAAAATGGGTGTTAAGGGAAAAGGGCTCAGGAACACGTTCTGTCTTTTTAAACCAGATCAAACCTGTGGATAAGGAGTTGAATATCGTTTTGGAGCTTGAACAGACGGAGACCATTAAAAACTTTCTGTTGTTAGACCCAAGCTATATCAGTTGCCTTCCGCGAATCTCAGTACTGCAAGAACTTGAAGAGAAAAAACTCTTTCATATACCGATTAAAAACCATCACTTTATGCGTGACTTCTCTTTAATATTCAATAAAAAGCGGACCCCAACCCTGTTGATGGAAGACTTTCAGGAGCATATATCAGCGTTTATGAAAGGGATCCAGACATAAGCTTACAGTTTTCCCTGCTTGACCTGGGCCAAGATGACTGCCAATGTCACACCGTCATTTTCAGTACCATCTTCTATACAAGCTTCACATTTATTGCCTGCTGCAAGTTCATCAGACTCTATCCACTCCTGCACTGTTGTAATACCACTTGACTTTATAAACTCTACCGCTTCACCGATTGTAATATGATTGCATGAGCATAGAACCTTATCTTTTCTAAACAGATGCGAATATGGCATAGACATTCCTTTTTTTCGCAATTATAACAAGTTTGCTATAATGCGCTAAAAATAATATTAAAGATATATATATGACAGTTGCAATTATCGGACTTGGACTTATGGGTGGTTCTTTAGCCCTGGCTATTAAAACACTACCTATGATCACTAATATTGTAGGATTTGACCATAATAAGGAACATGAAAAGGAAGCTTTAAAACTTCGCCTTGTGGACAGCATTGTCTCATTTGAAGAGGTCAAACAAGCAGATATCATCATATTGGCGATCCCTGTGGATGGTATTATCGCCTGCCTTAAAGATTTGCAAGGAGTTCCGGCCGAAACAACAATCATTGACCTTGGTTCAACTAAGGAAAAGATAGTCCAGTCTATTCCTTCTTCTCTCAGAAAGAATGTTGTCGCCGCCCACCCTATGACAGGGACAGAGAAGTTTGGCCCAAGCGCTGCCTTGGAAGATCTGTACAGGGACAAAGTCGTTGTCTTATGTAACATGGAAGCTTCTGGAGAGCATCAACAAGAAACAGCCGTTCGACTCTTTTCACAAATTCATATGAAACTTGTCTATATGAAAGCTCATGAGCATGACCTTCATGTTGCCTTCATCTCGCATATGCCGCACCTTATCTCCTACTCTTTGGCTAATGCCGTTCTTAAGCATGAAGAGCATGAGAATATTTTAAACCTTGCAGCTGGAGGATTTCGTTCAATGAGCCGTTTGGCAAAATCTTCACCCAATATGTGGGGCGATATCTTCCGCCAGAACAAAACCCATCTTTTAGACTCCCTTAGCTATTTTGAGCAAGAACTGGCACAGATGAAAAAACTGGTTCAAAATGAAGAGTGGGATAAACTAGATACCAAGATGAAAGATGCCAATACTTTGCACGATATCTTAAAGTAACCGGCCTAGCCTGAATATGCACCTGTAGCTTGAGCCTTCGCATTAAGTGCCGTAAACTCACTCAATGAACTGCTAAGCCCTTTATCTGTTGAACTTGCAGCGACATTGACAGATGCACCGCTTGATAGCTGTGCTTTATAGTTTTGAGCATCTCTTTTGCTTTGATTTGTAGCATCAGCTATCGAGTTTACAGCTTCAGTTGTCTTCTCTTCTGCCTGAGCTAGGGGATCAGGCCTTCCTAGCTGTACAGGAGATGGATAAGGGGATTGAAATACATAAGATTCTACTTTCATACTCTCCTCCTGATTATGACTATCATAACAAACATAAAAAAAGAGTTTGCTTTTGTTTTGATATTAAATAAAAATTTTACTCCTGCACCCTTTTGACCATCTCTTGCAGTTTTTTCTTGTCAACAGGATGACTGGCGCCCTCGTAGATATTCTCAGAAAGCTTTTTAACCATCTCTTCTACATCACCATCATTGCCCATATGACTCATCAACAGCTGTAGGACATCTTTTGACTCTTTAACGGATACACTCTTTTTCTTCTCTTTCTTTAGCAGAGTTTTCCATGGAATCATAGAAAAAACAACCCCTAGTACCATACCGCTTACAAACAGGAGTATACCTTCTATATATGTCAATGAACTCTGCTCATCATCCTGTACGGTGTCAACTCTCTCTTCAGCCCGTGCTATCTTGAGCTCTTCTTTCATTGAAGACGACGGATTAAGGACTTTAATACTTATAGGCTCTGTCTTGATCGTCTTGACAGTATCCGTCTTTACATCCATATACTTAAGCTCAAAAGAGGGGATAATAAAATCATTTTCAGCCACAAGTGCCAACTTTTGGACAAAAGAACCGAAATATTTCCCCTCTTGAAGATAATGTGACGCCGTTGGATCTTCTTTAAAGACTTGTGCTCCATCAATGTGTATATCAAAAGCCTCTATGTCTTCAATATTGGCTTTTCCTTCAACTTTAAGCGTAACATTGACCGCTTCACCCGCATTGACCTCTCTTTGATTGACACTGATGTCGATATCCATCTCGCCCACAAGTGTAATCGCTTCAGGAAGCGCTTTGACCTCTATATCAAGTTCATTGGAAAAGACTGTTCTTGTCTTTGTCGTTGCCAGCCATGTACCCCAGTAGTCTTTTGATTGACTTCGCACTTTTACATCCCAGCGCAAGGGTCCTAACGAGAGTTTTCCACTCTGCTGTGCAGCCATAGCATACTGGTTCTTTCGTATGGCATACTCATCTTGTACAAAAGGTTTTCCTTTCTCTTCACTTTTTACCCAGATGTTTTTGTTCTCCGGCAAAGAGATCGATTCAGCCAATGCCTCGATATTACGACGTACTTTAAAATCCACTTTCACCTCAAACGGTTCACCGACATAAACAGATTGTTTATCGGTCGCAAGCTTCACGATAAAAGGATCATTCTTTGAAATCGCCATCTTCGAAACAGTAATGTTGATCGGATTGGTCATCTCCTCTTTGCCATTGACGATAACAGGAAACGGTTCAATCACACAAGATTGTTCCGGCATAAACTCATACATCACCGAGTGTTCTTGAACACGTTTTCCATTGCTGAAAACCTCTTTACGGCTTTGCATCCTTCCTTCAATGCTGTAACCGCAAAGCTCATTCAACGGAGGGACTTCGATCTCACCTGCTCCCGAAATATGTAACGTCAGTGTAATACGTTCGCCTCTGGTTATCTGCTCTTTATCTACACTTACTCTGACCTCAGCCCATAAGGGAAGGCTGATTAAAAAAAACAGAATCATCTTACCAAGGTTTTTCATTTGTATCCTCTTCATGCTCACTCTCTTGTATTTTATACAGATGACCTTTTTGAGACTCCTGGATCATCTTGAACCATTTCTTTGCTTCAAGTTCACTCATTTTCTTCATATTGACCGGAACAGCTGTTCCGGCTTCCTGCTCGGACTCTGTCCCCTCTTCACCCTTGTTCTCTTGTGACTTCTGTTCCTGCTCTTCTTGATGTTGATTTTTTACTTTATCTTGAACATCCTGCGCTTTGTCACTGCTCTTATTTTCTTCATCTTGATCAGGTTTTTGTTGTTTATCTTGCTTGGAAGTACTTCTATTCTCTTCTGTATTATCCGTTCTCTGCTTATCTTTCTCTTTTGCTGAGCTCTTCTTCTGAGAACTTTTCTCTCCATTCGAATCATCCTTCTGTGAAGCCTCTTTACTTTGATCAGACTTGTTGTCTTGATCTTTTGTATCTTTGTTATCTCTATTCTCTTGCTGCTCCTGCTCTTGTTCCAAGAGTTTTTTTACAGCCTCATAGTTCTCTCTTGTCTCTTTGTCTTCATGAAGTTCAAGTGCTTTTTCAAATGCTTGCAAAGCTTCTTTGTACTGCTTGAGTTTCACCAGTGTGTTGCCTCTGTTATGCAAGACCTTTGCCTGGAACTCTGGCTTGTTTGATTGGATCTTATTATATACCTGGAGAGCTTTTTCATACTCATTCGATTTATAAAGGCTGTTGGCAAGATTATAGTTTGCTTCAGAAGATTGTTCTGAAAATCTCTCATAGATAGAAGCACTTGTATTGTACTCTTTCTGTTCATAAGCCTCTTTTGCACTCCTTAGGTCTTTGAAGTCCAAAAGCCCTGCTTTGGCATCATCACCCCCTATGAAAACCAATCCTGCGATCAGAATCGTTTTGATCGTTCTTTGAGGTAATGATGAAAAAGCCAATAGAACAAAAAGTGTTGCCAGAGCCAAAGGGTAATAAAAGAGCTGTGTGTATTGAGGGATGGTCTCTTTTTTGAGCGTCGCTTTTTCTGTGATCGACTCGATCTCTTTTAGCATCGTGTTGATATCACCATCTCCCAATACAGATTCAATATAGACTCCGCCTGTCTGCGTGGCCAGAGTCTTGATCTGAGGGTTTAATTTGGAGATTAAGATATTTCCATTTTGTTTGACAAACCCGCCTTCACTGTTTCGTACAGGGCTTCCCTTTGGAGACCCTATACCGATAATAAAGACTCTTAGGCCATTCTCTTTAGCCAACGCTATCTCTTTTTCAAACCCTGCACTGTCACCTCCGTCGGTAAAAAGCAGAAGGTTCTTCTGCGCGGCATGTTCAAGCATACTGATAGCTGAAGCTAACATCGAATCAAGATGCGTTCCCTTTTCTGTGATATTGCCTGTACTCACCTTGGAGAGTAAAAAGGCCACTGAGCTATGATCAAAACTCAAAGGAGAGACGATATAGTCATGCTTGGCAAAGGCGAGTACACCGATGCGATTATGCGGAGCTTTTTTAATCAGCTCTATCGCTTTATTTTTAGCGAATTCAAGACGGTTGGGATACCTATCTTCCGCCTTCATCGAATCAGATATGTCAATACCAATCAAGATATCTGCACTTTTGGCTTCGACAACGACCTCTCCCTCCTTTATGACAGGCTGAGCCAGTGCGATGATCATAAACACAAAGGCAGTCAAATAGAGTGTATTTCTTGATGTTCTGCTTAGACTTTTACTCTCAGAGCGAAGTTTTTCTAGAACATCCGTCTCGAACATCGACCAGTTCTTTTTAGCACCCGTCATTATAAAATAAAAGAGTATCAAGGTCAGTGGCAGCAACAAATAGATGAATAGTGGATATAAAAAGCTCATCCCCATCCCTTTTTTGAACGAATTACGAGGTATAAAAGAAGACTCATCAAAGAGACAAAAAGGAAATAGAGGTAATAATACGTTTTATGCAGATACTTTTCACCTTTTAACTCCGACTTTTCCAAGCGGTTAATTTCTTCATATACCCCTTCAAGCTGCTGTGCCGAATAGGCGTAAAAATACCTACCACCCGTCTCCTCAGCAATAGCCGCAAGTGTTCCTTCTGAAAACTCTCCCGGACGACCGATTCCGATAGTATATATCTTTACACCTTCTCTTTGTGCCAATGCAATAGCCGCGTCATAAGGGATATTGCCTGCTGTATTTTGCCCGTCAGTCAAGAGAATTGCTATTTTACTTTTGGCCTCATTTTCCTGCATCAATGTCAATGACTGTGCAATTGCATCGTAGATAGCGGTATTCTTCCCTGCTACTCCAATATAGAGCTGGCGAAGCAGTTTTGAAAGAATATGTTTATCATAGGTAATAGGGGAAGCAACAAAGGCGTAAGAACCAAAGACGATCATGCCCAGATTATCGTTGGTCCGTTTTTGAATAAAATCATCTACGATATCCTGGACCACATTAAAGCGATTCTTTTGCAGGTTGTTTTCATCAAATCCCTGAATACGCATGGATTGGCTTGCATCAAGCAGTAAAACAATATCGTGCCCCTCTCGCGGGTCCAGTTCGATCTCTCTTTCACTGTAAGGCGATGCCAACGCGACAAGCAGTGTCACTATGCCAAGCCATTTTAAAAAGAACAGCAGATACGATGGCGTCATTGAAGAAGACCCCAATAATTCCATATGCGGGAAAAGAAGCGTCTCGTGACGTTGTTTACAATAGTAGGAACAAAGGATAAAGAGGAAGAGTAGAGCTAACAGATACGGAAACTCAAGATGCATCCAGAACCTCTAAGAATAGTCTGTAATATCCCAATGTCTCATCATCCAAAGGATTCACATCCTTTTTATATTTGTATTGGTTTAAACGGCTATCAAGATTCTCAAGCATATCCACGGCTCTCTCATCTTCAGCCAAAAGCCTTCCGTAATAACTGATTTCGTACGCTGCTTCTTTTGCGTTCGACATGTCAATATTACGAAGCTTCTCAAGGTAGCTTTTGCGCAGGTTCTCACCTTTACTCCGTTGATATACTCTGAATATCCACAGTCCTAGTAGCGTAAGGATTAAAAGAAGGACCATACCTAAAGCTATCAGAAAATAGAGTGAGTAATCCGGGACTTCCACCAGAGGTTTGATATCATGCAAAGGGATGTCTTTCATCATACGTTTCCTTCAAACAGCCGTCTTAACTTGACAATGGGAGCTTCATCCGTATATATCTTTACAAAACGGACTTGATCCTTTCGCAGTCTTTCATATAGCCTATGATCATGCTCTGCGACCTTCGCCTCATAAGCCTTCATCGTAGAACCGTTGAAATCACCTTCAAGCTCTGCTCCGCTTTCAGGATCCTGCAGTGTAGAGAAGCCAAATGCAGGAGGATGCTCTTCCAAGCGGTCACGCACAATGATGGCAATGACTTCATGTTTACGAGCAAGTACCTTAAAGTCGGGAAGGTCAAAATAGTCTGCAATGACAATAATCAGTGATTTTCGTTTCAGACGCTTCATCAGATACGCTGTCATCTGCTTATAGTCTGCTTTTTTATGCAATGCGTCAAAATTCAAAATATCATTGACCAGGCTCTGTACGGCATGGATCTTCTTGGTAGGACGGTTTTCCTGGTAGAATGTATCAGCAAAGAGATAGGAGCTGAACAAATCACCGTTTCCGATCGCTGAAAACGAGAGCATAGCCGTGATCTCGGCAATAAGTTCCTGCTTGAACTTCTTTGAGCCAAAGTGCACTGAACCATTGAGCATGGCTGCCAATACAATATTGAGCTCACGTTCTTCTTTGAATACCTTGATATAGGGCTGCTGTTTCTTAGCCGTAATGTTCCAGTCTATATGTCGGATATCGTCTCCGGGCATATATTCCCGCAACTCTATAAAATCATAACCTTCTCCCTGAAAGATAGAAGGGTTGTTGCCAATAAGTTCAGAGAAGACCTGACGGCGGGCTCGAACCAATATCTTTTTCAGTTTTGACATAGGCTACTTTTCTTATGGTATTGCAACAGTCTGTACGATTTTATCGATCACCTCATCACTTGTGACCCCCTCTGCTTCGGCCTCGTATGAGAGAATGATACGGTGGCGCATCACCTCTTTGATGATGTAAGCGATATCAACAGGAGAGACATAGTCTTTTCCACGCAAGAATGCCATCGCTTTAACCGCTTTGAAAATATCAATACTCACACGAGGGCTCGCCCCAAAATGCAGATAATCAGCAATATCATCCAGTCCATATGCCTTAGGATCACGCGTTGCCGATACCAGTTCGATCATGTACGTTTCCACTTCAGGATCCATATGCACAGCAGCAACCTCTTTTTTTAGCTCTTCCAACTCGGCAATGGAAATAACTGCATTGACTTTCTCATTGGTCTTGTTTGAGATGCGACGGGCGATCTCCAGTTCTTCCTCTTTCGTGTTATAGCCGACAACAAGTTTCATCATAAAACGATCCAGCTGTGCTTCAGGCAACTGATATACTCCCTCTTGCTCAACAGGGTTCTGTGTCGCCATAACAAAAAACGGAGGTTCAAGCTGAAAAGACTCTTCTCCGATGGTCACCTGCTTCTCCTGCATCACTTCAAGCAGAGCCGACTGAACTTTTGCCGGAGCACGGTTGATCTCATCAGCAAGCAAAAGATTAGTAAAGACAGGACCGTGCTTGATCTTGAACTCATTTTTTTGAGGGTCATAGATCTCGGCACCCAAGATATCAGAAGGAAGTAAGTCGGGTGTAAACTGTACCCTTTTAAAACCAAGTCCCAAAGCAGACGAGAGTGCTTTGACCGTTGTTGTCTTTGCTAATCCGGGAATACCTTCAATCAGTATATGGCCTTCGCATAAAAGTCCTATCAAAAGACCGTCTATCATCTTCTCTTGGCCAATAACAACTTTGGCTACCTCATTTTTAATAGCAATGATTTTTTCATTCATGTTATCTCTATCCTAACGCATCTTTTTATTCAAGATATTATAGCAGGTCAATATAAGTCTTCTTATGCCCTGCTCGATTTTGGGCAGATGCTATGTTCTTCATGTGTAAAAAAAGTGTGAACTCTCTCACAGCTTGGCCAAGGCACTCTTTTTAACCTCTGAAAGCACAATAGCGTCACCTTTATACACAGCGGCCTCCAACACTCCAATCTCTTTTGAAAACAGTCCCTTATCACATACAATCAAAAGTTCTAAAAGCTCCTTGGCCGTCTTAGCCTCTTTAAGTTTTTTGCCATTCTCTCTTCTTGGTGTCCTTTCTGGTAAACGCACCAGTTTTGCCACAACAAACCCGCAGATAAAGCTTAGCAGATAATAGACATACTCTGTATATACACTGATATCGATCTTCTGTGAAGGCAGGTCTACCTTATCGACAAGATCTTCACGCTGCATCCCCACCTTGTTGATGCTCACATGGATAGCCTTACTTTTCAAGACTTTCTCCTCTTGTGCCTCTAGATCAAAATATGGGATTGATATGGCAGGGATGACAAAATCATCTTGGGCTACAAAGGCAAAACGTTGTCTCCATGTCCCTGTATACCCCTGCTTGCCAAGAGCATACTCTTTTTCGGGTTCGTCACTGAAAACTTCAACCTTATCAATCTCAAACTTGATCGCTTCGAGTGCCTGAAGGTTTCCTTCCCCTTGGATAAAGACTTCCAAATGCACCGGTTCATAAGCAGAGGCCGTCTGGATATCATTCTTGACCTCCATACTCAACCTACCGGTCAAAGAGGACTCCGTCGGCATGACAGTGACGGGAATCGGGTCTATCTTGGCTCGCTCTTTTTGCATTTCAAGATCATTGACATTATCCCGTCCAATGATCACATTATTGATCGCACTTTGTGTGGTAAAGAGCATCGTCGGTTCAAGCTTGAGACTGAACTCTCCTGCTTCTTTGGCAAAAAGCAGATACTCATAGGTAATAATCTGAATGTCACCCTCAAAATGTTTAGTCTCAGAGAGCAGTTTAAAGCCAAATCCCGAATCAGCCGGGGGAATGAATTCAACCTCATCATTCTTGCCATCTTTATCAAATCGGCACTGCATCGTTAAGCTTGTCGCCTGATTAAGATAGATCTGCTTGTCTCTTAATTGCACATCCCATTCATAAGTGCTTTTCGCCCATAGACTAAGACCCAACAGTAAAAGGCTACCAAGGATTTTCTTCATTCACACTCCTTTCATTAATCAGTTCATACTGCTTGTAGGAGAGGCCTGATTGAGATGGATTGAAACTCACCTGCCCCTCATTCTTGACTTTTTTCCCCTTGGTTTTGGAACTTGCACCTGCCTGTGCTGAGACTTTCATATTGGAACTTCCTGCACCTTTTTTCTTCTGCCCATCTTTTTTTGCACTTTTTGCCGTGACACTCTCATTTTTCTTTTTTCCTTCTTGCTGTCCTGTTTGTAAGCCTTCATGCTTCTTTGCATCTGAGATATATAAAAGGTTCTCATCTGTCTCTTTGTCATAAGCGATGACGAGACTCTTCTTGTAGGCGACTTTTGCCTCTTCATACATCTCAAGACGGACATAGGCATTGCCAAGATTGTGAAATACCTTTGCTTTCAGCGAAGCATCCCTTGAGCGGACTGCTTTATAAGTATCAATTGCTTCTTCATACTGTCCTGCTCTATAATAGGCATTGCCAAGGTTGTAATGGTCTTCTGGAGAACGCATGGACCGTGCTTTAAAATGTTTGAGTGCCTCAAGATGCTTTTTCTCTGCATAAGCTTCATCTCCGGCACTTTGTGTCGAGAACTCTCTCATATCCGCTTGTGCGTTTATCCCCAGTATGACAGCGAGAAAGAGCACCGCTTTAAATATATGCGTATGAAGTTTTGTCACGCCTAAAAGAAAAGACAACAATGCCAAGAAAAGTGGATAGTAAAAAAGTTCCTGATACATCATCAGATCACTGCTTGAGATCTTTTTTTCTCTTGAATCCAGCCAAGCAGATATCTCCTGAACGGCATTTTGACCGGCTTCGATAAAGACACCATCGGTCGCCTGTGACAAGCTTTGAGCATTCGCATTTTTTGAACTTATCACCAGGTGATCTGCACTGTCTTTAAGCCATTGCCCATCTTTGTCCTTCAGGCGCGCACCAGAGTTTGTCGCCATCATAACCACGCTTATGCTTATGCCGTGATCATCCGCATAAGCGATCTCTTTGGAAAAATCTTTTGCATCTCCACCATCACCGACAATAATAAGGTTTTTGGTCTTTAGAGTAGAGAGTTTTGTACTCAGCTCCAAGACTGAGGCCATATTAGTACCCTTTGTGATGACCAGTTCAGGTGAGATCAGATCAAGCTGATGCGAAAGCAGTTCATCATCCGAGCTCAAAGGCGAGAGTATGATAGCGTTTGTCGTAAATCCCAGTAATGCGAAACGTTCATGTACACGTTCTTGGATCAGAGCCTTTATAAAAGCCTTCGAAGCCTCCAGTCGGGTTGGTTGAATATCATCAGCCTGCATAGAGTAGGAAAGGTCCAAAGCGATAACCACTTCCGAACCTTCAAACTCCTGCTTGATCACGCCCTTGTCCAGAACAGGACGTGCCAAGGATACAATCATCATGATCAGTGAAAGGTACAGGAATATAAGTTTCTGTCTTGTCTGGCTCGCTATAGCATGCTCTTTTTTCTTCTTTCGATACAGCATCATCAACAACAGCGCCAGAATCATCCAAAAATAGTGAGGGGATAAAAAACTCATGCTACTCCCCTAAAACGTGTTGACATATAATAGACAAGCAAGAAAAATCCCATCAATACGGCATACTGATAAAAATACTCTTTTTTCAAAAACTGCTGACTCTTTATCTCAGAGCTCTCCATCTTGTTGATATCCTCATAGACTTCGTTCAACTCTTCTTCATTTTTGGCAGCATAAGACTTTCCTCCCGTTTGATCCGCAACTTCTTTCAAAAGGGCCGGGTTAAAGTCATCGCCTACCGCTATTGTATAGATTTTGATGCCTCTTTGTTGAGCCAGCTCGACAGCATCTTTTGGCGAGATTCTTCCGCTGTTATGCTCACCATCTGAAAGCAGAACAATCACCTTGCTCTTGGCTTTGGAAAAAGAAAGCGCGCGAATCGCCTGTTCAATCCCCTCACCAATTGCCGTATTATCTCCCGCCATACCTGTCTGAAGATAAGAGACCATCTCTGATACAATATCTTTCTCATAGGTCACAGGCGAAGCGATAAAGGCATAATCACCAAATAGCACAACCCCGACATTATCGTTGAGACGTTTGGCAATAAACTGACGAACAACCCGCTGCACTGTCTCAAAACGCGTCTCTCTTTTTTCACTAAGACCCGAAGCACGCATCGAACCGCTTGCATCAATGGAAAGGACGATATCTATCCCTACTCTGTTCAACGGGTTATTCTTGTCAATCAATACGGGTGAAGCCAAAGCCGTAATCAGAGAAACAGCTATGAGTACTTTTAGCAGGTCCTGAACCCAAAAGCGTGGCCGCTTAAGGGCAAAAAGCTCCAGATGTACAAAGTTTCGTTTGATAATCACTTCGCGACACTTATACAAACAATAGATTATGGGCAATAATAAAAGAAATACAGAAGCATATTCAAAATTCATTCTCTAATTCTAACGCATTAAGCTGTAAATTAAGTGTATTAATTGATAAGTCAATTGTTGATTTTACATTTTTACCCAATATCCCTTGACAATTCCCAGCCTTTATCCTATAATTTCGGCCTCATAAGCAAAACAGCTTTTGAAAAATGTCTTGTTAGCTCAGCCGGTAGAGCATCTCACTTTTAATGAGGTGGCCGTAGGTTCGAATCCTACACAGGACACCATTTTTGGCCCCATCGTCTAGCGGTTAGGATCCATGGTTTTCATCCATGTTACCGGAGTTCGAGTCTCCGTGGGGTCACCACTTTTTTCAATATCCATACAAACTATTATTCAAAATCAATTACAATATAGAAAACACTCTTTTTCTCTAAATCCTAAAGATATAGTTATATATGTGAGCTGATCATTTCGGCATGTTCACAAAAGTTTTCAACTTCCTTTGTAACCAGACATTCATATACTTAACAATACCCTCGATCTTCAACAAAAATATACTTCAAGAACCACTGTCTACAGGTAAATAGAAACATAAAAAAAGTTAAGAAATCTTTTAGCAAAAAATGTTTTTTCCAGGAGTATAATTCCGCCGTTAATCAGGCTGACAGAAGAGTGTTTTGTGGACTGCTTTTCTTGAAAACAGCTGTTATTATTTTCTATTACAGGAAACATTTTATGCGAACATCAAAATGGTCTATATGCAAAAGCCCATCTAATCAAAGCAAATGGTCTATCGTAGGTAAAACTATTGGACGTAAAAGCACTAAACGCACAACGCCACGTAAGAGCAAATGGTCGATAGGCTCTACGCGCTCATCATAACACATACAATACGCAATGGGTGATTAGAACAAAGATCAACGTACAAGAGATTGAAAAAAAACAGGCAAATACACCTAACTGTCTTTGCTTGATATATTCACTCTTTTGGCAATTGAAAACATCTAATTTGTACCCCACTGTACCTTTAACACCTCAAATATTCTTTCACTGTAAACTTACAAAAATATTTTTTACGTTACTATATAAACGAAATAATGATTTAGATCAATCCGATGGAATGAGATGCTGAACAAGAATCAAAAGAACAATATACTGATCATTGATGACAACCCTAAAAACATTCAGCTTGCTGCCAACGTTCTTAAAACAACTGATCTTTTTAATATCTTCTTTGCCACAAGTGGTGAAGAGGGGATCAAGCAACTTGAAAAAAAAGAGTACTCCTTGGTACTCCTTGACATCAATATGCCAGGAATCGACGGATATCAAACCGCTGATCTCATCAAAAAAAACCCAAGAACAAACAATATCCCTATTATTTTTTTATCCGCCAATGCGAATCCGGAAAGTATCAGTAAAGGATTTGAACATGGCGGTAAAGACTATATTACAAAACCCTTTCAACAGTTGGAACTTATCCATCGTGTCAAAACTCATGTCGAACTTTATCTGGCAAAAAAAGAGCTACAGTCTAAAGTAAAAGAATCACATGTCCTTTTGGAACAATACAAAGAGGCGATAGATGTGAGTTCTCTGGTCTCAAAAACTGACCTTAAGGGTATTATCACCTATGTCAATGAGCCCTTTTGCAAGATATCTCAATACTCAAAAGAGGAACTTTTAGGAAAGTCCCACAGGATCATCCGTCATCCAGATATGCCCAAAGAGGTCTTTGTACAGATATGGGACACTATCACACACAAGAAAATCTGGAAAGGGACTATACAAAACCAGGCTAAAGATGGGAGTTCTTACTTCGTCGAAGCAACCATTATCCCTATTTTGAACCACCATGACGAGATCATTGAATATATCAGTGTACGTACCGACATCACTAAACAGATAGAAGCCAAAGAGCGCATTATCAGCTCTCAAAAAGAGATCCTTTACACGCTGGGCGAGATGGGTGAGCTTCGATCTAAAGAGACAGGTGATCATGTCAACCGTGTTGCACTTTACTCCGAACTTTTGGCCAAACATTATGGTCTTCAAGACCAGGAGGTCAATATGCTAAAGATGGCGAGTCCCATGCATGATATCGGCAAGGTCGCCATCTCCGACTCTATATTGCTCAAACCCGGCAAATTGAGTCTTGAAGAGTTTGAAGAGATGAAAAAGCACTCCGTCATAGGCTATGAGATCTTTAAAAAATCCACCCATAGACTTCTGCAAATGGCTGCGACCATCTCCCATGAGCACCATGAAAAATGGGATGGAACAGGATATCCACGGGGGTTAAAAGGCGAAGAAATTTCAATCTGCGGACGTATTACAGCTGTTGCCGATGTCTTTGATGCACTTAGCCATGACAGAGTATATAAAGAAGCATGGCCACTTGAAAAGGTGATTGACTTTATGAAAGAAGAGAGCGGAAAGTCCTTTGAACCAAGACTTGTAGAGATTCTACTTGAGAACATCGATGCCATTATCGATATCAAAAACAGATACAACAAATAGATTATGAAACACAAACTCGTAGCCTATTTTATCATCCTTCTTGTACTCTTTCTCTCTGTCACAGTAATGCTTATACCTACCCTTTTTACGAAAGGCATTTCACGAGTTGAACTAAAACAGGACCTGGACCTTGAACTGATTTTGGACAAAAAACATAATATCGAGCTGGTTTTCTTCGGTTATGCTGGCTGCAATAAGATCTGTACTCCTAGACTTGAAGCCTTGGGGGAATGGTATGCTCAGCTTTCTGATGAAACGCAAAAATATTTTGGCCTCAAGTTTTTGGACATCTCCATGCGTAAGGATACATCGCTTCCTGAGAGTTTTGCAAAAGCCTTTCATGAAGAGTTTGAAGGCGTCTTTTTGGATAAAGATGTTGTAAGGCACTACACCAAAGCTTTTCGCGTCTATTTCTCCCCTTCACTCCTTGATAAAAACGAAATAGACCATACTTCACATCTCTATCTCGTAAAAAGAGACAGCAAAGGGAAACAGCTCCGTTTTATATATACCGCCTACCCCTATGACTTTAAACAGATACAATCAGATATACAGGAACTGATCCATGAATAAACTGCTCTATCTACTTTTTTACAAACCAAGATTTTCCCAACTGCGGCAGGATGAGTATGAACGTTCCGACAAGTTCATGCTTAAGCTGATCGCTTTTCACTGGCTTCTTGTCGCTCTTGGTGGTATGTTTCTGTTCAATGAATACTATCTGGGAAACATAGGCGGGGCCCTACTTTTTTTTATAAGCTGGTATGCCTATAAATATTATAAGGGTAGTCAGCTTTTTAGGAATCTTGTAGCCATCGTCCTGCTGACATTTTCTATTATCATGATCCAGCAGAGCTTTGGACGACTGGAGATGCACTTTCATATCTTTGTCGCCCTCTCCTTTCTCATCATTTATAGAGATATGAAAAACATTACGGCAGGGGCTGTCTATATCATCATCCATCACCTCATCTTCAACTCTTTGCAAGAACATAATGTTCAGCTGCTTGATACACCTGTCATCGTGTTCAACTATGGCTGCGGTCTTGATATCGTTCTACTTCATGCCTTCTTTGTTATCTTCGAATGGTTTGTCCTGTCTAAAATGGTCATACTTATGGAAGATCGTTTCATGGAACTCATCCGAACAAGAGAGGCCCTTCAATCCGTCAATACAAACCTTGAAAGCCTAGTATCCATCCGTACACAAGAGCTCGAAGAAGCCAAGAGTGAAGCAGAAAAGGCCAACAAACTAAAATCAGAGTTTTTAGCCAATATGAGCCATGAGATCCGTACCCCGATGAACGCTATCATCGGTTTTACCGATCTTCTGGAGGAGAACGTAAAAGAGCCTACTAACATCAACTATGTCCAATCCGTTAAAAATAGTGGGAAGCTCCTTCTTACCATCATCAACGATATACTGGACCTCTCTAAAGTTGAAGCAGGTAAGATGCATATTGAACTGGCACCTACCAACCTGCAAGACATTGCAGACGAACTCTCTCCCATCTTTATGCTTAAAGCGCGTTCAAAAGGTCTTGATTTTAAAATCGAAACAGAAGACAATCTAAATGCTCCCCTTATGCTGGATGAAGTCCGTCTGCGACAGATTCTCTTCAATCTGATCAGCAATGCCATAAAGTTTACCCATGAAGGTCATGTATATGTGAACTTTAAAACCGTGGACCTTGAAACGCATACTGACCTTATCATCACCGTCGAAGATACCGGTATAGGTATCCCTGATGATCAGCAAGAGAGTATCTTCAGCGCCTTTATACAACAAAAAAACCAGATGACAAAAACTTACGGAGGAACCGGACTCGGCCTGGCAATCGTTAAACAGTTACTTGATCTCATGAATGGTCATATCAAGCTTGAAAGTGAGGTTAATAAAGGTTCAATCTTTACCATCACCCTTAAAAATATTTCCAAATCGACTCACAAAAGAAAAGATTCGGTCAAACCAAATCAAGTGGTATTTGAACCTGCTACGATAGTGATTGCTGATGATATTGAACTGAATCGTACACTGATTTGTGCTTATCTGGAAAAGATGCCCTTTAAGCTGTTAATAGCAACCAATGGTGAAGAGACCTTGAGACTTATCGAAGAGCACAGTGTTGACCTTGTTTTGACTGATATCAAGATGCCGATAATGGATGGTTACGAATCGACTAAGGTTATCAAATACAAATATCATATACCTGTCATTGCAATTACCGCTTCCGTTCTAATCAGCGAACAGAACAAGGAGAATGAGATCTTCGATCTACTGTTGGAAAAACCCTTATCCTCAGAGAAACTCATGCAGGCACTTTCTGAGTTCATTAATCATACCACTGTCATTGATACACAATTTCCGGATGAAGAGATACAGATCAAGAGTATCGAACTGACTCCATACCTATCATCCTGTCCACAACTGGCCAATGCCCTTGTCAGTGCCAAAGAGGATGGCGATATGGATGCGATTGACACGTTTGCAAAAATGCTTGAAGAGTGTTCTCAAAACGAACAGATTAAAGAGTTTCATCTCATTGCCGAACAGCTCACCCATGCAATAGAGAGCTTTGATATAGAGACATGTCAAAACCTGCTTAGCAAGTTTAAACTATAGGAAAATGAACTAAAGTGATATCTTAATGATTTATCGCTATAATCATTTAAAAAAAGGATCTCACATCAAACTGTTTTTTCTATTCTTATTGAGTATAAGCCTGTATGCCGGAGACTATGAAAAAGGTTGGGATGCTATACGAAAAGGCGACTTCCAAACGGCATTAAACCTGTGGAAACCCTTAGCTGAACAGGGAAACGCTGATGCCCAAAGCAACCTGGCCTTGATTTATTGTAACGGTGATGGTCTTATGCCCGATTATAAAGAGTGTACCTACTGGGCCAAAAAAGCACGTGCTCAAGGCAAAGATGTCTCTAAACTTTGGAATGACTTCCAGCTTTGGAAATACGATAACTTTTAAGAAGAGACTTTACTCGGGGTGTATCCTTTAAAACACAAAGGTAAACGCTCCTATTCCACCTCGAACAAGACAAGTATGCATTTTTGAAGAAAGCTGCCATTATCATCACTGATCATTAAATAACTCTTTTTACCTACACGCGTCAATCCCTCAAAATTATCCAAGGTCCATCCATCTGAACTGTTTAACCTGGCCAAAATCTCTACTGGGCACAATGTTCCTTCACACTCCACTATAGGTACTTTTTTTAACCATATGGTACGCCCCAGACCAAAAAGACGAAACTCCCGCTCAAGCACTAAAAGACTTCCATCCGACATCGTCTCTATCGCAGTTATATCGGCATCAGCCTTGAACGAGCACCTTTTTTTATGGCTGAATAGTGTATGTTTGTTTTCATCCCCATGTTTCAGAGGTCGCTGTGGAGCAGTGATCATGCCAAATTCCGGATGCATGACAACAGATTCCAAAGCACTGTTCTTCCCCTGATAGTTATTGATATCGCGTAAAACAGATGGTATTTCAAAGTTTTTCAGTTTTACCCCATTAAGATCAAACATAGACACCTTTGGCTTTCTCTCAAAAGAGATGACTAAATGCCCATCAAGAAAATCCATCCCCTCCGCATCACGTTTACTCTTCGATAGCACCTGAGCCTTTTTGTCCTTCAGACGAAATGCGTTTCTAAGCGACAACGTTTCTATTCTCTTATTAGCCAACACAAAGTAAAGTTCAAAGACATGCCCTTGATCGCTTAGTGCATAAAGCGAGCTTTTCCCATCAAAAGCGAGATCTGAGATACCCGTAAAATCAAGCCCATCGATACCCTCAAACGTAAGTACCCTGCTGTCAAGTATACTTATACCCCTGATATCGCCAAGAGTGGGTGACTTAGGTGCAAAGACAATCTCTTGCATCTGTGCATATAGGTTCAGACAGATAAGAACAAGTACGCCATAGACTCTGATCTCACACCTCCCGACCCAAAAGCTTTTTATAATCCGTTTTGAAAGTTCATCTTCTGAGCGATAATCTCTTCATTATCCACATAGCGCATACACCCCTTACCATCCAATTCAAGACATATCTTCTGCCAAAGATCACTATGCCCATCTTTTGAGTCATTGGCTTTTAGAAGGAAGACCAGAGCATGGGCATATTCATGAGGGATCACCTCATCGATCATATACTTACTACTCTCTTGAAAACGCTTTTTATTAAGATAGATACTTATCTTTCCCTCTTCATATCGTGTCAATCCATACAATCGGCTGCTAAACTTGTCCGATATGACTAACGGAATCTGCGCCTCTATCGCATATTTTTCACGAATCAGGGAGAGCACTTCGTTTTGCCTCTGTATGATGGCTTTTTGGACACTCTCTGGAAGGGGATTGTTTTTAAAGTGATTGACTTGATACCAGTTAAATACGAGATAGCCTAAGGCAAGGAAAACAGCCAGAACAAAAATCACCTCCAGCCTTTTAACGAAACTCACCGCTATGCCCAGTCCTTGAACTTGTCATCTCGATGCTTGTCTTTTTTATAACGTCTATTCTTACTGCTTTGTTCAAGTTTGTTTGCACTATGCAGTATCTCTTTTGCGATTTCATCAATACTCAGATCACTCGCGGCCATGCTCTTCATTTTTTTGACCAAAGTCTCTAACTCTGTCAATTCGCTTTTATACAGGGCTACAGGCTCTGTTCGGTCTAAATACTTTGAGTTGTTCTCAATCCGTTTGATATATTGTTCTTTGGTAGGTTCTTCACTTTTGGACAGATATGAAATAATACTGTTAAAAAAACGTTCCAGTAAACGGACGTAACGTAAACGTTGAGCATTTTCTATCTTTTTATCCGATGCCATGCTTTAACTACTTTTTTGTATAATTCTATCGTAATAAAATTTTAGACTCTCTGTCACATGGAATTAAAATGAACAAAATCGTATTTAACCTTCTTCTATTTATCAGTACCGCTTTTGCCGAAGTAATCAACCAATATCCCACTCAGAATCTTGTTGATTCAGATGTAAAGATCATAGACATTCGTACACTGGGCGAATGGAGAGAAACAGGCGTTTTAAAAGGAGCGATTCCTTTGACCTTCTTTGACATCTTTGGTAACTACAATATTCCCGTATTTATGGCAAAACTTCGTTCCCATGTAAAAGAGGGGGAGAAGTTTGCGATCATCTGTCATGTCGGAAGTCGTACCGCCATGCTTGCTGAATACCTTGACAAGGAGCAGCACATGCGAGTCATCAACCTGCTTGGCGGAATGGATTATGCCGCAAAAAAAGGGCTGAGTATTGTCCCTTATACAGAAAATAAGTGAAAAAAAGAGTTCTGACTATCTTACATGTCCTCTTCGCCATTGCGACAAGACTCCTTCTTGTCTCTTCGCTGATAGCACTTTTTTCATACAGTTTGTATCTTATTTTAGACCTGATATTGAATTAAGCTTATTCACTTATCTCAACGCCTTTGTCTTTTGCGATCTCATTTAACAGTCCACCCATCTTCTTCGCAGCATCTATCATCTCATCGTCACTATGCTCCTGCAGTATCATTCTGGCAATCTCCGGTAGGACTTTGAGGTAAACCTCTTTGGCATCTTCATAGCTGAGTTTTCCCTCTTGAATATTCCCTGCTGTCGAATGCAGTACCATTGCCAGACCCAGAAAAAGTTCTTGACTATTAAGTTCTATGCTTTCCATATCTTTCCTTTAGGAACTAAGTTTGCTTGGCATTATACTAAAAAGGAGAGTCCATTGAAGCGTATAGATGAGTTACCCTTAAAAATTAAGCTCTATATCCTTCTTGGCCTTCTTATTATGGGTCTTTGCGTTATCGGTGCCATAGGCTATCTTAACCTGCACAAGATGAAAAAGAATATGGACTCGCTCTACTTTGGAAGCTATATTCCCGTGACAGAACTCAGCCGTATACAAAACATCTATAACAGAGATATCAGCTTTGTCTTCCATCAACTTAAAAACAGTGCCATCCTTCCTCTTGAAGTAGCTGAAAGGATCTCATTAAGCCGAAAAGAGATCTTGGAAACCTGGTCTTCATATAAATCGCATTTCAAACGTAATGATGAACTTGAGTATGTCAAATACGCGGACCAGGAACTACGTCACTCCAGTAACTATCTCAGACGTTTAAGTATTGCCATTTCTGAACTCGATACGCAAGGCCTCTCTCGACTCTCTAGCGATATCCTCACAAAAAACGTAACGCATATGGATGAAGTCATTAACAAAATCATCTCCTATGAAAAAGAGATTGCACAGTATGAACGCAAGAACTTTTTGAATACCTATGATGAGACGATTTATCAATTGATCGCTATATTGATCATCATCATAACAGCCGCAGTCATGATTATCGCCCCGATCTTTCAAAGTATTCAAAACAACGAACTCTCTTTAATCAACACGTCTAAAAAACTTCAGGTGGCCAATAAGAAACTGGAGACGGCTTCCATAACAGACCCGCTGACAGAGCTTTACAATCGACGCTATTTCAATCTTGTCTATAACCGGGAACTCACACGCTGTATCCGTGAAAACCAAAGTATGGCTTTTATGATGCTCGATATTGACTACTTTAAAGGATACAATGACTTCTACGGTCACCTGCAAGGTGATGCTACCCTCAAAGCAGTTGCCAAGGTAATGAAAAGCGCACTTCAACGACCTGGAGACTATCTTTTTCGTCTGGGGGGCGAGGAGTTCGGAATATTGATCTCCAATATTACGGAAGAGAATGCCTACCACATGGCTGAAAAAATTCGCCAAAGTATCTACAGGCTACAGATCGAACACAAAAAAAGCAAGACATCCGATTATCTATCAACATCCATTGGTGTAGTCGTACTACGGCCCGATAAGAAAATCGATCCGGAAAGTATCATCAGCCGTGCAGATGACAACCTTTATGCAGCCAAGGAGGAGGGAAGAAACCGGGTTATCCAAACATGCCTGCAAAACTGTGAAGAGCTTAGCCAGTCTGCCTGATCACTTCTTGAAGCGAAACCCCTCTTTTTCAAACAATTCACGCAGACGATCCTTGCAATCACCTTGAAACTCCATAAACTCATCTTTGAGACTGCCGCCACTTCCCAAAGACTTCTTTATCTTTTTCAACAAAGCACTGCTCTCCTCTTTTTTCAGACAGATCGGACCAATAAGTGTCACCGGCTTTCCGCGACGCTTTTCAAACTTGAAAACCAGTTGATGCTTGGCAGGTTCAAGCAGCACTTTTCTTGATAGTGCTTTTTTCTCTTCGACAACACTCCATTCGTCTTCAAAGTTTGCACCAATATTCAAATCAAGTTTTTTCCCCTTAGCCATCCAACTCTCCAATGTATTTAAAACGCTTAACCTTTTTCCCTTCAAACACGACATCCTCTGTAAACATGCCCAAAGGTCGAACCCATAATGAGAAATCTCCGTAAAGTGTCCTATAGATGACCATTTCCTCTTCTGTCTCACTGTGGCGGGCCAGACCTACCACCTCATATAAGGGACCTTTATAATGCTGATACTTTCCTGTTTTCAAGACTAGAACAACCTCTTTAATGGATTAACTGATGTCGATTTAAAATCAAGATTTATCCCATCCAAGGCACCTTGCTTGGAGTTCAAAACAGAACCGATATCACCAAAGTCTGCACTTATGCCTTCACTGGAGCTTCCTATATTTTTCATCACCCCGGATCTGAGATCCTGCTCAAACTCTCTTGCTTTTTCAGTTGCCATTGTCTTCAACCCTGCAGACAGCTGTCTGTCCAAGTCACTTGAAACTTCAACTGAGGGTTCTTCTAAAGCTCCGTGCACCTTAATCTCCATATTAAACTGTGTAATGCCTTCTAAAAGATCATTTACCAGCTTTTGTGAAGGCATCTGTAGACTTGCTTGCTTTACTTTGACATGACTTAGAGCACTCAAAGTCTTATCGATCATCTCACCCTTGAGTGTCGCATCTGTGAGTATATCATTCATCGTTAATGTCTGTATATTTATCTGCGCCTTTTTAAATTCTGTCACTTTGACATCAAAACTTGTTTTCGCTTTATCCTCGCGTCTGTCATCAACAAGGTTTACTACGATCTGTCGGTATTGAGTCCCCTTGGCATCCGCCTTCATAAGCATAGGTTTTTTGTACAGTTTTTGATTGCTTGAGAAATCTTTCATATTGACCTGCAACTCATCTTTCTCAAGCACTACATTGATATCAGCCTTCTTGATTACAAGTTCAGGTATATTTGAAAGATTTGCATACTTGATCCAACGCCCCTCTCCTCGTGGAGGGTTTACCTCTTTTACTTCATCCGCATTGGTATCATCTAAATATGGCTTTAGTATCTCATAATAATAAAGCGCTTTTTTCAAATAAAGACCGATTTCATTATTGAACAGAGTACCTATGAGGTTTGCTCCACCGGAAGTATTGAATGCATACTTCTGTTTCAAACGTTGTATATCCTCAGCAGGCAAATCCTGGAGTTCATTGATACGCTTGTTTATACTTTTTTGATCGGCATCAAACTCTTTTTGCAAGTCTGCATATTTGCCCTTAAGTTTTTCAAGCTTTGTTTTCAGCCTGTCAATATCCTTTTTTGCCATAAGGGCCGTTTGTACATCTGCCTCTTTAAGACTCTTTTGCAAAGCCAGAGCATCTGCTTTGATCTCCTCCACATCATTGGAAGATCTCAGTTCGGCTGACATCTTTTCCCATTTTTCTTGTGTTGCTTTAATGTCTTTGCGCAGTGCTTTAGGCTCTTCTATAGACTTCAGACTCTCTTTTGCCAAGATATCATCCACACTTGGAAAGGCAAATGGTACTGTAAAAAAGCCCGTTTTTGTATCAGCTTCTTCCGCACTCTTAGGTGCTTCATGTCCAGCTGAAGTTCCATAAGGTTCTGCAGGAGTCTGGCGTAAGACGCCAAATGCTAGAGCATTCACACCGAGTTCTTCGATCATCACTTTCTTTTCCACTAATGCAGCGAAAGCAAGATCAAATCCGATCGATCCTATCTGTACAAGATTGTGTGTCAATTGATCTTTATCGGCAACCTCTACACCTGAAATCTTCACTTTTAAATCACTTAGATCTGAGTGGAGGTCATCGATACTGACTTCACTTTGCAAAGTGTATGAGAGAGATTTTTCCAAAGCCATCTTTGCGAGCGGATCAAAAAGAAAGACCATAAAGAGCATGACAAGTGCAACCAATCCGCCAAACACTCCAAGACCCCACCAACGGAAAACTGAACTGGAAATCGCTTCTTCGTTGAACAGTTTCATCCATCTCGTCACCTTCCATTCGTTCAGTCGCTGTCCCAATTGGACACGGTATAGCCTGATAAACTTGTTGAGTATAAAGTACATCGGCAAAGACAAAACAACAGAGACAAGCAGCGATCCTGTAACAAGCGTGTAATTAAATGCACTCCATCGAAAGATTGCAGAGTTATATAAAGTAGTAAAGAAGCCGTTCAAGCTCTCATGTGTCAGTACTGCATAACCTATGGATTCAAAAATCGGGTCAAACAGATACCCGATTCCTCCAAAGATCACAGAAAAAAGAAGAAAAAGACCAAAGTTCACATTCAATACAAGTGCTAAAAAGAGAAGAGCGAAAAGAATAAGAGAACTACTTGGCAGAAAACCTGCAAACATAGCCAGTATAACAGCTATACTGAGCTGCCAGGACTTACCTGAAGAGTTGAGTGCTTTAAAGAGTTTACGTGCGAAATTAAACATCGTTTTCCTTTACTGATAAAGTGCTTTATTCTACACTACGTTCACTAAAAGGTATGTTTAACCATTGAGACTAATTGGAGAAAATCAACCAGGGTTTTACCCCAAAGGCCTTAGACCACTCTTTGGTGAAGGTAAGCAATTCCCTCTTCATCCAGCTTATCGGCTACGACTTTGCAAAGAATAGGGTTTTTACAATGCAATCTGTTGTCATACAACACGACATATATCTCATCGCCCTCTTGCAGGAAAGTTCTTTCCCCGTAACTGGTATAACGTGTTGCACCTATGCTTATTAGCATCTGTGCAGGATAGTTACATGCTTTTATATATTCTGATATATTTTCTAAAGGGCCACCATCTTCCTGGTTATTTAGCTTCTCTAGCATCCATTCAAGTAGTTGGCCATAAAAATAGCTGTACCCTGATATCTCGACATCTTCACCATATCTGAAGACATCGCCGTTACGGCGTATAAAAGAAGAAATACGCCAGTTATCAAGCATTCCCCCCTTTTCAAACTTGTCCAAAGGAATAAGATTCTCACCGATGCCCTTCGTATCACTGCCCCAATTCTTCTTTTCAGAGATCTTTGAGGCACCTTTTTTACGGATAGAACAGTCGTTATAAGGACCAAAAGCAATCGGCTTGATTGAAGAAACTTTGCCTTCTTTGTATTCCAGGTCACACAAAAGTGCGACTTCGGGCTCCGCTTGGATATTTTCTTGAACACCATGAAGAGCCTGCTTTGAAGAAGAGAGAGGATATTCAGACAATATGCCCATGTTCGCGCCAGGAAGATAAAAAGGGAAAATCCCCTTAGGGGCATTCTCCTCATCTACCTGAATATTTACGAAATCTTCATCCTCACCTGCTTGCTGCAGATGCAGGGCGAAATTCCCCGCAATTCCTAAACCGATGATATCTTTATAGTCCATTAGTGCCCGTGTGCCTCAGCAAACTCTTCATATGTCCCTTTGAAATCAGTGACACTTCCATCCGAATTCAATGAGATGATACGTGTAGCAAAAGCATCAAGCAACTCACGGTCATGCGAAGTACAGATTACATTTCCGCTAAAGTTTCTCAAGCCTTCTCCAAGTGCAATAATAGCTTCTAGGTCAAGGTGGTTGGTAGGTTCATCCAGAACCAGGAAGTTACCCTCTTCAAGCATCATTTTTGAAAGCATCATACGGTGTTTTTCACCCCCCGAGATACTCACGACCGATTTTTCCTGCTGCTCTCCGTTAAAAAGCATACGTCCTAAACAGTTACGGATCTCGGCAATATCGCGCTTAGGATCAAATGCACGTAACCAGTCATATAGCGTCCCATCACCAGATATTGTCTCGACTGTATCCTGAGGGAAGTACGAAGGCTCGACTGTCGCACCCCATTTCACTTCGCCCTCTGTCGGCTTAATCTCTTCCATGATGATTTTTAAGAGTGTCGACTTACCGATACCATTCGGCCCGATAACAGCGATCTTCTCACCCGGTTCAATTCGTACAGAAAAACCATTGATCAGCTTTCCTCCACCTTCGCCGTAATCATGTGAAATATTGATAAGTTCAAGTGCTTCATCCCCCATCTGACGCTTGGCTTTGAACACAATACTCGGATCACGTCTAGAGGATGGCTTGATATCTTCAATGTTGATCTTCTCAAGCTGTTTTTGACGCGATGTTGCCTGTTTTGCTTTCGATGCATTAGCGGAGAAACGGCGAACGAACGCTTCAAGATCGGCCTTCTCTTTTTCTGCTTTTGCGCGGTCAGCTTCCTGCTGTTTCGCCATGACAGTAGAGGCAATATACCAATCATCATAGTTACCCGTGAATTGACGGATTTTTTGATAATCCACATCCAGGATATTCGTTACAACCGAATTGATGAAGTGCCTATCGTGAGAGATAACAACCATAGTCCCCTCATGACGCTTCAACTCCTCTTCAAGCCAGCCGATTGTCTCGATATCAAGGTTGTTCGTCGGCTCATCCAAGAAGAGTACCTCCGGCTTTGGAAAGAGTACCTGAGCCAAAAGAACCTTGATCTTTGTAGAGGATTCTACTGTCGACATCAAATCATTATGAATTTCTGAAGGGATACCCAGATTTTCAAGAATCTTAGTGATGCGAACATCATATTCATAGGTCGGATCCTCTTCAACACAGATCGTTTCAAGCTCTGCAAGACGGTTGTTTGTCTCATCTGATTCAAAATCACCGTTAATATACAGATCTTCCTTCTCTTTGATCGCATCATACAGACGGCGATTACCATAAAGTACAGCATCCATCATCGTAAAGTCTTCAAAGGCAAACTGATTTTGCCCCAATACGCCGACTTTAAGTCCCGAACCGACAGAGACTTCCCCCTCATATTCCGTGATCTGCCCCGAAAGGATCTTCAAAAATGTCGTCTTACCTGCACCATTCGCTCCAATAAGTCCGTATCGCTTATGCTGATCAAGCTTTAGATTAACATGATCAAAAAGAACGCGTGAACCATAACGCATCGTTAAATTAGTAACTGTAACCATATTTTTGTACCTTAGTCAAAAGGCCTTATGCAAACTTGTCTTGAAAGTTTCTATAAGACCCTGTTTAATGTTTTTGGAATTATAACTAATATGAGGTTAAGAGCGGTTTATAGATTTAAATGCACTCAAACTAAACTATTGAACCAAGAGGCCAGGTCCAAGAGAAAGTTACCTGTCTTACGGTATGGGTTTATCGATTTATACCTCGACAATCTTGTCATCCAGGGTATCTAGCCCTTTATTATACTCTTTAGATCGCATCGAGGTAAAGTTGATTTTCAAGTTCCTATATTGCTGTATACTGGATAAGAGGTCTTCAAGCATACTGTCATACCCGAACAACTCTTCATAGCGTGCAAAAGCCTTTTTCAGTGCATTTTCTGGCACCTTTGCCTTGGCTGCCTGTTCTATCTGCGCCCAATAGGCTATTTTAACCATATGATGGATGGAAGGTTTTTTTGACTTTATGTTTGCAAACTTTTCCATGACTTTTTTGACTGCCGCCACATTCCCCACAGCCGCATAGTTCTCCGCTTTTTCATAATAGTCTGAAAACTCATTTTCTATATCTTCAGCGATCTTAGTATCTTCAAGATAGGGGTGCTCTTCGATCATATTGTAGACGACTGCAAATTTTTTCTCGGCATAATACTGCATCGTCTCTGCATAGATGTTTGCCTTCTGCCTGAGATTTTCAGCAAACTCCTTGTGGGCAGGAAAATAGGACAAGGTGTCACACAGTTTTACAGAGTCGTAAAACCCTCCTTCATTAAAAGCCTTTTGTGTCTTCTCTTGAAACATTTCCCCTACTTTTAACAGGTTCTCATACTCTTCCAACTCCTCAATAAAGGAGTGCCCGCTTGCCAGTTTGATCGCATTAAAGTAGTCTTTTTCCATAAGGTATTTTCTAAACAGCGTAAAAATGTTCCTATTGGTATATATGCTCTTGATAATGAGATTTTTCCCTGCGACCCCTCGAAAAGGCTTGAATAACTGTTTGATCTTCTCTTCGCTTGACTTTTCATTGATGATCTTGCGAACGACCGCCAATACCTTACGCCACTCCTCTTCCATCTTCTCGAACTCCGGCGTCTCTTTAAGTGTTGGATACTCCGCTGCCATAGAGTACGCCATCACGTACTTTTTACTTTTTATGGCCTTTTTAAAACTGGAGAAAAGTGCAAAATCATTAAACAGCTTCTGTACAATAAGACGTTTTTCTGATGAAGCTGTAAAGTTTTTCAACAACTCTTTTGCTTCGTTCTTTTTCTCTGCACGCAAAAGTCTTTTTGCATGTTCATAGACACGTGAAAAAAGCTTTTCCAAAGATTCATATTCATCCGAATAGCGCAGCAGCGGATTCTCTTCAACCATGACATAACATTGATGAAAGTTCTTTGCTTGCATAAGCTCCATAAACGCCTGGTTCTCTAAACCCAACTCATAAATAGGAACATGGCCATTGCTCAATCCAAAGACAAGCCGTTTCTTATCATCATCATACTGCATCTGTGTCACACCGGCTAGCTGCTTTAAAAAATTGACCTTTAAGAGCTTATTCTCTTTGAGATGATAGAGCCCTACCATACCACGGATGCCCGCGACAAACAAAAAGTTTTCCTCTTTATCTACACACACAGCCGTAATATGCGAATCAAACTTTGGAAGACGCGCGATGACACTGGATTTGAGAATATCCCAAAGCAATACAGTCCCCACTTTGTCCGTAGAAAGAAGTCTCTGCCCAGAGAGAAAGGTCACTGTTGTAACAGCAAATTGATGCGAAATAAGTTTATAGTGGTTCTTGCGAAAAGAGCGGTTAAAGACCTTGATGACTTTGTCATATCCCGCCGTAGCTACCCAGCGGCCGGTATCATTACTCGAGATTGCTAAAATAGCATCACTGTGATGCGACAGGGTATCCACTTTCTTACCCGTTGTGACACTCCACATATAGAGTCTGCCTTCCATTCCGCCGGTAATGAGGTATTTGCTGTCTTTTGTAAAAGCAACTCTCTCTACACCTCCAGGGTGATTGACAATAGAATGCACAAACTTTCGGGAATTACGATCCAGGATGGAGACCTCTTTAAGATCCTTGTTGTATAAGCTCAGGTAGTTACCATCCGGCGAAATCGCGGTATTGTTGACATAGGGAACCGTTGCTGGCAGTTTGACTTTAAAACCATCTACAAGTTTAGATGTATTCATATCAAAAATACGAAAAGAGTTATTTGTGTCCAGACAAGCAAGTTTGCCATTATTCAACAACTGTATGGTATGAACACCGTCATCAAGATCAAACTGTCGGCTTATTTTCATAGGGACCTTTTATGCTATGCACAACATTTTTTGTACTTTTTCCCGCTGCCGCAAGGACATAAATCGTTTCGAGAGATCTCTGCAGGGAGTATCTCTCCTCTATCGTACTTCAAGCGTCCATCTTCATCAATAAAATAGGAATGCTCTTTCATCACCCTGATTTGAGTATTCTCTTTATAGTATGCCATAAATGTGACCTCATAGTCACTTTCATCGAGAATTTCAAGGCCGATCCACTCTATATTATGCTGATTGATGGCTTCAATATCATCTGGGTCTTGTAAGGCTTTAGAACAAGTATCATAGAGGTACTTTCCATTTTTAAGGACATATGCACTATAGCGCGATCGCATCAATTCGACCGCTTTTTCTGGCATTTGAACTTCATTGATAAATCTTTGGCAACACTCTTCAAAAGCGAGACCGCTGCCGCATATACAGGTTTTCATACCCGACAGCATAGCAAAAACTGTTTTGTATCAACCTAAACTAAAAACATCAAAGAATAAAAGCTAAGTTCAGCGCTTTGCTGCAGCTTCTATAATGGCTTCAACAACACCTGGGTCTTCAAGTGTCGTAATATCTTGTGTAATGGGTTCTGCTTTTGCGACAGAGCGGAGGATACGCCGCATAATCTTTCCAGAACGTGTCTTCGGAAGTCCCGGTACAAAGATAAATCGGTCACATTTGGCAAAGGAACCTATCTCCTCTTTGAGTACAGCATTGATCTGTTCAGCCATACTGTCTTGATCATCAAGCGCTTGATCATTCAGAATAACAAAAGCACAAAGCGACTCTCCCTTGATATCATCCGGCTGGCCAATAACGGCTGATTCTGCAACAAAAGGAGCATTACCTATGCTTGCTTCTATTTCTGCCGAGCCGATACGATGTCCAGAGACATTGATGACATCATCAGTACGTCCCGTAATAGTGATATACCCCTCTTCATCCACCATAGCACCGTCACCTGAAAAGTAAACAGGTTTTCCCTCTTTTTTCACATCACCGAAATAAGATTTTTTAAAACGCTCGGGATCACCCCATACTCCACGGATCATTGCCGGCCAAGGTTTGGTAATACAAAGAAGCCCTGTCTCTCCTGGAGGTGTAGGATGACCATTTTCATCTAAAACTTCCACCATCATACCTGGAACTGCAAAGGTTGCACACCCGGGAATAGTCGGTGTGGCACCCGGTAAAGGCGAAATAACATGTCCTCCTGTCTCCGTTTGCCACCAGGTATCAACGATGGCACACTTTCCACGACCCACTTCATTGTAATACCACATCCAGGCCTCAGGGTTAATCGGCTCTCCCACTGTTCCCAAAATACGCAAGCTGCTTAAGTCATATTTTTTCGGTTCATCATTTCCCACCTTATGTAGCATACGTATTGCTGTAGGTGCCGTATAAAACTGTGTAACCTTCAACTCTTCGATCATTTTCCACCAGCGACCAGCATCCGGGTAGACAGGTACCCCCTCAAACATGACTGTTGTAGCGCCGCTTGCCAATGGACCATAAACGATATAGGTATGCCCGGTAATCCATCCAACATCGGCGGTACACCAATAGACATCTTCAGGTTTTAGATCAAATACCCATTCCATCGTCAGCTGTGCCCAAAGAATATAGCCTGCCTGATTATGCTGAACACCCTTTGGTTTTCCAGTACTTCCAGAAGTATAAAGCAAAAAAAGAGGGTCTTCACTTTTCATCACCTCAGGCTCACAGGTTTCCGCTTGAGCTTCTATCAGATCGTTATATATCTCATCGCGTCCCTCAACAATCTCTATGGGTTCATTGTTTCTTTTGACAACCAATACCTTTTCAATCGTTTTGCACCCCTTGGAGAGTGCCATATCGACTATTGGTTTTAGCATATAAGGCTTACCTCTGCGATAGGCACCATCAGCCGTAATAACCATTTTTGCATCTGCATCTTCGACGCGATCACGGATGGCATCGGCAGAGAAACCGCCAAAGACAACCGAATGGATAGCACCGATACGCGCACATGCAAGCATCATATAAGCTGCTTCCGGGATCATTGGCATATAAATAACAATACGGTCCCCCTTTTGCACACCGTAACGATTTCGTAGAAGATTAGCCGTCTTGTTTACTCTGAGTGACAATTCACCATAGGTAATCTTTTGGACATCACCGCGTTCTCCTTCAAAAAGGATGGCTGTCTTCTGCCTCTTGTCCTTAAGATGACGATCTATACATTGAAAACTGACATTAAGTTCACCACCGTCAAACCACTTATAAAAAGGGGCATCACTCTCATCCAAAACACTATTATATGGGCTGATCCAATCAATCTTTTCCTTGGCATAACCATCCCAGAATCCTTCATAATCGGTTTTTGCTCGGTTTTGAAGCTCCCAGTATTCATCCATACTCTTGATATTGGCTTGTTGACTCAGCTCTTGACTCGGGAAAAATTTTGTATGCTCCATTACTGGTCCTTTCAACTTGGTTAATTTATTGTATCACAACTCAACATTTATCAGCGAAAAAGAGGAGTCGCCTCCTCTTTGGTAACTACAGTTTGTATTAAGAAAAGTTATATTATCATAATTTTGATATTATTTATTTCTGTTATCAGCAGTTTTATTATAATATTTAAATTTTAGCGGAGTGCAATGTGAAACAGATCTATGTAGGGAATATCCCGTATAGTAAAACAGAAGAGGACTTGCAAGAATTATTTGCACAGTTTGGTGAAGTAACTTCAGTTAAATTCATCAATGACCGAGAAACAGGTAGATTTCGTGGATTCGGATTTGTAGAGATGGCCGATGGCAACTGTGCAGATGAAGCGATTTCAGACCTAGAAGGTAAAGAGTTTGATGGAAGAGCCTTACGTGTGAATGAAGCACGTCCTCGCCCTGCACGCCCTCCAAGAGACACTTGGTAAAAGACACTTTGAGAGAACGGGAAAATTCCTATTCTTTCATAAGCTCAAACTATTAGAGCTATCGGTTTATATCTTCTAATTTTTCTACACTTGCGACCTTGTTGCCATCTTTGATTATCTTAATACGATCACCTCTCTGGTAGGTATCCTCACCTTTAACCACGATGACCACGACTTCACCGTTGTTAAGTTCGACTGTCAGTTCCTCAGCATTAGCCTTACCTACTTCACTTCCCGCATAGGCACCGGCAAGACCACCGCCTAAAGCTCCTAGACTACTGGCTCGGCCACCACCTACAAATGACCCAAGAACGACACCGCTGATAGCACCAATAAATGTTCCCAACCCGTCATCCTTGACAACTACAGGTCGCTCGGAGATGACGGTACCTATCTCAATACGTTTAATACTGTCATAACTGCTTCCCTCATACTCTGGACCTTGATTTGTCGCACATCCATTCATCATAGGAAACCACATCAAAACTGCAGTCATTGTTATTGCTAAAGTTCTATTCATGATTACTCTTTCCTTCATATATCCCACCATTGATCATATCAGATATAATACCTTTTTCATCTCTGTTATCGGCGACAACGACACCCATTATATGCATTGCTACAAATATCCAAACAGCGTTGAACACCATTTCATGGATCTCCTTAATATCATGAGCCGTCTCTTTCAATAGTCCCAATCCTTCATAAAAGTGTATACTCAACCCACTTAGTACCATAAATCCTAAAACCGTATATATCCCGATATAGCCGATTTTAACCAATCTCTTATGCAAAGTGCTCGATCTGATATCAATAAAGTTGCGTTTTCCACTCTGTGTAAAAAAGAGTGCTACTCTAATCAACAGCAAGCCTGCCAATGCATACCCCAATATGATATGCCACTCCCACATCGGAGCTCTTACCGCCTTTGCAAGAAGGACTGCCTGTTCTGCACTTACCGCTATATCCATACTGGAAAGTTTATCTGCAATAATCTCACTGTTTGTACGCCAACTTAAAAAGGTTTTTCGTAAGACAACGGTACTCAAAAGCCCTATAATGACGATAGCATGTAGCCAATGCCATAGCCTAAAACCTACACTCCACTTCTTCATCATAGCCCCTTTTAATCTTTGATCTTAACAAGTATTTTAACACCTCTTGGTTACTATTAGATTAAATTAAATGTAACGGATAACTATGGAATTCAAAATCAGTGATGAATATATCGAACTGTATAAACTGATCAAAGCGGCTGATCTTGTAGACAGCGGTGCTGAAGCGAAACAACTTATTGAGCAGGGTTATGTGAAACGCAATGGGGAGGATGAGACCCGCAAGCGTGCGAAGATAAGACCTGACGAAGTCATCACCATCGGTGATGTCACTCTAAAAGTTATCTCATAACTGTCCAAAGCATACTACGATAAGGATTTATCATGGCATTTACTGTTTATCTTTCCGGAGAAATTCATACAGCTTGGCGGGACGAGATTATAACGAAGACACAAAAGGCTGGTTTACAAATCAACTACGTCTCACCTGTGATTGATCATGAGGCAAGTGATGCGGCAGGAGATCATTTGGGAGATGAAGAAAAACAGTTCTGGCGTGACCATAAATCGGCAAAAGTCAATACTATACGTACCAAGAATATGCTAAAACACAGCGATATTGCCGTAATCCGATTTGGACAGGAGTACAAACAATGGAATGCCGCTTTTGATGCAGGTCAATGTGCGGCTTTGGGTATCCCCTACATCACCTTACATGATGAAAACATCATCCATCCATTAAAAGAGGTCGATGCCCAGGCAATGGCCTGGACTACGACAACACAACAGGTTGCAGATATTCTAAGATATGTGATAGAAGCCTAGATATCTAGCTCATGCTAGAGTAAAAATGAACCTGCTAAACCAATAAGTCCACCGAATACCCCGCCCCAGACGACAAGCCATCCAAGATGTTCAGCAATAATGCGCTGGACCATCTCTTTGACCATCTTGGCATCGAGCTCATCCATTCTCGCATTGATTGCAGACTCTATCTTTTCATTCAGGTCCAGACTAAGCGTTGATCCAGCGAGGGTCTCATTCAGGTTCTTTTGAAACTCTTCACTCTTAGCGATCTCTTTGACAGCCATTTTCATCTTTGACTCAAAAGGGGAACGCAGACCCTCAATTGCTTTTTCACCACCGAACATTCCAAGCATTGAGCCAAATGGCGACTCCATCACCGTTTTGGCCAAGGCATCATAGGCCGGTGAAAAGTTGGTTTTCTCAATAATAGGTTCAAGATCGAGTTTTCTCTCTTCCTGCTCCAAAAAACGCTGCATGTTCTCTGCCGTGAAGAACTCTCTCATCATAAGCTCTTTGATGCTCCGTTTGAAGGCCTCAAAGTTTTGAGAAATGACACCCGAACCATACAAGAACGGCACCTTCTCAAAAAGCATGTGCACAGCAATCACATTGGTCAATGCTCCGGAAAGAGCAAACAAGCCAGCATACAAAAGCGGTGTACAAAAAGGCTCTTGCAAAAGATAAGAGACTCCTACAATCACAAGTGCCAAAAAATTCGTCATATAGCTTTTATTTATTCCCATAATTTTTCCTTTAAAATCGAAATTATACATCAAGCACTTTCCAAATTTCTCTTTTACAAGAACTCCCTATAATCCCTGGCACACATCTGTTCGATCTCATACACGCTTTTGGCAATCTCACGGGAGAGGTTTTCATACCCTGTGTCCGTCACCAAAATATTGTCTTCTGTTCGTATCCCTATTCCCCTGAATGCTTCAGGTACCTGCAGGTCATCTTTTGGAAGATAGATTGCCGGCTCAATTGTCAGGACCATTCCCTGCTCAAATGTGACCTCATTTCCATCTTCATCTTTATAAGGACAGGTATCATGTACATCCAGTCCCATCCAGTGCCCTATACCGTGTGGGTAATACTTTCTATGTTTTTTCTGTTCGAGCACGCTCTGCAAGGAACCTTGTAAGATCCCAAGATCAAGCATGACCTGAGCCAGCATCTGTTCGCTTTTTTCTTGAAGCTGTTGTTTGCTAACACCCGGCTTGATCAATTTAATAAGCCTCTCTTGCACATCGAGTATCCCTTCATATAGGGCTTGCTGAGGTTTTGAGAACTTTCCGCTTATTGGCGTCGTACGCGTGATGTCAGAAGCATAATAGTTCCATTCACATCCCGCATCAATAAGCATCATCTCACCCTCATTTAGCACCTGGTTATTATGTACATAATGCAAGGTGTTCGCATTGTTCCCACCAGCGACAATCGTCCCATAGGCATCATGTTCCGAACCCTGTTTTTTAAAGATGTACTCTATGACAGCCTGGATCTCATACTCCTTCATTCCTGGCTTGACCATTGCCATGGCAGCATGATGGGCAACAGTAGTGATAGAAAGGGCTTTTCGGATCTGCTCTATCTCATACACCTCTTTGCGTAAGCGCATCTTTTCAAGCAGTGTATTAAGGTGTATATAACTACGTGGAGAGACATCGACTGTACGAACATGTGAAAGCTCTTCGCAGACCTTTTTGACACTATGAATATAATCATTCTCTTTAAAGGTATCCAGATAGAGTTGCGCACTCCCTTCAAGCAGTTTGGGAAGCTCAGTCTCAAGGGATTTGATGTCATACGCCTCGTCTACTCCAAGTGTTTCGCATGCAGGTTCTACTCCTAGACGCTCCCCTACCCACATCTCCATTTCAGGGTCTCTCTCTCGTAAAAAGAGAACGGACTTGCTCTCTTCGGCTTTTTTACACAAAAGTAAAAAAGCATCCGGCTCATTAAAACCTGTCAAATAATAAAAGTTACTCTCTTGTCTAAAGGGAAATTCCGTATCATTACTTCGTACCTGCATACTGGCCGAAGGTATCAGGGCTATTCCGTTGTCCATTTGCGTCAAAACCTTTTGACGGCGGGCTTTAAAGATGTTGTTTTTCATAAGCCTATTGTACAAAAATATAGTTTAGATACCCTAAAGAAATAGCTGTTTCTGTCTGTAAGAATAGACCAAAGGAGTGCAAGTCAGTTTCAAGATATTAAAGCAAACCCTCACATACGCCTCCTATGCCAGGACAGATAAAAATGTGATATGATTAATGATGTGATAGGTTCGTGACATAAAGGCGCTATTATCATTATGAGATTTGATCTAAGGAAAGCAGGATGAGTAAAGAGAAGATTTTAATCGTCGAAGACGATGAAGTTACCGCTATGCACCTTAAGATGGCGCTTCAAAAACTTGGTTACGAAGTCGTCTCAATTGCTGAGAACACGATTCAGGCACGTAACAAGATAAAGATTTATGAACCTGATGCCATCTTGCTTGACATCTCTTTGCAGGAGCAGATGGATGGGATTAACCTTGCTGCCTATATCAGAAGCAAACACCGTATACCCTTCATCTACCTTACTTCCCATTCCGAAAATGAGATCCTGGATGAAGCAAAGGTCACAGAACCGCATGGCTACATTGTCAAGCCCTTTGACCCCAATAGTCTGCATACGACGATTCAGATGGCTCTGTACAAGTTTAAAGAGGAGAGAAAGCTCAAAGATGACATCAACTCTTTGAAACTGGATAAGCAAGACCTTGAAAAACTCCTTTATAACAAAAAAGTCTCAGACCAGCCACTTGTTCATTTTGCGAAAGACTACCATCTTGACATTGGTACCTGTGAGACATTCTACAAGAACGAAAAAATAAAATTGACAAAAAAAGAGAATGCCTTTATCCGTCTACTTGTCGCACAGCTTGGACTTGTAGTCAGTTTTGATCAGGCGATGAATTATGTTTGGGAAGATGATGGCGCAACCGAGAACAGTGTACGGACTCTTGTCTGGCGATTACGTAACAAACTACCCACCGATATCATTAAAAATGCTTCTGGGATGGGATACTATATCGAGTCTGAAGAGTAGTCTTTTTATCCCATCATCGCACTGACAATACTTTCCATCTCTTCAAATGCCCTCTTATAATCAAAATCCTCGCTTTTTTTACGGGCAGAAGACTCCATCGACGAGCTCAACTCTTCCAATCTTGAAAATCTAAAATTTGCAGCTGAGCCTTTTATAGAGTGCGACTCTAACGAGATTTTTGAGAACTCTTTCTTCTCAATGGCCTCAGCCAGTATCGGAAAAGACTTTTTCATCTTATTCACAAAAGTCTGAAGCAGCAGTCTGACCTCATCGTCTTCTAACATCAGTTCCTCTTTGAGTCCCTGAATATCAACAGATGAATCATTAAAATCATCATGCGAAATGACTTTGTTGAGTGTTTTTTCTTCTTCCAGATACTGATCCAGGACAGCTTCAAACTCACGTATGACGATAGGTTTTCCTAAAAATGCATCACATCCGAACGATAATGCTCGCTCCTTTGCTCCTTCAATAACATTTGCACTCAACCCGATAATAGGTGTATGCCCTTTTTGCTGTACCCTTTCATATTCAAGCATCTCATGCGTCGCTTCCAGACCATCTTTTCGTGGCATCTGCTCATCCATAAAGACAAGATCGAAAGAAGCCACTTTGAAGGTCTGTACCGCTTCCAATCCATCTGATGCAATGTAATAACTCAGACCATAACGTTCCAGGATGATCTTGATAAGCTCCTGATTGGCAATATTATCTTCTGCCACAAGCACGTGACCGTTAAATCGGCGTTGCCTCTTCTGTTGAACAAATCTCTCGTCATCATGAGGCGTAAGTTCCAGTGCTTGTAAAAAAGCCTGATACACTTTCTCACAATAGATTGGATAAACCAAAGGTGTAATATGCGGTGCATTGTCATACTTATTATCAGGTGTATTCAATAAAGCGATACTTGCAACATCAAGCTGTTTTAAGCTCTCTCGCATCTGGAGTGTCATGTTAGTATCAATAAATATCAAAAGATCATATTCATCTTCATCAATACTTCTGATATAAAAGGTATTGAGATTAAAACTGTCAAAATAACGCCGCAAATATTTAAAACGTTCTTCCTGATGTGGACCTTCACAAAGAATCGCAATACGAAGTTTTTGAAACGGGGATGGATCAAATGGAAACTCTGATAACTGATCCGGCTTCTCAACAGGCAGTGTAAAGGTAAAACAACTTCCTGTTGACTTCTTGTTTTCGTAACGAATAGTCCCTCCCATATGCTCGACCAATTGCTTAGATATAGAGAGTCCCAGTCCCGTTCCTCCTTCGGTAGCTTTTGCTTGCTGAAAAGCGTCAAATATCTTCTCCTGTTCCGACTCTTCTATACCATTTCCACTGTCTCGTACAACAATATACAAATTGTTCTCTTCATATTCGACCACGATTTCTATCTCACCACCTTCAGGTGTGAACTTGATAGCATTGGATAAAAGATTAGAAAAGACCTGTTTTATGCGTAAAGGGTCCGCAATAAGTTCATACGGAATCCTTGGATCAATAAAGGAGCGGATCAAGATGCTTTTCGCGTATGCACTCTGTGAGAAGAGTTCGAGTACATGAGAAAATTCCTTATGTGGATTAAAAAGCTTTTTCTCAACATTAAACACCCCGCTGCGAAGCTTTGAGAAGTCCAAGATATCATTGATAATTCCTAACAGATTTTTCCCACTGTTGTTGATGATACTTAAATAATGGTTATGCCGAGGGTTATGATCCTCTTCAAGCAGAATAGAGACAAATCCCAAAATTGCATTCAAGGGTGTACGAATCTCATGGCTCATCGACGAAAGAAATGACTCCTTTGCCTGACCGGCTTCTAATGCCTCCTGACGAGCATTGATAAGTTTTGTGACCTCATAGCCTATAGCGATGAACTCTGTCACCCCTCTTATCGGATCAATAATCGGTACAATTGTAATATCCAGATAATAGGAAGAGCCATCTTTTTTTCGATTTTTAATCGTACTTTTAAACATCTGCCTTGCATGTAATGTCTTCCACATCTGGGCGAAAAAACTATCTGGTACATCGGGATGACGTACAATACTGTGGGGCCGGCCAAGCAACTCGTCTACACTGTAGCCACATATCTGACAGAAATTTTCATTCGCGTAGGTAATCATCCCGTCTATATCTGTCTTGGAGACAATAGCACTCTCATCCAAAGCTTTTTTGTACTCGTTTAAAAGCTCTACGTTTTTAGCGATCTCCTGTTCTTTTTGATAGATGGTATCTGTATAGCGTTTTAATACCCCCGAGAAATTCTCATCAAAGACATAAGATATATCATCAAAGAAGCGCTTAGAGTTGACCTTGGCATCATAGGAAAAGTCGATCATGGATTTGCGAAAATGGCTGCAAATCGTAAAAAGTTCATTGGCAGAGATATCTCTGTCCTTGAGGTAAGCCAAAAACTGGCTCATTACAGGACAGTCACCCAGTTTTTTCTCTCCTTTGATAACAGCCATAAAGTAATCAAATACACCAGAACCATAATAGTCCTTAAAAATAGAAGTATCGATATTGTGAAACTCCAGTATCTCTTTTGGCTCCGCATAAGATATCCACTGGTTTAAAATAATGTCCTTATTCTTTTCAAGTTTGTCAATAATGACTTTGACACTCTCTAAGCTCTTAACGTTCATCGCTTCTCTTTAAATACTGTAGATAGGCTTTAACTATAGCAGATTGTTTTTACAGAGAGCCTTAACAGATTTTATATTACTGATATATAGGGATAAGAAAAAAGAGAGATAAGAGGAGTGCTACATATACTCCAGCGGCATCAAGGTCCACCCTTGTGCGATCGACAATAAAATGTGTTTTATAGTGAGAAGTTTAATTGAAAGAGCGTTTTGAAGTTATCTATTGAGACTTTAAGCAGTTGTCCTCGTTCTAGTTCGACTATAGCGTCATTGCCACAAATATCAAGCAACTTTGCTTTTGAACCGTCTCTTTTTTGGACATATCGCTGATTCAAGATCAGTTTTACACCTGTTTCAAACATAGTGATCCTTTTACATTGATTTACACTGTTTACACAATGTAATATAAGTATAACTATGCTTGATTACAAGAGGGACACACAGCCTCGGCTATTTTTGGTAATCGACTACCTTGGCTACCTCGGTAACCTCTTTGATAAAGTCGACTACCTCAAGATGCGCGGGATGTGTCGCATAGATGGACAGCCCATCTTTGTCATCAAATGTTGATGTTAGAACAAGGTCAAAGGAGCGTTCGCTTTGCATAAAATCCAAACCTACTTCCATACTCAAAAGAGAAGGTATCTTATCAACCAGAGCTTCAAGCATCTCTTTTGTCTTTTTTAAGTTCTGCTGTTTATTCTCTTCTTTAAAAGCGAACATAACGATATGTACGATCATAGTTTTCCTTAATTTTTTTTCGCATCATAACATTTTTCTTCTATGCATGCCTTCTCATCAGTCGAACGACCTGTTCTTTTCATCTTTATCTTGATGAAAGAATAGTTTACAAAAAAACAATATAATTCGCAAAAAAATAGGATAAAGATGTTTCCACTGCATGGTGAGTACACGATCAATGTACAAAATGACATCCTGCTTGTCGATGCGACGGGTCCTTTCAATGAAGAGCTCGCCAAGTTGTACGTTCAGGAGTATGTTCAGGTCATTGAGAAGTATAGACCAAAGGCCCAGATCAGTACTATACGTGGTTCGGCTATTTTTAGTCCGGAGAGAGAAGCAGAGTTAATAAAACTTCATGAATGGAGTGTTAACCAGGGCATCAAAGCAGAGGCCATCATATTAAAAACAGATAGACCCGAAGAGAACCTCTTTAGTTTACATGTAGAACGTTCGCGCCAACTCACCCAGGCCCCCGTCTGTGTTTTTGACACTCAAGAAGCGGCTCTGCAATGGATTCAGGGACTAGCGTTCTAAGATTTTTGAGACGATCTCATACACGTTTTTAGATAAATCTTTACTTGAAAGTATCTTTTCCAACTGCACCTTCATCAGCTCTTTGGCCTGTTCATTCAATCGATTGTAATCTTTAAACACTCCTGCCAGACCCGAAGCGATCTGCGGGTTCAACTTGTCAAGCTCTAAGACTTTATCGGCGACAAAAGTATATCCACTTCCATCAACAGCATGAAAATGCAGAGCATTTCTCGCAAACGATCCAATAAGTGAACGTACAAGATTTGGTACCTTCATATCAAAAACCTCATCATCTAGGAGTCTTTTCACATTCTCAGGTGTTTCTTTGAGTTCGGAAGATGCTATCACAGAGAGGTATTTGTTCATGACAAGTGTGTTATCTTTATAGCGCACATAAAAATCTTCCAGGGCCTTCTCTTTTGTACTGCCACGTGAATTTGCCAAAATCGACAGGGCACTGAGTCTATCTGTCATATTATTGGAGTTCGTATATTGACTCAGTGCCAAACTGTCATCTTTCAAAGAGCCCAGATAAGAGAGCAAGGTATTTTTGAGTTTGCGACTCGCCATTGCCTCACTCTCTAAAGAGTATTCTCGATGATAATTGAGTGAATCGTACTGACTACGGATATCTGCGCCAAGTTCTCTTACGATCTCACGCTTGAGATAATTCCTTGCCGCATAGATCGCTTCAACATCCAGGACCTTTCTCTCCTGCATCAAAATAGAGATGGAAGGAAGCGTCAATGAGTCTGCCTTTAATGACATATCCATCTGCATATCCAAAAGCACCTTTCTAAAAGCCTCCAAATAGGTCTCACTCATACGCATAGGAGCATTCGCCTCAATCCTGTCGATAAGCTTATGCAACACCATGGCCGCTATAGTCTGAGAGGCTTCAAAACGGTTAAACTCGTCCGTATCATGTGCCATTAGAAAGGCATATTCCTCAAGCGAATAGGACGTATGCACCTTGATCGGTGCAGAGAAGTTCCTATTCAATGACATCAAAGGCTCTTCTTCGATGTTTTTAAAGACAAAGGTCTCTTCTTCTTTCGAGACCAACAAAATCCCTCGGTGAATAAAAGGTTGTTCTTCATTAGAGGAAAGTACAAGTTTCTCCTCATGGCCGTTTCGGTTGATCAAGCCAAGTTTAAAAGGAAAAAAGTACGGCTTTTGTCCGCTTTGTGTCGGTGAGAAGTAAGACTGTGTCAAGGTCAACTCAAAAGTTTTGTCCTTCTTGTCAAACTTGGTTTTAATATACACTTCAGGTGTACCCGATTGCGAATACCAAAGTTTGAAATGTTCAAGATCAAACCCGGAAGCCTCCTGCATGGCCCAGATAAAGTCTTCTGTCCTTACTGCCTGTCCGTCAAAGGTCTCAAAATACAGATCCATACCTGCTCTGAAGCCATCTTCTCCGATAAGGGTATGGATCATACGGATCACCTCAGCACCTTTCTCATAGACCGTTGCCGTGTAAAAGTTGTTGATCTCAATATAGGCATCGGGTTTGATCGGATGTGCAGTCGGCGAGGCATCTTCGACAAACTGTCTCTCCTGAAGTGCTTTGACATCGGATATTCGCTGAACAGAACGCGTATTCATATCTGCAGAGAACTCCTGGTCTCTAAAGACAGTAAGCCCCTCCTTAAGTGTGAGTTGAAACCAGTCTCTGCAGGTAATACGGTTTCCTGTCCAGTTATGAAAATACTCGTGACCTATGACTGATTCGATTCCCATGAAATTAGCATCTGTCGCGGTATCCGCATCAGCCAGGACATAGTGGGAGTTAAAGATATTCAATCCCTTGTTCTCCATTGCCCCCATATTGAAACTATCGACTGCAACGATATTATAAATATCAAGGTCATACTCTCTGCCAAAGCGTTCCTCATCCCATTTCATCGAGTTTTTTAACGACTCCATGGCATGCGTACACTGTGCTTCATTGCCTTTGTCACAATAGATATTGAGTTCTACCTCTTTTTGGCTCATCGTTATAAACCTGTCACTCACACAGCCAAGCTCTCCTGCAACCAAAGCATACAGATACGAAGGTTTTGGAAAAGGGTCTTTCCATATGGCATAATGTCTACCATCTTCCATATCACCTTTTTCAAACAGATTTCCGTTACTTAATAGAACAGGGTATCTGTTTTTATCGGCGATGATCTTTGTTGAATAGACCGCCATGACATCAGGTCTGTCTATAAAATAGGTGATACGTCTAAAGCCTTCGGGTTCATTTTGTGAGCAGAATATACCGCCCGACTTATACAGGCCATCGAGTGCTGTATTTGCCTCAGGGTTTATCTTGTTCTGTATTTTTAAAGTAAACTTCTGCGGAAGCATATGCAGGGTCATTCCCGATTCGTTTAGCTCGTATTCACTCTCATGCAATTCACGCCCATCTAATTCTACACTCACAAGCTCAAGCTCTTCACCGTTGAGAAAAAGTGTTTCGTTCTCATCTCCTGTTCGATGGATTTTCATACTGCTTTTAACCAAAGTGTCCGTATCATGAAGTTCAAACTCCAGATCGATTGTCTTCACCTCATAAGGCGGTTTCTCATAATCTTCAAGATATATCTTTTCCATACTCATCTGATCTTCTCCAAAACATCTTTTAAAGTTCCCTTCACTATTGTCGTCGACTCTGTTATCATCAAATTGAACATCCCGTCAAAATCTTCTATCACAAGACCGTTGCCATCGTACCAGACACCCTCTTTACAGACACATCCGGCATCATTTTTTCTTGTCTTTTCCAGCATGCTCTCATTCGAATCAAGATAGACATAGACCTCTTTGCCCAATCCTACACCATAACCTATCTCAAAAACTGTCCCAGAATCTGGCTCACCGTGCCTAAACGCATTGAGGTTGACACATAAGATGTCAGACTCATTAATCAATGCTATGTTCGCGGCATAGATATCTTTGCGTATCTTCTCTTTGGGCTGAGAAAAGTCAACTTCATTGTCCAAAGGAGCCAGACCACTAAAACCGTAGGCCTCGCACAACTCTTTTTTCTTTCCTAATACCTCGAGGGCATCGGGGTAAAAGACATCAAAGCCGGCTAAATATATCTTCTTTTTTTGCATGCGCGATTGTAACGAATTAACGTTAAATTAACCCTCATGCATTATAATTCCTATAAAATAAAAGGAATATATCATGAAAGCCATTGCTTTAGCTCTTTTACTTCCGTTTTTGCTCTTAGCCGATGAAGATGATAGCCTCAAATCAGGTCAAAAAGTCTTTGACAGAGTCTGCTCAAGTTGTCATGTCGAGCTTTTGGACAAGAAAACAGCACTCAAAAAATTTCCCACACTTAAAGCTCCTCCAATGAATGAAGTTGCCAACCAGCTCAAAACAAACATTATCATCAAAGATGATGACGATGATGTGCACAGAGCCGTCGTCATAGCCTTTATCAAAGACTATATCAAATATCCAGGCTTATCCAAGGTAATGTGCAATCCGCCTGCTGTCGATAAGTTTGGTATTATGCCATCACAAAAATCTCTGCTGAATGAAGAAGAGATCAATGCTGTAGCGACCTGGTTGTATGACAGGTATGAAGGTGTGGATTTTTAAACCAAACATCCTTTAAAGCACCCTACTAGCGGTAATAAATTGCATTTATAAAGTTTTAATGCTATTATAATTGAAACAAATACTCCAGAGAGGCATAATGTCTAATTTTTTATATATAGCAAAGCAGCCTATATTTGATGCCAGTAATCATATCTACGGTTATGAACTATTTTACCGAAACGATGATCAGGAGATGTCCCTTTCCGATAGACGTCTGGCAACGGCATCTGTCTTAGTTAATACCCTTAATCAGATTGGGCTCAATACTCTCGTAGGCCTCTCCAAAGCCTTTATTAATATCGATGCCAAGATCTTGTTAACCGACCTTATCTATACTATTCCAAAAGAGCGTTTTGTTCTTGAACTTAGCGAAGAGATACAGATTAACCAAAAAGAGTTCGAATGTATCAAAGCCCTCTACAGAGAGGGGTATAGCTTTGTACTGGACAATGTCAATTGCAACCAAGAGTATTTAAAAAACATCACCCGTGTACTGCCTTACGTAGAATACGTGAAGTTTGACACAAGCGAGATCTACCTGGACGCATTAAAAGAGAATCTCCACCTCTTTGAAGGCAAAAAATTAATGGCACAGAAAGTTGAATCTTTCACAGTCAAAGAGGATTATAAGGCCCTTGGATTTGATTATTTCCAGGGCTACTATCTTGGGAAACCGGAACTGATCAAGAAAAACAGAGTTGACCCTCATCATCTTGGGGTTATTCGTCTTTTTAACCTTTTGCAGGGCACCGTCTCTATGGATGAGATCTGTACGAACTTTATGCATCAAAATGAGATCGTTTTGCAGCTTTTGCAATTTGTGAACTCGGGCGGGTTCAGCTTCAATCATACCCCAAAGGATATCTGTGATATTCTCGAGTCCATCGGTAAAAAATCACTCACACGCTGGCTGATGCTCATTGTTTACTCAAAATCGGGCCGTACAAGTGCAAACGATATCAATCCTAATTCTATTGTGGTGCAAAACCGAATCGATTTGATGCTTGGTGTCCTCAAACGCATGAACAAAAACGATGAAGACCTTTTGAACAAAGCACGCTATATCGCTTTTTTGTCCCTGCTTGAAACAGTTTTTGAGATGCCTTTACCGTTAATATTGAATGAGATTGGTGTCGAAGATGTTATCAAAGATGCATTACTCTATCAAACAGGCGAGTTAGGAAGGCTCTATGCGCTCACCCTTTCACTCGAAAAGGCAGACAAGGATCAGGCAAAAAAACTTTTACTTGCCTACGGTTTAGAAGCTGAAGACATTTGGCAGATACTCGAAGAACGCAGTGGCCACCCCGAGCCTCTCTTACGCTAAGGCGTGTCGCGTTTAGCAATGCGTTGCATTCAATAGACTATAGTTTTTGATAAACCTCTTCAAGTGCATCATAAAGTTCATGCACACTGAATTGAGGGTTTTTTCCCATAATATCAAGCATGACGACATTATCCTCTTCACCGTTCCATACCTTCGTATAGGTCCCCTCTTTATAACCGTGGTCCTGACGAAAACCATTTAAAACATTCTTCCCGATGTAAAGGACATAGAGTTTTTTAAGGTTAACACCACAATGTAAAGCCATCTTGAAAAAGTCATTGATCAAAGCGTCTAGGTCAAATCCTTCAGGCTTTAGAACATCATACATCATCTTCTCAACCATCTCAATGATCTCATACATGGTAACTTCCGGACGGTAATCAAGCGTCGTAAATGGCAAAAAGCTTTCTTGTGATTCGATATGCTGTGCCAGATTCTCAATAGTTCCGCGTTTTTGAAGCTTATACTCTTGAAGCAAAAGACTCATTACGAAGTGCCAGATATCGACAGCCTCAATTTTGATATTCTCCCAGTCCGGTTCCTGATTAATTGCCTTCCAGTGTTTCCAGGCAAAACTGTCAATCAGTTCAGCTGATTCCATATAGATACAGCGTTTCCAGTCAATCCGTTTTCCATTTTTCGTTACACCAATCTCCCAATCGACTCCATTTGTAGAGTCATTAAGCTCTTGTTGCAGGTTTAGCATCTCTAAGACATATTGCATGTTTATCTTCTTTAATATTTTTGTGCATTATATTATAATGGCATTATGATTAGGATTAATTGTAAAAAATGTGTACACTACTTCGTTACCTGGGAGAGTTCCAGGCCCCATGGTTGCAAAGTTTACGGGTTCAAGTCTTTACAAATCCCTTCCCTTGTCGTCAAAGGAAGCACTGGTCAACCATGCCAGGCCTATGAAGAGAAACAGATCAAACGCTAGTATTTCCAAATCTCTTTTTGTGCAAAGCCTAAATTATTATCCGTATACTTCAGTTCAGTTATCTTGAGTTTCCAAAAAGTCTTATTGTCAATGTCTTTAGCATAAGGATACTCTTTTAGATAAAGATGCTCATGCCTCTCTTCCGCATTTGTCACCATACCCTTTATCTGTATACCCCTGATATGCTCCAACTCTTTGGTTTCATTATGTATGGCAGCAGAGACATCAGGGTTTTGTAAAATATTTGTCATATGTTCCGTCTCATAATCCGAAGCAAATATGAAACACCCTTCTTGTGGAATAAATAGATAAAAAAGTGAACAAGAAGAAGGTTGGTCATTCCTTACCGTAGCCATCGACAAGACATGATGTTCTTGGATAAACTCCACCATGTTTAGAGGTATTTTATTCATTGAAGACTCCTATATATGTTGATATTCGATCTTTGCTACTTAGTGTATCAATCCAGCGTTGAGGAATAGCTTCAAGTTTGTTATAAGCACCTAAAATCATTCCGGCGACCATCCCGCGTGCTGCCGAATCGCCCCCTGCATATACGTTCTGCTTCATCGCCTCTTCAAAATCATTCTCGTACTTTAAGATCAAGTGCAATGCTCCGGGGGATACTCTTTTAACACCGCAAGACTGTCCAAAGGAAGCAATTGCATCTATCGTGTCATGTTTAACCGAAGCCAATGCAAGCTTGATCCACTCTTTGATGATAGATTCATCGGTCTCATTAAATATAGCCACAAGAGCATTCCTTGGACTAGACCCTTGACAAACGAGATAGAGCACTCGAGCGAATAATCGTGTTGAGCTTAGTGCACTATTGGAGTTGTGCGTCATCCTTGTCTGTAAAACAGCAGCATTTTCAAGCTCTTTTTGATGATTACTATAAAGTAAAACCAATGCAGCGATACGACCGACAACCCCTAATTCCTGCGAGGAAGAGCCTGCCTCAAGAGAGGATTTTCCTGCGATAAGATTCTCCAGAGTTGTTTTACTTGCCTGATCAACATAACCTTTGTACTCGGACATATAGGCTCTCCAGCGTGAAGAAAAGTTGGCCAAAGAGAACTCTTTATCCAAAGTTACAGCTTCAAGCAGCCAAAGAGCCTGATCTCCGTAATGCGTCAGGTCTCCCGCCACTTTACTACCGTGATAATTGGTAATTGGGTCATGATATCTATCATAACAGGGGAACTTCTCTTTTATCTCATTGACATCATAGACCCAATGTGCTCCCAGGCTCAGAGCATCTGCGACAAAAGCTCCATAGATTGCTCCCAATACACAAGGATTCATAGCCTTCCTTCACTCTTTCATAAACTCCTCGATTAGATCGATCATCTCCTCCACGGCATCTGTGGCATTTCTCTGAATAAAATGTTCAAAATATTCATCAATATACCTTCCATGCAAACCAAAATGCGTCATATATTCCTCGCGCTTCGGATTGATAAGAATAGAGTGATCAAACTCCGAAGCGATCGGAACGATATCAATGACATGACCAATGGTCCCGATAGCAATAAAAAGCTCGCACTTATCTATCGCTTCATAGATATGTTGATAGGCAGGAGCAGCTTCACCAAACATGACGACATTATGGCGGATAATACCGCTTTCACAGAGAGGGCAGGCATCATGTTCATTTTGTTTCTCATAACCTATATCCCAGACATGCCCGCAGTTTTCACAACGCAGGTCTGTCAAAGTTCCATGCAGATGGATAACATCTTGGCATCCGGCTTTCTCAAGCAAGTTATCTACATTTTGTGTAAGATTATAAATTTTATTGGGATATCTCTTTTCCAATTCAGCCAAAGCAATATGAGCTCTGTTTGCCTCCTTGTTTTTGAGGTCTTGACGTCTGGCATTGTAAAACTGTGTAACAAGCTCCCGATCAGCTTTCCAGCCTTGAGTGGAACAGACCTGCATAACATCATACTCTTCCCATAGACCATCATGGTCTCTAAAAGTTCTAATACCGCTTTCGGCACTAAGACCTGCACCACTTAAAATCATAATCATTTGGACAACCTTCTATAAAGATACGCTTCAAGACCTTCCGGTTGAAAGATTTCTCGTTTTTCTAACATCATCTTTCCTACAGGATCAGTATCAAGAGCATCAAAAACTTCTAAAGGAGAAGTCTTATTGTAATAGCTTCTTAAAAATTCCAGAAGTATCTCAAAATTATCCACTTCATCCCTGCCTTCACGCTGATGTTTGTACACTTTATACTCTTCCCAATCAATCTTAGCCACAAACGCATCCTCCTGATGCTTTAATATTATCATAGAAAATCTTTTTCACTTCTAATGCTTTTTAAAAATTTGACGATGTTCATTAAACATATGACCCAAAGGAAAAACAGATGAATGCGATCATTAAACAGATACAAAAAACACTTAAAAATGGTCAGCCTATTGATCTTAAGACAGGTCCACTAGCTGCACAGGTACTCAAAGAGATTCAAAAGTTACCGCGGACTTTAGACAGAAATAGATCCAAATGAACACTTTCCTAAAGATAAAGACCTTTCATCCATTTCAGGCTCCAAATTAAAACCCTCTCGCTTTATATGCCGAATGAAGACGCGATACAGCCTCTTCAACAGTCGAACGGGGAGTCGCTATATTGATACGCATAAAACCATTCCCCTCCTTACCAAAACTTACTCCGGAAGAGAGCCCAAGTTTTGCTTCTTCAAAGAAGAATTTCTTAAGATCTTGATAACTTAATCCCAATCCGCGGCAATCCAACCATACCAGATAGGTCCCTTGAGGCTTGCGCATCGATATACGTGGCATTGACTCCTTCAAACAGAACTCAAGATAATCAATATTAGCTTGAAGATGTACTAAAAGCTCCTCTAACCAGGCTGATCCCTTCTTATATGCCGTTTCAAAACCGACATGCCCAAACACCGTCCCTTCTGCAAAATGTACAGCTTTGTATGCCTTTTCAAACCGTTCTCGAAGCTCAGCATTGGCAATACATATCGTTGAAATAGACAGACCGGCCATATTGAATGTCTTTCCCGGACCGTAACAGGTAATCGTACGATTTTCAAGTTCTTTAGAGACACTGGCCATCGGTATATGTTTTGAACCCTTAAAGATAAGGTCACTGTGTATCTCATCCGCTACGATCAAAATATCGTTTTTAATACATATCTCACCTAATCTTTGAAGCTCATCAGCACTCCATACACGCCCTACCGGGTTATGAGGAGAACACAAGAGTAGCAGTTTTGTCTGCTTGTCAATAGTATTTTCCAAGGCTTCAAAGTCCATACTATAGTAGGAATCTTCCTCTTTCAAAGTATTTTTAAGCACTACCCTTGCATTATTTGTCACACAAGAATAAAAAGGGAAATACACAGGTGACTGAACGATCACCTTATCGCCTATATCTGTAAAAGCTTGGACACAGAGGTTAATACTTGCTACGACAGAAGGAGAATAGTACATCCACTCTCTTCTAACACTGTATCCATGATGCTCTTTTATCCACTTTATCTGCGCTTCGAACATGGAATCAGGAACTTCTTCATAACCTAAAATCGGATGCTTGAGCCTTTCTTTTATGGCATCCATCACAAAAGAAGGTGTTTCAATATCCATATCCGCCACCCACATCGGAAGTACTTCTTCAGAGCCAAAAAGCTTCTTTCTTAAAACATATTTCTCGGCGTTAGTATTCTCCCTCGAAGGGGCTTGGTTAAAATCGATACTCTTATATGACTTCAAAACTTACTTCTTTTTCCAAACTGACATCTCTGAGATGGTATGTTGATACTTGCGAGGTGTCTCACGAATGACGAATGGTACATCCTCTGTCGCAATAAGTTCAAAGTGATCTTTCAACATCTCTTTCAGACCATCAATCGTTTTGACTGTATTTCCTTTTTCATCTTGATACCCGCCAATCCAAAATTCTTTAGCCGTATACTCTTGCAACCAAGTATATGGAGATGTCAAGATCAGATAACCACCCGCATTAATACGTTCATGTACACTATTTAAAAAGAGATGAGGCTCATAAAGCCTGTCAATAAGATTGGTTGCTAAAACAAGATCATAATTTGTAAAATGTGGCTTTAAGTTGCAAGCATCTCCCTGCCAAAACTCGACCTTATGCGCAACATCCAAAAGGCCTAGTTGATCCAAATGAATCTCAAGGCGTTCTTTCAGATCACCTTCTCCTTTCTGAAAATAACCGACTTTGTTGTTTTTCTGTAACTCAACACCTACTTGGACAAAACGTGCAGAAAAATCTATTCCGCACACTTTCTCAAAAACCTTTGCCAACTCAAAAGAGGCTCGTCCTGTTGCACATCCAAGATCAAGGGCCGAAACCTGCTTGATGTCTTTAGTATACTCAATCGCTTTGTAAGCACAAGTACGTGCAAAATTAGCTACACCAAAATATTCATTTCCATACTGAAAGTCACAATACTGTGAAACCAATTCATCTGTCTCATAGATATTCTTTTCTTCTTTTTCCAAGGTCTTTCCTTCCACATATCTAAAACCGGCATGCTGATAAAAGTGTCGTCTAAAAGCATAGCGTGAATGTTTCATCAACTCATTTCCCGTACTCGCCCATGAACCACCCTTAATGAGATTATGCTTTCCATCAAAGGTGGGTACCGAGAAGTCGTCATAGGCAGGATGCACTTGAAACCCTTCATATGCATCTATAGGCGTTTCTGTCCATTGCCAAACATTTCCCATCACATCAAAGATATCTCCAAAAGCAAACCTGTTAACAGGGCAAGATGAAGCCCAATATCGAAAGTTGATATTAGCTCGTCTGTCATCAAAGTCAGGAACATCTGACAATCCTGCTCTCTCATAGAGTCTATACCATTCTGCTTCACTCAAAAGTCGGTACTCTTTATTCTCTTTTTGACTCTTCCATCGGCAAAATGCCTTGGCTTCCAAATAGTTCACGTCCACCGGCCAGCTTAAAGGCATTGCCATCTCTTCAAGCATCGATCTGTATCGGTAACTTCCGTCACCCTGACGTATCCAAAACACAGGACATGCAACCTGACGATTCTTTAAAAACGCTTGCCCTTCTGTATCCCAATAAGCACTGTCATGATATCCGCCGTCATTTACAAACTCTAGAAACTCTGCATTACTGACAAGATACTTACTCGTTTTAAAGGGCTCTACATCCACCTCTTTACTTCCGTACTCATTGTCCCAACCATAAAGATGATGATGTTTGTCTTTTCCTAATAGAATTTTTCCACCTTCAATGGAGACCATCTCATTCATACAAGGCATGGAGGCCTCATCACAACATGGGAAAAAACCCTTATCTTTGATCATCTCAATTGGAAGCTGGCGATGTAAAACAGACGAGGTCTCTAGATGAATTCTCTCATGTTCAATTCCCATCAGTATTATCCACATCGGGTCCTCTTGTTTAATTGGAAGAGTTAATACAAGATCATTAATCAGAGCGTCTATCTTTTGACGTACTTCATCTCGGTAACTCCTGACCTTATCCACATCCGGCCAATTATAATGATTCGTATCCATATCATCCCAGTTCATCTCATCAACACCTATGGCAAACATAGACTCATACTCAGCGTTTATACGTTCATGAATGATATTTGCTAGTATCAGCTTATTGATAAAGAAAGTTGCCGTATGTCCAAAATAAAAGATAATGGGATGACGCGTAGGTTCAGGTCTTGAATAAAAAACTTCATCATCAACAAAACAATCAAAAAGTTTTTCATAAAGAGTAAAAGTCATATGAAAATACTCTCGTATCTCTTCACGTTTTTTCTCTATATCATTACCATTCAATGTAACAGGTAGAGTATGAAACGAGTGCATAGACTTTATTTCCAAATTATGTGACATTACAAATCCTCTCACAAGCATTTTAACAAAAATAGATGCAAGTCACTAGAACAAATATACTGTATAACTAAATAATAGGCATTTTGAGTAATATATACAAATAAATTTGATACTATACAGCATGCGAACATTTAACAGTAGACTTTTGGCAAAATATGATGATATCAAGCACGCATATACAACACGTCTAAACGGATGCACTGCATTTGGAAACAATCTGGCTTATCACGTAAATGACAATCCCGACTATGTCGATAAAAACCATAAGACACTTTCAAAACATATGAATTATTCTCTTAATAGACTTGTACATATGAATCAAATACACAAAGACAATATATATATCGTTGATAAAACACATGATTATGCCAATATACCTGCCTGTGATGCCCTGATTACAAAAGAAAAGAAAGTACCTTTGATGGTTATGGTTGCTGATTGTATACCAATATTAGTCTATGATCCTGTAAACAAAATCATAGCCGCCGTCCATGCAGGAAGAGCAGGTGTATTTTCTGAAATAATTCCAAAAACTATAAATAAGATGAAAAATGCATTCAAATCTGACCCTAAACATTTGCTTGTCAGTTTTGGGCCATCAATACAACAATGCTGTTATGAAGTTGGCTATGAGATAAAAATAGAAGCCGAAAAACTGGACTATACATATGCAATTAAAACAGAAAATGACAACTACTATTTAGATCTTATAGCTATAGCTAATCAACAGCTTGATAAAAGCGGCATCCAAAGAAATAACATAGAGAACTCATTATACTGTACAGCCTGCAATACAGATACATTTTATTCACACAGAGCCGAGCGAGGAAAATGCGGGCGGTTTGCGGGAGTGATCATGCTAAATTGACCCAAGAAAGGATTTCAGAAACAGTATATAGATATAGTTTAGATTTTATTGGATTAAGATGTAGTTTAAATGATTGATTAGAGATTGTTAAAAAAAGAAAGTCCAGGCGGCGACCTACGTTTCCACACCTGAAAGGTGCAGTATTATCAGCGAAGAGGGGCTTAGCTTCTGGGTTCGGAATGGGGCCAGGCGTTTCCCCCTCTCTATTACCACCTGAACTAAAGACTACGTATAGTATTTAGTTCAGATGTTCTGGACTGTTGAGGGTTATATAGATCAATGTTAAATGTCAATATCTGGCGCTAAACGCCGACACTCCCGTCGCTAAAGCGTAAGTGGGGTGCAATAAAATAAACAACTATAATACTTTGTATCTAAAGTCTTATAAGTAGTTATACTTAATAAGGCAGTGAACAACGGATTAATAAAAAAAGACAAACGAACTATTAGTACTGGTCAGCTAAACATATTGCTATGCGTACACACCCAGCCTATCAAGCTTGTAGTCTTCAAGCGTTCTTCAGGGATTATTCATCTTGGAGTTGGCTTCCCGCTTAGATGCTTT
>JBFESZ010000002.1:0-67905 GCA_041548245.1 Sulfurimonadaceae bacterium
AAAACATTAAAGCTGAGACCGAGTTTGATGTCATAAAAGAGGGGAAGAAGATCAAAAATCCTCAAACAAATATGATGATAACCTTGCCAGGTAAGAAAATAGCCAGTATCAAAGTCTTGATGAGCGTTGGTGACACTCCGGATTCTGAAGTCTCAATATGTAGTATTGTTGAGGGGGATCTTTCCGCCTACATCAAAGCAAAAAAATATGACACGCTTTATATTCAAGAGAAAAAGTAAGGAGAGGAAATGAAAAGGTTAGCGGCAATATTACTGACAGCAGTTTTTGTCTTTATGTCCGGATGTGGGTATAAAGAAGGTGTTCAGTCGGAAGCACGTGTCTCATATCTCTATTTTTCCGGCAGTGCAAAAGGTGCGGTGGTCTATATTGATGAACAGGAAGTATTTACCGTAGAAAAAGTTGGTCCGGATGAGCAGTATACGATTGCCCCGGGAAAACATCTGCTCGTTGTAAAAAAGGATGGTCAGACAGTTGTTAAACGAACACTTCTACTTTCTGATGGCATGGCCCAAGAGATATATGTTCCATAATATAAGCAGGGGATTTGAATGAAAAAAGTTCTGTTGTTGTCTTTTCTGATCATAGGGTTTATTATCAGTGGCTGTTCGACGAAAAAACCGATGTACGAATATGCGGATTATTCGCAGACATATTATCAGTTAAAGCAAAATGGAGATGCGCAAAGTACTGCCAAATGGAAGACAAGCTTGGAGGAGTCGATTGAAAAATCAAAGGCACTTTCCATTCGTGTCCCACCAGGGGTATATGCCAATTTAGGATATTTATATCTTAAAGTCAATGATACGCAAAAAGCAATTTCATTTTTTGAATCTGAAAAGGCTTTGTACCCTGAAGCGAGTCTCTTTATGGACAATCTGATTAAAAAAGCCGAGCTAATGCAAAAAGGGAATAAAGGGTCATGAGAAGTATCATTAAATATATTATTTTTCCATTGTCCGCGCTGTTTTATTTCAGTGGATGTGCAGGGCATCAGGTCGTTACAAAATCAGAAGAGTTTCCTGGTATGTATGAGGAGAAGCCAAAATCATTACTTGTTATGCCGCCTATGAACGAGAGTACGGCGGCTGATGCAAAAGATTATTATGCAACGACCATAGAGATACCTTTGGCATTTCATGGGTTTTATGTTTTTCCTTATGAGATCACTTCGGATGTTTTAAAGCAACAGGGAATCTATGATGCTGAACTCTTATATAATATGCCTTTGAACAAGTTTTACGATTATTTCGGTGCTGATGCAGTATTGTTCACAAGGATAAAAAAATGGGATGTGGCTTACCTTGTCATTGCTTCTAGTCTAACAGTCTCCATTGATGCCGAGATCAGGTCGACACGTACCTCACGTGTCTTGTGGAAGTATAATGGAACCGTAGTGGTTGACTTAAGCGGAGGAAATAGTAGCGGAGGTCTGGGTGGTCTGATTTTTGATGCAATCGCAACAGCAATTAATACGGCAGCCGCAGATTATACAACCTATGCCAAACAGGCAAATGGACGTTTTATTGGAAGTATGCCCTATGGTTATTATCATCCGGAATATTTAAAAGATCAAGGGGTGGAGATAGTTGATCAAACACCTGAAGAGGGGAATGATTAAAAGATATACAGCCGTTTAGGCTGTATATGCACGGTTCAATGCAGAAAATATAGCTTTGACAGAGGCGATAGAGATATGTGTGTCAACGCCGACACCATAAAAAGTATCACCTGATTCAGTCTGTACCTGAATATAAGCGATGGATTCAGCCGATGACTTTTCTCCATGAGTATGTTGGGTATAGTCTGTCAAAGAAAACTCATGGGGATACTCTCTTTCAATGGCATGCTTACAGGCATCGATCGGGCCATTTCCACTTCCGATAGATGTAATCTCTTTGCCGTTTAACATATAGCTCAATTCACATGTCACGGTATGATCTTTATTTGTCTGTGCCGTAAAATCAATCAGTCCTACATGCTCTTTGGGTTCAAGATAGGTCTTTTGAAATATTTCAAATATCTCATTTAACTCAAGTTCACGTCCCTCTTTGTCCGTTACAGCTTGAACGATCTTCCCGATCTCGGGATGCATTTTTTTAGGGAGTGAGTAACCGTATTCCTCTTCCAACAGATAGGCGATACCACCTTTTCCGGATTGGGAGTTAATACGGATGATCCCTTCATAATTACGTCCTAAGTCGTCCGGGTCAATCGGCAGGTATGGGACTTCCCAAAAATCATCCTCTTTCGTGCGCTGATAAGCCAGCCCTTTATTGATGGCGTCCTGGTGTGAACCAGAAAAAGCCGTATAGACCAGTTCACCTACATAAGGGTGTCTTTCATGTGTTTTTATATCGGTACAACGCTCAACCACATCAAGTACCGTCGTGATATCTGAAAAGTCCAATTCAGGATCAAGCCCCTGGGTATACATATTAAGTGCCAAGGTGATGATGTCAACATTTCCAGTTCGTTCACCATTGCTTAACAATGTACCCTCAACCCTATCCGCTCCAGCTAATAGAGCAAGTTCAGTTGCTGCGACCGAAGTACCTCTGTCATTATGGGTATGTGTTGAGATCAGTATATACTCTCTATTGTCCAAATGGCGTCCCATCCATTCAATCTGATCGGCATAAACATTAGGGGTTGCCATCTCAACAGTCGCAGGAAGATTAATAATGACCTTTCGATCTGGACCGACACCCCAAGCCGCAGTAACTGCATTGCAGATTCTTGCGGCAAAATCAAGTTCTGTTCCTGTAAAACTCTCAGGAGAATACTCTAACGATATTTTCCCGTCATGCATAGCTTCGTATTTTTTGACCAGTGCTACACCTTCTAGGGCAAGGTCGATAATCTCTTCCTGAGACTTTTGAAAAACAATCTTTCTCTGTGCCGTAGAGGTTGAGTTGTAAAGATGCACGATGGCATGTTTGACACCTTTTAACGATTCAAAGGTACGTTCTATCAAATGTTCACGCGCCTGAACAAGTACCTGGATAGTGACATCATCAGGAATCAGCTCTTGCTCAACAAGTGCCCGTAAAAAGTCAAACTCGACTTGTGATGCTGAGGGAAAACCGACTTCTATGTGTTTGAAACCAAGTTTGATAAGGAGTTTGTACAGTTCGAGTTTTTGGTCCATGTTCATAGGTGTAATCAATGCCTGATTACCATCGCGTAGGTCTACGCTACACCAGATTGGTGCTTTTTCTATTACCTTGTTAGGCCACTCTCTATTAGGTAAATCGACCTGTGGATAAGGACGATATTTTCGTACAAATTCCTTCATAAGGATCCCTTAAAATCTTGCAAATTATGTTTTGCAGTAAACTCGAATTTCAATAGAGGACTATTGATATCGGAATTATAGCAAAAGAGCCTCGAAAAGACGATTGTAGAGAATATTATCAAGCAGGATGAAGGACATTTTAAGAAAAAATCTTCAAAATCGTGGGGAGATTAAGTAAATCTTTTCTACATAGACCTGCTTTGTAATATAATAAAGAAGAGATAAATTTTTAAAGGCAATTTGATGAAAATCATCATTATCGGCGGGATTGCTGCGGGAATGAGCGCTGCAGCAAAGGCAAGGCGGATTAATAAAGAGGCAGAGATTATTGTATATGAGATGGGGGATATTATTTCTTTCGGGGCCTGTGGCTTGCCTTATTTTGTTGGGGACTTTTTTCAAAACCCTAACTGGATGATTGCTCGTAAAGTAGAGCGAATGCAAGATGAGGGGGTGGATGTAAAGATACGTCATCAGGTAGTTCGTGTCAATGCTGAAGAAAAAAGGATTGAGGTGAAAAACCTACAATCAAATGAGATATTTGAAACATCCTATGACAAGCTTATGATAGCGACAGGTGCTAATGTTGTGAAACCTCCTTTTGAAAACATCGGTCTAGGACATATTTTTACCTTAAGCAAGATGGACGATGGCAAACGACTTAAAGAGATTGCTATGTCTGATAGCATTAAAGATGTTACGATTATTGGGGCAGGTTTTATCGGTGTGGAAGTAGTAGAAGCTATGAAAAAACTGGGCAAACATGTACGTGTGATCCAAAGAGGCGATAGGATTTTCAACCGTATTTTTGATGAACGTATTACCGATTTGATGCAGCAGGAGCTGTTGGATCATGGCATCGAACTGGTCTTGAATGAAGGGGTGCAGGGCTTTGATGGTGATGGGAAAGTACAAAGGGTCAAAACGGATAAGGCAGAGTATTCAACAGACTTGGTGGTGATTGCTACCGGTTTTAAACCTAATACCTCATTTTTGGAAGGCAGTGGTATAGAGATGCTAAAAAACGGTGCAATTGTGGTAAATAAACGGGGTGAAACCAATGTTAAAGATATTTATGCTGCTGGTGACTGTGCTACAGTACCACATATGATAGATAATGTTGATGTCTACATCCCTTTAGCAACAGGAGCGAATAAACTTGGACGTGTCGCAGGAGAAAATATGGCTGGTGGTAATGCTATGTATCTCGGATCATTAGGCTCGGCTTGTGTAAAAGTAATGGATTATGAGGCAGCAGTAACCGGTTTGAATGAAGAACAGGCTAAAGTTCGTGGGATAGAGTGTTCGAGTGTCTTTGTCAAGGATAAAAACCAAGCAGGGTATTACCCTAATCAGCAAGACATCTATATCAAATTGGTCTATGAGACAAAATCTAAAGTGATTATTGGAGGTGAAACTTTAGGTAAAAATGGGGCTGGTCTGCGCATCGATGTTATAGCAATGGCGATTCGTGCGAAAATGACAACAGCGGAACTTGGGATGATGGATTTTTGTTACTCCCCACCAATTTCAAAGACTTGGGATGCTTTGAATGTGGCAGGAAATGTCGCCAAGTAATTAGGCAAAGATATCGTTATCAGGATGTTTCTCTTGATACTTGACGATATATGAGCATTGGGCTACAGCTTTTTTACCGTCTTTTCTAATCTGCTCAAGTACATCTTCTAAAAGCTCTTTAGCTAGACCTTTACCAGCCAGGGCATCGGGAACGATTGTGTGCGTAAGATGCATATTCCCGTCTTGATCATCATAAGTGATATAAGCGATGTGTCCATCAATATGGTATTCATATTTACATTCATCTGCATTGTGTATGAGTGTGTTTGCCATGGTTAATCCTTATCGGAGAATTTTTAAGTTTTTAAATAGAACATGTAATTCTAGCATTTTTTAAATAGAGCGCGAAACTTTAGCGTTGACAGCTCACTCTCTTCGGCAAAAATGCTAAATTCCAGTTCATCACAACCGTGGTTACCAAACAGACGTAGCTCATTGTAAGTCAGAGGCCAAGGGGGTCCATTATAGACCTCTCCCTCTCTTTTACCATTCGCAACGACCAAAGCTTTGGCATGGGGTGCCATTAAAGAAGTGATAGCCTGAATCGTTTTATCTCTAAAGGCAAGCGGGATAGATTGTATAGTCCGTGATTCAAAGATAAAATCATATTGGCCCAACATCTCTTGTGGCAGGTCAAAGATGTCTTGAACTCTAAAATCCACATTGGTATAATCAAATCTTTGTTTACACCATGTTATAGCTGTTTGTGAGACATCTATAGCCGTTACGTCAAATCCCGCTTCTTCCAAAGCGACAGCATCATCCCCTAAACCACATCCGATAACGATGGCTTTACCCTCACCGATATGTTGTTGCAGGTATTCAGTCAGGTATTCATTAGTCTGCATTCTGGCCCAGGGGATCTTTTTTTCATCTCCCTGGCTCTGCTTGTAGATGCTTTCAAAAAAGTCATTGTTTTTGTCTATGGACATATTGGCTCCTATACTAGGCTCTATATATGGAATAATCAGTTACTTCTCAGACAGAGGGGGTGTGTTGGATGCAAGCTGAAGAAGAAAGCAAGCGCCCTGGGGGGTGTTTTTAACAGAGAGGTTTCCTCCAAGTTTTTGTGCGATCTGCATACTCATGTACAGACCGATCCCCGTCCCTTTACCCTCTTCTTTGGTCGTGACCTCAGGTTTGAAAATGTCAGGCAGTACATCTTCAGGTATCCCGCCGGCATTATCCTCGATTTCCAGGTTGATGCGATTGTCTCTTTTGTAAAAGCGGATACTAATGTCTCGCTTACCTCTGTTGCGTTCATTGAACGCATCCTTGGCATTATTGATAATATTCAAGACAAGGTGTTTAAACTCATTTTCGATTCCATATATGAGTATCTCTTGGGTACTTTGGATATGAATATTGATATTGTTCTTTAGAAACTCATCATTGACAAGTAACATAACGGACTGGACACAACGTTTGATGCCAAAACTTTTAAACTCTTTGTTTGGCCTGAAGAAGGTCCTGAACTCTTGAAGAGTATTGACCATGTGTTCAATTTGACCCTGGATACCATCGGTCAGCTCGTCAATATAGGACTGATCGACATCACCTCTGCGGAAGTCATCTTTGAGCATATCACTCATCAGCGAGAGTGCATTTAAGGGTTGCTTCCATTGATGGGCGACGGCATCCATCATCTCACCCATAGCCGCCATCTTGGCTTGCTGTTCGTATATTTTGTAACTGGCTTCTTTGAGTGCTATTTCCTCTTCGATACGCTGTTCAAGGTTGTTCTTATGCTCTTCAAGTTCATAACGGCTCTCTTCAAGTTCTTTTTGACGTTTGTCATAACGTTTGAGAAAGACATCAAGCAGAATGTCCAGATCCGCTCTGTGAGGAGAATGCGCACTTTTTCTGACGGCATCAAGCAGTTCGGTTGTATTTAGATTTGCGTATTCGCCCTGCGGGTTTTTACGTCGTTTTATCTGAGGAACCGGTTCTATAAAAGGATTTGTCAACATTAGAAGAGATTATAACAAAAATTAAATAAATGAGAATAAAAAAAAGAAGAGGAAACGTGTGGCGGGATAATCCCGCCTTTATTAACACTGGTACGTAGTTTTAAACTCGTAAGCCGTTGGACGACCTTCATCTGGCCAGATTTGGCGCTCGAATTGATAGTGCTGGTAATCATTGATAAAGTCTTTCGTAAATACCGGTTTAAGGAAGTCGTTATCAGCGATAAGCCCTTCAACAGCTTCACGTAGAGTGTGTGGCATTTGGACAATACCTTTTTCACGGATTTCATCTAGAGAAAGTTCGAAAAGGTCGATATCCATTGGACCAACAGGGATATATTTGTTTGCAATACCGTCAAGACCAGCCATCATCATTGCAGCGAATGCAAGGTACGGACAAGCTGAAGAGTCAGGGAAACGCATCTCAACACGAGTAGCTTTCTCACCTGCACCGTAAGGGATACGGCAAGAAGCTGAACGGTTTTGAGAAGAATAAGTCAAGATACTTGGAGCTTCAAATCCAGGTAGCAAACGTTTGTAAGAGTTTGTTGACGGGTTTGTAAACGCAGCGATTGCTGCAGCGTGTTTAAAGATACCGCCAACATAGTGAAGTGCCATCTCAGAAAGGTTTCCATATTCGCCTTCTTTATAGAACAGGTTTTTACCGTCTTTCCATAGTGATTGATGAACGTGCATACCGTTACCATTGTCACCGAAAAGCGGTTTTGGCATGAATGTAGCAGTTTTGCCGTTTAGGTGTGCTACCATTTTTACAACATATTTATATTTTTGAACGTTGTCAGCCGCACCGATGATATCAGAGAAAACAATACCGATCTCACCTTGACCTTGAGCAACTTCGTGGTGACCAAGAACAACTTCAAGACCCACTTGCTCTAGTACAAGCATCATTTCCGCACGTAGATCAACCATAGAGTCTGTCGGAGCTACTGGGAAATAACCACCTTTGGTACCTGGTCTGTGAGCATGGTTGTATAGGTCGTCATAAGTAGTGTTTGAGTTCCAGTCCCCCTCTTCAGTGTCAATTTTGTAACCAGCTTCATTCATCGTGTCGATATATTTTACATCGTCAAAAATAAAGAATTCATTTTCAGGTCCAAAATATGCAGCGTCGGCAATACCAAGTGCATCAGCATGTTCTAAAGTTTTTTTAGCGATCGAACGTGGACATTTCTCATAAAGTTGACCTTTATAGATGTCATAAACGTCACAGAAAAGGATGATGGTAGGATCAGCAGTAAAAGGGTCCAAGAAGGCTGTTGGAACATCCGGTTTTAGAAGCATATCTGATTTGTTGATTGGCTGCCATGCTTCGATAGATGAACCGTCAAACGGAAGACCATTATTCAAAAGATCAGCACTTACAGCACTCATTCTGTAAGTTACGTGGTGCCATGCACCTTTAAGGTCTGTAAATCTAAAGTCTACGAATTGAACATCATTTTCTTCACAATATTTAAAGAATTCATCTGTACTATTGACAAATTTTCCCATGTGTGTTTCTCCTGGAAGTTTTATTAGTAGAAGTATATCAGAGTTGTTTTGAATTTACAGAGAGGTTTTGATTAAAAATTAATCATTAGACCCGGATGTTTCATATAGTAAGGTCTAAAAAAGAGTGTTTTGAAAAATATAGTGATAAAAAATAAATCACTTCTATGCTGTTATTTTACACAGACGAATTATTTAAAAACCAACCATATAGCGTTTTCGCTTCTTAAAATAGGCACACTGGGTATACCCGATTTCTCTTGCGAAGGCTTCGATCTCTTTTCTGTATAGGCCGACTTGCTCGGGTTTGTGCGCATCCGAAGCAAAGGTAATAGGTATATCCAGCTCAAAGGCACGCTGTAAAAGGGGTTTCGAAGGATAAGGCTCTGCGCAAGGTTTTCTATATCCCGCAACGTTCAACTCTAAGACCATATCCGCTTCTTTGATGGCTTGCAAGGCTTCCTCAGCAATAGATACGATGTGCTTTGTCGGCATAAACTTAAATACTTTAATAAGGTCTAAATGACCTACGATGTCAAAATGTCCTGTCTTGGCCATATCTCGGATAAGATCAAAGTACTCCTGCCATATCTGATCTATATCGGCATGCTCATAATGACCTATGAACTCGGGGTTGTCAAAGCCCCACTTGTCAATAAAATGAGCAGACCCTATAAGATAATCGACATCTGCTTCAAGAACGCGTTTATCCATATACCCCGGTAGATAGTCGACTTCATAGGCAAAAAGCACATCAATTTTGTCTTCATATTTTTTTTGGACATGTCTGACCATATCTTGATACTCATTCATCTGTTCAAAAGACATCCGGTATCCGGGATCAAACTCCATTGGTGCGTGATCGGAAACTCCATATTTATCAATACCGTTAGCGATAGCAGCTTCAATATACTGGGATAGTTCTCCTTCGGCATGATTGCATAAAACAGTATGGTTGTGAAGATCGACTTTCATAGCTTTTCCGATTTTAGAAATTATATTTAAAAGGAATTATATATTAACTTGTCTATAATCCAATAAAGCGATTAATTTAATTGAATATTTGTTGGAGAAGTTCATGACACAAGAAGAACTTGATGCGTTGATGAGTGCGGATATTGATGCATTAGATGAAGAAGAAACCTCTTCTGAAAAGCCTGTTTCTATTGAAGAAGATGGTGAAGAAGAAGTTCAAAACATAACTGCAAATGCTGATGATTATAAAGTCTCGGCTTCGCATAATTGGCCACCTCCACCACCGACTGATGATCATAAGATGGTGCATCAGCTTGATGATGTTACGAAAGAGAGCGAGGAGAAAGCTTCTGAGATCTTTGATCATATTGAAAAGATCAGTAACGAGCTCATGGAAGCAGAAGGGACTCTAGCTGATGTCGCTGAGACTTTTGAGAGTAATATAGCCTTATTTAAGACACTGAGTGAAAAGTTCCCGGACGTCGAATCGTTTAAGACACAGCTAGAGAAAAACAGGACATCTAAAGAAACGGTAGAAGCTCATATACAATCCCTGCAGGATCATGGTGACACAATTATGAACGTGATGGATATCATGCAGTATCAAGATATACACCGACAAAAGATCGAGCGTGTCATTAATGTAATGCGTGCACTTTCGGGTTATATGAATGAACTTTTTTCAGGCAAAATTGACGATGATAAACGTGTTGCCTCTGCGCGGCATCTTCCGGGTGACAAGAGTGATGATGTCGTTTCGACTGAGGATATTGAAAGTCTATTGGCTTCATTTAGCAAGTAGTTGAAATTTTTAATTCTTTGAAGTGGGGAAGTTCGCTAAAATTCACTAAAAAATATTGCTAAAGAAAAAAAACAATGAATAAAGTAGAACTTCTCGCTCCTGCGGGAAACCTTGAAAAACTAAAGATTGCACTTGATTACGGGGCTGATGCTGTATATGGTGGTGTCAGCCATTTCTCTTTGCGTATTCGATCCGGTAAAGAGTTTACTATGGAGAGCTTTAAAGAGGGGATAGAGTATGCGCATGCTCGGGGCAAAAAAGTCTATACCACAATAAACGGTTTTCCTTTCAATTCCCAGATAGAGCTTTTAAAAAAGCATATAGAAGCGATTGCAGACTTAGGCCCAGATGCGATTATTGTCGCAACGCCTGGAGTTTTAAAACTCGCACGTGAGATTGCTCCGCATATTGACCTTCATCTCTCCACGCAGGCCAATGTCATGAATGTTTTGGATGCGGCGATCTATTACGAGATGGGTGCAAAACGTATTATCACCGCACGTGAGATCTCTTTGAAAGACCTGAAAGAGATCAAAAAAGAGCTCCCTGATCTTGAATTGGAAGTATTCGTCCACGGTTCGATGTGTTTTGCCTACAGTGGACGTTGTTTGATCTCAACACTTCAAAGCGGACGGGTTCCAAACCGCGGTTCATGCGCGAATGACTGTCGTTTCCCTTATGAGATGTATGCAGCAAATCCTGAGACGGGGACCCTTTTCAGGCTTGAAGAGGATCCGGGTGTCGGAACCTACATTATGAATTCAAAAGACCTCAATCTTGCTTCGCATATGAAGGAGATTCTAGACAGCGGGTGCGTTGATTCACTTAAGATCGAAGGGCGAACCAAAACCTCTTATTACGCAGCAACAACAGCAAAAGCCTATCGTATGGCCATTGATGACTATTATGAAGGAAAATATGAGCCGGAGCGTTATCAAGAGGAGCTCGAGAGTATGCAAAATCGTGGATTCACGGACGCGTATCTTATTAACAGACCGTTTGAAAAACATGACGGACAGAGCCTTGATTTCACGATGCAGATGGGAACGCACCAAGTGACAGGTATGGCAACAGAATCAGGTGAATATTACATGTGCAAGTTTACTACAAAGCCGGGTGACAAGTTAGAGATCATGGCTCCTCTTAATGCCGGGATTGAAGAGGTGGATAATGAATACGGTTCGATTGTGTTTGAAAACGGAAAACCTTATCTTATCTTCAAAAAACTTGAGGCTGAGAACAAGAAGATATGGGACGCAGTACACAGTGGAAATGTAAACCCTATACGATTGCCGGTAAAATTGCCCCAATATACATTTTTTAGAATTCCTGCCGGTGACGAGATTAATCAGGCACCGCCAAGATAGCAAAAAAAATTAATGTATAATGGCGATAATAAACGAGAAGAACAAGAAGGATTGGAATGAAATTTGTTTCTATTATCATGGGAAGTAAAAGTGACTATGATGTAATGAAATCGTGTGCAGATACTTTTGATGCCTTTGGTGTGCATTACGAACTGGTCATCTCTTCAGCTCATAGAAGCCCAGAACGTACGAGAGAGTATGTCAAGGCAGCAGAAGCAAAAGGTGCACAGGTTTTTATCGCTGCAGCAGGTATGGCAGCACACCTTGCCGGTGTGTTGGCTTCAAAGACGATTAAACCTGTTATTGGTGTTCCGATGAGTGCTTCGGCGTTGAGTGGTATTGATGCGCTTCTTTCCACAGTACAGATGCCTGCAGGTATGCCGGTTGCAACCGTTGCCATCGGAAAAGCGGGCGCGATCAATTCGGCTTATCTGGCCATGCAGATTTTGGCTTTAAATAATGAAGACTTGAGTGTGAAACTAGCTGAAGACCGTATAGCAAAAGCTAAAAAAGTCGAGATGGATTCTTTAGAAATAGAGACTATACTATAGCAAAAATATCATCCAAAGGACTTTCTAAAGATGATATGCTGATGAAGGAGAATGATAATGGAAGGTGATTGGATTACGATTCAAGAATACTCTGAACTTACAGGACTAAGCCCTGATGCCATTGACGACCTGATGGAACGGGGCAAGCTGGAATGTAAAAAAGAGAATGGTAAGCTTTACATTGATCCTTCTCGGGGTATGCAGGCAATTGTGCCTACGGAAATGAACGAGATCGCTACATTGGGTGCAAGTATCAATGTCGGTCCACAGTTCATTGAGAAGACCATTGGTACTATCATCAATCTTCATGAGAGAGTACTTGATGCCAAAGACGAGACCATAGAATCCGTCAAAAGTGAAAACCTTTTTTTAAAAGAGGCACTCTCATCACTGCAAGAACTATATGAAGAAGATAGAAAAACGATTGAGACTTTGACAACACAACTTAACCATTCGCAAGATGAGGTAGAGTTTATGAAACGCAAATATAAACTTATGTGGGGCAAGGTCGTCGAAGAGTATGCTGGCAATACCCCGCATGTTAAAGAAGCACTCAAGGACAAACAGTAGAGAAGATTCGGACTTCTAAGATTTAAGTCCTCTACTGGAAAGATGGATACTTTTTGAATATTGACCCAGCCTGTGTAGAATGTATTATCAAGCAGAGTAAACGTGTAGCTGATGCCATACATGCGGATGAAAAACTTACTAAAGAGATTGTCCAAGCGGTAGAAGCAATGGCTCCAGGATTTTCTTTTGAACAGAGCCCACCTGAAGTGGCTGCTGCAGTGTATGAGAAGATGGCACAGATCGCAGGAAAAGTAGACCTTTATGATGAGGTCAAGAGACTTTCAACAGACAAAGCTCATAGTTTTATCCCTCATCTAGAAGAGAAGATAGCAGCTTCGTCCAAACCTCTTTTGACGGCAACTAAGGTGGCAGTTGCAGGAAATGTCATAGATCTGGCAGCGGAGTATGCCTTCGATCTGAATGAAGAACTTGAGAAGATATTTCATACGAATTTCGCCGTCAATGATTTTGATAAACTTCAAGCGAGACTCTCCGAAGCTTCCACTCTTTTGTATATCGCTGACAATGCCGGCGAGCATATCTTTGACAAGATATATATCAAAGCGATCCTTTCGCTATATCCAGAACTTGAGATCTATTACATGACCAGGGGTAATGCGATTATCAATGATGTGACATACGAAGAAGCAAAGGAGGCAGGTTTTGATACAATCTGCCATCTGGTTAACAGCGGGGTTAACACTCCTGGTTTTGTATATTCAAGAGCCAATAAAGAAGCGCAAAGGCTTTTTGATACGGCAGACCTTGTTCTGACTAAAGGCATGGGAAATTATGAATGTCTAAGCGATAAGGGACGAGAAGACCTTTTTTTTCTTTTAAAGGTAAAATGCAATGTCGTAGCCAACTCTTTAGGTCAAGAAGTCGGAGATATTATCTGTAAACGTTATGAACTCCAAACACCTTCGACAGAACGTTGACAAAAGGGACAAGTTCCATTTTGTATATTCTTCTCAAAGATCTCTTCATTACGTCTTTGCATGAGCAGTCTCTGGCAGGAAGGGCAGTATGTCTCATTTAAAAAAGGGACATTACCAAAATAGACGTAATGCAGACCTTGTGCAAGGGCTATCTCATAAGCATTCAAAAGGCTCTTTGTTGACGTGGCGGAGTATGAGAGCATCTGATTGTTAGGAAAAAAGGCACTCAAATGCCATGGTATATGAGTGCCTAGTTCTTCATCAATAAAACGCGCAATGGAAGTAAGTTCATCGTCTGAATCATTGACACCATCAATAAGAAGTGTTGTGATTTCAAGCCAAAGGGAGCTTCGTGCTAGAATCTTCAGGTTTTGTTTTATCGCACTGAGATCTGCTCCCAGGATATTTTTATAATAGGCAGCATTAAAACTTTTTAGATCTACATGTACTCCATCAAGCCATGAAGGCATATCGTAAGCGATCTCTTCCGACATGTATCCGGAGGTCTGCATGACAAGTTTGATACCTTTGTCTTTGGCAATACGGCCTATCTCTTTGGCATAAGGGTAATAGATGACAGGTTCATTATAGCCAAAGGATATGATCTTGATATTTTGTTCAAGCGCGAGCTTGACGATCTCAACAGGAGAAAGATAAAGAGGCTCGACATTATTAAAGTGTTGAGATATTTGATGATTTTGGCAGGATGGACAATGAAGGTTACATCCGACAGTCCCGATACATAAGACAAGACTGCCTGGCAAAAAGTGCAAAAAAGGGCGATTTTCAATATAGTCGATACTGATTGCTGATGGCTTGTCTTTTGTTATGCCTATAAGTTCGTTATTGATGTTCTTTTGATTGGCACAACGACCGACTTCATTTGGCTTGAGTTGACAGTAGTGCTGGCAGATCAGGCAGGTGATGTGGGTGTTGTGTCTTTCAAAATAGCGTAGAGGTTTATCGGAGTATAGGTTGGTCACTTTGTTTCTCGACTTGGAATGTAAAGACTTTTGGATGTTTATTCATCATCTCAGATGTTAGTCCGGCCTCTTGTAAGAGATGAGAAAAAAAGGCATCAAAACTATCGAGTTGATTCCAGATCTGAGGTAAAAAAGCAGCCTGTTTATCACCAAGAGTGATAATGAGGCCATCCATACCGCATCTTATCTGTTCTTTGATATCGGAGATACTCTGATAAGCGATCTCCTTCGGCTCTGTGAGTAAAGAGAGTTCAAGGCTGGCATGCAGATATTCCGAAGTCTTTAAGGGGGTAAACCTTCTGTCCTCAAAGGCCGCTGATTTCGCATTATGTATGATGTCATCAAGTAGGGGCCGTGTAGGAATGATGGAACCCATCGAACCACGTAACTCATCATCAAGATAGATGGTGACGAAGGAAGCAATATGCTTTTTCAGAACAGGGAACTCTTTGTAGAGGTCTTCTTTCTTGATGGTGTTGTGTGCTTCAAAAACTTCCGTAATGGACTCTCGTGCAATTTTTAGAAGTAATGATTTGGACATGATAAACCACCATCTTGGATTGAAAAATTTGTGTGATAAATCTATTATAGCGTAAAAGTTGAAATGCTTTTTTTATTTGAAATCATTCTCTTCCATGCAGGGGGCAGTCCCCTCGGAGACTCGGCAATACGAAGAGCCCTCATCAAAGATAAGAAGATAGGGACGTCGTTTCATCTTTAGCCCTTTAGCAGTTTTGGCTATGTTATGGGTGATTTCGAGTGTCTCTTTTTTAACTTTGAAACTTTCTAGCAGGTCATAATCCTCATAGATCATAATATCTTTAAGTGCCTCTAGACGATCGGCAGATTGATAGATGTATTGTATATAGGTGTCGGAATGAAACTTTGGCAGTCTATAGAGAAAAATATAGTAGGAGTTCTTTATTTGAAGGTCTTTACGTTTACTGATGAGGTCGATAAAGAGCTGGGATTTGGAGCATAAAGGATCCACGAAAGTGTAGATTCTAGTTGGTCCTGAACCTATGCGAATCGCATATTTAGAGATAGAATCGACGAGCTTTTGATACTCATGTACAGCGAAGAGGTTAAGAACTAAGACAAGTAATATGGCGAAAGCTTTCATAATACACTTCTCCTAAACTCAATGATAGGACAAGATCTCTTGAAAAGTCTTCATTTTTTTCGGTTAATTCTCTTTTTTAAGACCGTAATATCTGTGCCTTTGGAGGATGACCTTTGCCCAAGATGTATGGGCAAATTTTTCTCCCATCTGCCCATCTTGAATAATAATGGCATCGGTATTTTTATCTAACATCTTTAAGGCCATAGCATACTCGTTAGGAGTGACTTTGTATGCTTCATTAATAGGAGCTATCTGATTGGGATGGATAATGGTTTTTCCTATAAGACCTTGACGAAGATCTTCGATGACATTCCGTTTATAAAGCTCATGCTTGTCAATACAGTTGAAGACAGTCGCTGAGATATTGAAGCCGAAGGGTTTAAAGGTATTTATCACATCCGCGATAACTCTGGAGGGAGCGACAAGTTCATAGATACTGTCTTCACATCTGCGTTTGAGACCAAGGTATTGCATCAAATCCTCGCCTCCCAAACGAAGGCTTAAGATATCAAGGTTGGAGTCTAATAAAAAGGAACGGATTCTTTCAAGCTTTTCTTTACTAAAGATATCAAGGCTTTCAAGTACGGGCATGAGGTAAAATTGATGGCCTGATGTATGAATGATTTGTGCGTATTCATACATGACTCCGGTTGAAAACTTAGGCAGAGAAAAACCATCTATTTGCTCAATGTTTTTAATCTTCAATAGACTTCTCAGTACATCGGGATTGCGCGGGCGTATAAATACACAAAGTTCATTCGGCTGATAGTTCTTTAACATGTGAGTGATGTTTTCTATAGCAGTTTCGAGCTCTTTTTCATCTATAGCATCTTCGGTATCTATAATACATGAACGCAGATCAGGATATTTATTCTCATTGCAGACAGCAGCGACATTTTTGTGGGTTGCGGGTATATACAGAGTACCACCGAGTTGAATGGGAGATAAGTTTCGAATCATAGGAATATCTTAACAAATGAATGATAAAGTGAAGCTATGAAAAAAATAATTTTAATACAGATGATACTTCTGTCCTCGTTGATGGCAGAAAAAGGGTTCGAACGGGTTATAGAAGAGTCTAAAGAAAAGGCTTGTGCACAAGCTAGAAAAAAGGCATATCAATCGTATCATATCTTTCAGATGAATTCCGGATGCAGCTGTAAACAAACAGAGAGTAAGGAGTGGATGTGTGAGATATATTTTAACTTTAGCGGAAAAAGAGGTTAAGAATTTTAAGTACAAATAAATAGAAATTAATGAATAATGGGGCGTTTTACAGGTCATTAGAGAATAATGACATTTCACACAGAAGGAATGTATATGAAAATTTTAGGGATGAGTATAGCACTTGCAGGAACACTTTTAGCCTCAGATTATAGTTATGAGGTATCACCAATGTTTGGAGGATTCCAGCCAGAAGACAAACTAAATATAGACAGACAGACAGCCTACGGTGCTCGCTTTCAGATGAATGATTATAATCTTTTCGGATTGGTACCGGAGCTCAGTTTTGATCGTACAACTGATACAGACTACGACACACAAGTAGGCGATACCGTAATCAACCGTTATGGCTTTAATGGCTTGCATGACTTCAAAGATTTTAGTGATACTTTGGTACCCTATTTCTTGGTCGGTCTTGGTTATGAAGATGTTAAAGATGAACCTCTCGTGAATTATGACAGTTCATTATATGTCAATTATGGAGGTGGTATAAAGTGGAAGGTTGTTGAAGACATTGCTCTTCGCGCTGAAGTGAAGCATCTTCTTCGTACCAATGACAGTGGGGATGAATTGTATTACGGCATAGGTTTGAGTATTCCATTTGGTGAAAAAGCATCTGAGCCAGTAAAAGAAGAAGAACCTGCTCCAGTTGAGGAGGTAGTTGAAACAGCTCCTATGGACAGTGATAAAGATGGCGTCTCTGATGCCCAGGATAAATGTCCAAACACACCGGCTGGAAGATCGGTAGATGTGAACGGTTGTGAGTTTGATGGTGACAATGATGGTGTTGTTGATGCTCAAGACAAATGTTCAAATACACCGGCTGGAAGATCAGTAGATACGAACGGATGTGAGATTGATAGTGATAAAGATGGCGTCGTTGACGGTTTGGATCAATGTCCGAACACGGTATCCGGGGTTAGTGTAGATGTGAACGGATGTGCAGAAAGCATTATTTTGGCAATCAAGTTTGAATACGCATCATCCAAGATCAATGAGAAAGATTCACCGCAATTGAAAGAGTATGCAGACTTTATGAAGCGAAATAGTGCCTACGACGTAACTATAGTGGGTCACACAGATAGTATGGGTTCTGCTGAGTACAACCAAAAACTTTCTCAGGCAAGAGCAGATTCAGTCAAAGCGAACTTGGTCCGTAATGGCGTGGAAGCTTCTCGTATAAAAACAGCCGGTAAAGGTGAAGATGAGCCGATGGCGGATAACGGTACGGCAGAGGGAAGAGCAGAGAACCGCCGCATCGAAGCAAAATTGAAACTAAACGATTAAGTGGGTTTCTTAGGGATGACCTTTAAGGTTTCCCTATAATCAATAATCTAAAGACGTTCATCTGAGATATTAAAAAAGGTTTGCACGCTCTTTGAGATTTTTACAATACTGCTTTGCTGCTTTAAGGTTTTCTTTCTTTTCGGCGTCGGCCAATGCATCAGGATTGACATTCTTTAGGTAATACTCTACATATTTGCAAAGATTCAGATCACCCATAATGTGGGCATCTTTTTTAAACTTTTGTACCACGGCCGATTTTTCGGAATCGATAAAAAGTTTCTCATTGAATTCGTATCCAAAATAACTTAAAGACTGGGTGTATTGATAATCGAGTTTCTCTTTTACTGTCTTGAAAAAGTCCAGGAAGGATGCTTTGTGCTCAAGCTCAAAGTTTTGTAAAAGTGTCTGCACTTCATCAAGCTCATTGCGTCTTTGCCCTAAAAAGTGGACGGTATCAACATGTTCTCGGCGAAGCATCTTAAGGGAGTCTATTTTCTCTTTTGGTATATCTTTGACAGCTGTGGTCTCTCGCATCTTCTGCATCTTTGCATTTTCTGCTTGAAGTCTTGTATGAAGGCTCTCCTCACTTGAGATAAGCATCTGGAGCTCAGCCTTAAGCGCATCATATTTCTTCTGTTGAGTGACATACTCATCTTGGGCATGCAGGAACTCTTTGTTATAGACTTGCATAGCATGTTTACTCTTCGCTCTAAACTCAGTATAGGCTTGATCAAGGGCTTGGATGATTTTAAATGAGCTGAGTAACTCGGCATTATAGATGGCTTGATCGAGGTCTTTCATCATCCCTGCAGCAGAAAAAATAAAATCTTTAAATACCGAATATTTAAAACTTTCATCGAAGTCAAATGAGATCATCATGAAATATTTTTTTACAAGTCTTACATCATTCTGAAAAAATGAGAGAACGACATCTTTCTGCGGGGTTGTGAGATTTATCATATCTGCCTCAAGTTAAATATAGGATATTTTAGCACAGAAAAGTTTTGACTGAAAGATATTATGATGATTTATTAAAAATAGTTGCTCTTATCATGAGGCGAATATGAATAGAGAGGGTATAATTCCAATATGTCTCGAATTGATAATGAAGAATTTTATTCTGCTGCTATAAAAAAATATGGCGACTCCCCTAAGGGTGTGCACTGGAACTCTCTCTACTCTCAGAAAAAACGTTTTGAAGTACTTCTGTCGTGTATAGATGATCAGGGTTTTTCTATTGTGGATGTAGGTTGCGGGTTTGGTGATCTGTATCAGTATCTTATTGATAAAAAGATTGCCTTTACTCATTATACCGGAGTGGATATAAGTCTGAGTATGCTAAAGATAGCAAAAGAGAAAACGGGCTGTGAAGTATTGGCCTGTGATGCTTGCAGAGATACCCTGCCTCGGGCAGACTACTACATCTGCAGCGGGGCGATGAATATCCTGAGCCGTTTTGAGACATATCTCTTCATACGAAACTGTTATGAAGCCTGTATAAAAGGGTTTGCTTTCAACCTTTTGATGGGAAAGGATGACTCTTTGGTCTATAACCATTTTTATCCGCAGGAACTGCAAGGACTTTTTGATGAACTAGGTGCAAAAGTTATCCTAAAAAAGGGCTATTTAAAACATGACTTTACCATCTTTTTGGAGAAGTCCTAATGTGCGCTATTTTTGGGATAATAGGCGAATATGATGGCTCCCTGGCCCGCAAGGCTCTTTTGCTACTTTCTCACAGGGGACCGGATTACTGTGGTATCGTCGAAGAGAAAGACCTCTTTATTGCGCATAACAGACTCAGTATTGTGGATCTAAGTACAGAAGCTTCTCAGCCTATGCGCAGGGGTGAGACGATACTCAGTTTCAACGGAGAAATATACAATTTCAAAGAACTCAAGAAACAGCTGAATATTCCATTTAAGACGCAAAGTGATACAGAGGTCATTTTGGCAGCGTATCAACAGTGGGGAATATCTTTTGTCGATCATCTTGAAGGGATGTTCGCCATCGCCTTATATGACAAAGGAAAACTGTATCTCTTTCGTGACCGTTTAGGGAAAAAACCTCTGTATTACATGCATACTCCGAATCAGTTCATTTTTGCTTCAGAGATAAAAGGGATTATCCCCTTCTTAAAGAAGAAACATATGAACCAAGATGCACTGCATGCTTATTTGAGTTATCTGGCTCCAACGCCTCCACAGACATTCTATGAGAGTATTAAGAAGTTGGAATCTGGTCACTTTGCTTTGTATGAGGGTGGAAAGTTACAAGTCAAGGCCTATTATGATGTATTGCCATGTGAGATTACTATTGACACGGAAGAAGAGGCTTTAGCGACAATTGAGTCTATATTGAAAGAGAGTATTCAAAAGCGTCTGATGGGAGATGTCGAAGTCGCGTCTTTACTTTCAGGGGGCGTAGATTCCTCTTTGATAGCGGCGATGACATCTTTAATGGGAACGAAACTAAAAACTTTTTCTTTGGGATATGAAGGGTATAAACAGTATGACGAGCGCAGATATGCAAAAGAGGTCGCAGAGCATATTGGTGTTGAGAATATTGACATTGAACTCTCCAAAGAAGACTTTTTTGAGAATATTGATGCCGTTACCTATGCCTTGGATGAGCCGATAAACGATCCGGCTGCCATTCCGCTGTATATGCTTTTTAAAAGAATTAAAGCAGAAGGAATTAAGGTTGTACTCAGTGGTGAAGGAGCCGATGAGCTCTTTTTAGGATATCGACAATATTTTGAATACTTGGATATAGAAAAAGCAGCAGAGCTGCATCACAAGAACTGGCTCAAAAAGTATTTTCGTTCAAACTTTTCTATGAACAGAGAGTGGGAGTGGTATAAACGTGTCTTTGAGTCACAGGTTCTGTTTAGAACAAGTGGTGAGAAGTTTACGGATATGCAAAAAAATATACTCATGCGTCAAAATGTCAAAGACGGTTTCTCTATGAAGTATCTGCAAAAGTACCGCGAAAGATATGAAGCCTATGGAAATTCGGATGAGAGCCAATGGTACTCCTATGTTGATCTCAAGCAGTTTCAGGCTGAGCATTTTCTAAGTAAGCTTGATCGTGTTTCTATGGCGCATGGGATTGAAGGAAGAACACCATTTTTAGATCATAAACTGGTTGAAAAAGTATTTTCTATTGAACCAAGCCTGCGCTATCGTTCCGGTGTCACAAAAGGGCTGTTAAAAAAGGTGGCCAGTTCCTATTTGCCTGAGAGTATCATCAATAGAAAGAAAAAAGGATTTTCGTCTCCTTATCTGGAATGGCTTATTGAGGCAGATGAGCTAGAGCGCATTTTAAAAGTTAATGAGCAGACAGGTCTCTTTCATGAAGAGGTCTTACAAGAGTATATAAATAGAGGAAAACAGGGGCGTTTTAAACAGCATTTATGGGGACTGTACCTTTTTTCAAGGTGGTATGAGAAAGAGTTCTTATAAAAAGAGCCGTGTTATTCATCTTTTATCAGAAATGACAGCTCCAAAGTCCCGGAGATATAGTTGGCGAAGAAAGTGAGGACCTTTAGATCCTCGTCGCTAAAGTCTCCCTCTTCTTTGTTAAGTAGTTGTAAAAGTCCGATGACGGTTCGTTGTGAGTCAAAGATAGGCACCGTGATCATATTGACAGTCTCAAACCCGCTTTTCTTATCGATCCCGGCTAGAAAACGCTTGTCTTTGTAAGGTTCGTTTACGATCTGGGCCTCGCCTTTTGTGTAGGTGTCTCCGGCGATTCCCGAAGTTGTACTTATCGCTATTTTACCGATACCGTCGGCAAGTTTTGTCCAGAGCATATCGGCTTCTTTATCATACATGAAGATAGAACAACGTTTTGCATGGATGAGGTCTTTTGCCTGATCGGCTATGAGTATGAGTGCGTTGTCTAATGAGGTATCCTGAAGCAGCTGTTTTCCGAATTCTGCTATTTTTTTATAAGAGTCTGCTTTTGCTGCCATGCTTTTCCTTGATAATATATATGCTTATTAAAGTCATTGATTATATCGTAAAACGGTTACTTCTTTCTAGCCTTTGATACTCTTCAGTTTCATATTTCTTGAGAAAAACGCATTAGCACAGCCACAATGTCATTCATTGAAAGCAGTCCTAAGAGTTCTCCATCGCTCGTGACAAGAAGACGGTTGACACCATGATGGGTCATCATCTGTGCAGCGTATTTAATATTAAGATTAGCGGAGACTTGAATGATCGGTTTGGTGGCAATGTCGTAGACATTCAAAAGATCCATATCACCGTCTTGTGAAAATATGGCATTTAAAATATTGGTATAGGTAACAATGCCAAAAGCATCATGCGGGTTGTCCTTTTCGACAATAATAGATTTGACTTTTTTTTCCTGCATAATCTGAAGGCAGTTTCGGACACTTTCAATCGAAGGGATGGTAATGATCTCTTCTCTTGGAATCATTATCTCTTGTACAGTGACGAGTTTCATAGCTACTCCTTTGTAGTTTCTTTAGAATGACTTCATATTTTCCTGAAATTTACGCAATTGTTTGGCTGGAATACCTGAAAGATGTTCGATTGGCAGGGAAAAGACAAGACCATTACCGGACTGGTCAAGTTCCAGCTCTTGTGTAATGGCTTTGATGACCCTCAGGGCACTGCGCTTTTCCATGACAAATATCAGTACTGAATCAGCACGTTCATAAGTCAGACCAAAAAATGTTGTCTTGTCTCCTAGCCCTAAACCTCGACCTTTTAAAATAGTTACTCCACCGGCACCATTGGCTTTGGCAATATCAATTGCAGTATCTTCGTGTTCTTCATCGACGATAGCGACGACAGTTGAAAACTTCATTGTTCATCTCCTTGTTCAGATTGTAATTTTTCTTTGTCAAGTTTTGCCAGATATTGGGTAATAACACCGTATCCCATGACAGTGATCATGGGAAAGAGCGAGGCAAAGGCGATAAGACCAAAGCCATCAATCAAAGGGCTTCGTCCTTCTATCTGAGTAGCCAGACCAAGTCCCAAAGCAGCGACCAGTGGTACGGTAACGGTTGAAGTCGTCACCCCGCCAGAGTCATAGGCAATGGGAATGATGTATTTCGGGGCCATAAATGTAAGGATAATAACGATGATATAACCTATGATGATGTAATAGTGTATAGGGTCTCCTTCCACTATTCTGTAGGCCCCCAAAGCAATACCGATGGCAACACCAAAGGCTACAGATATGCGTAGTACCATCTGGCGAATACGCTTTTGTGATATCTCTTCGACTTTCATTGCAATGGCTAAAAGTGCAGGTTCAGCCATTGTCGTTGAAAATCCGATGAGAAATCCAAAGAGATAAATATAAAAGAGATTCTCTTGGGATGTTAATTGCAAGGCCATCGTCTCTCCAATCGGAAAGAGTCCCATCTCAAGGCCAATGATAAAAGCATAAAGACCTATAATAACATAGAGGATTCCTGTGGAAATTTTTATCAGATTCTTCAACTCTTTTCGGATAATCATATATTGAAATAAGAAGATGACTACCAGAATAGGAATAACATCTTTAACAACATTGACAAATTCATAAAAAAGCTTTAATACCGAGAACTTTTCAACATTGACTTCAGCGGTTGATATTACTTCATGAGTGAGCAGAGCCGTTTCAAGATCAAGGTTGTAGACGACAACTCCATAGCCTTGAACAAAGATCATCGGTGTCAGTGAGGCAAAGGCAATAAGGCCAAAGCCATCTACGACAGGGTTACGACCACGTATGCTCGAAGCAAGACCGACACCTAGCGCCGCTACAAGAGGGACTGTTACCGTTGAAGTCGTTACTCCGCCAGAGTCATAGGCAAGGCCTACAATCTCTGCCGGAACGAAAAAAGTAAAGAGAACAACAAGGATATAGCCAGTGATAATATACATATGAATAGGATGGCCGGTAATAATTCGCCAAGAGCCCAATGCTATGGCAAACCCTACGGAAAAGGCGACCGTAAGACGCAAGGCATCTGCATTGATACGCCCAAGAGATATCAATTGCGCTTTTTTGGCAATGGCGATGAGAGCGGGTTCGGCTACTGTGGTTGAAAACCCGATAGCAAAGGCAAAGATCAATAGCCAGATCACAGAACCCTTTGCGGCAAACTCATGTGCCAGGTTCTCACCGATAGGAAAGATTCCGATCTCAAGCCCCTGAATAAAAATGGTCAGCCCGATCGCTACAATGAGAAGTCCCAAAAGGATAGAGCTGAGGTCTTTGGGAACTTGTTGCAAGATAAAGATCTGAAAAAAAGCAATCACCAATACAATGGGCAAGAGGTCTTTAAACGAGTCACTTAAAAGTCTGGCAACAAGTCTGAGACTTTTCATCGGATTATGCTTTTTCCTCGTTAAAGTAGTTTGCGAGCTCTACATATCCACTGATATAGTGATTGAAAAATGTCAGTAAGCGTTTGTCTTCTTCATTGAACTCGCCATCTGTTTTATTTAACAGCTGTAGGACACCGATAGGCTTATCAAAGGCATCAAGTATCGGAGTAGCAATGATGTTTTGTGTGATATAACCGGTCCCATGGTCTATTTTTGATGAGAAACGATTATCAGAGTAGGGGTTGTTGACAATCAACGTCCTTTTCTCTTGAAAAGCAGCCCCTGCGATACCTTCATCTGCAGCAATGTGAATCTCGCCAACACCATCAGCAAGTACGGTCCATAAACAATCTTTTTTTCTGTTGTAGATAAAGACGGAACAGCGATCCGCTTCCAATAGCTCTTTGGCATACGATGAGATGAGAGGAATAGCCAGTTCCAAAGATGGACGCGCTAACAGTTTTCTTCCAAACTCGGCAATTTTGGTAAATGATTTGATATTTTTGTACATATTTAATCTTACACTATATAACTAAAAATAATGTTATAAGCTGTGAATTTTATGAAATTCTTTTTTGAGGTTATAATATGCCAATAATTTTACAAAATATAGCATGGAGAGAATATGAGCTCGTATACAATTTGGCATAACCCACGTTGTTCAAAATCACGTCAGACACTGGGGATATTAGAAGAAAAAGGTGCACAGACCGATGTCGTGAAGTATTTAGAAGATACTCCGTCGGTAGAAGAGATCAAAGAGGTCTTGAAAAAGTTGAATATTTCAGCACGTGAGCTGATGCGGACAAAAGAGGATGAGTATAAAGCACTTGGACTTAAGGATGAGATGGATGAACAGAAGCTTATTGAAGCCATGGCATCGCATCCAAAACTTATTGAACGTCCTGTCGTGATCAGGGGGGACAAGGCGGTTCTTGGAAGACCGCCTGAAAAGGTTCTTGAACTCTTATAAGGCTATTTTTTCAGGAACTCTTTGGAACTGATCCAATAGAAGAGGGCAATCGTAATGAGATAGAAGCTTCCCCAGACCAGATTGGAAAGCCATGAGTATGACAGCAAGGAGATATAAAAGAGCATACTTATAGCACTGAAGCCAAGATTACTGTAGGTAAAAAGAGCTTTTTTGTCTTCTACATCAAACTCTTTGACAACATATCCGACAGAGAGTTTTATGCCAAAATAGTAGAATAATAAAAGCCAAGCAAAACTTGCTATGGTCAAGGCAACAGGGTGAAGTTCGCTAAAAAGGGTTCGAAGCAGCCTATCGGTCACACTGAAGATAATAGGGAAAAGCACACCGGCAAAGATGACCAAAAGAATAGTCAATGCAAGGGTGGATATCCTGTATCTCATCGGATTTAGTGCTTGTCGAGAATACGAGGCAGCGTAATACCCTCTTGTCCTTGGTATTTTCCGCTTTTATCACGGTATGAGGTCTCACACACTTCATCGCCTTGAAGGAAAAGAACTTGTGCAATACCTTCATTCGCATAGATTTTTGCCGGTAGAGGTGTCGTATTGGAAATCTCAATAGTGATATGACCTTCAAATTCTGGTTCAAATGGTGTCACATTGACAATGATTCCACAGCGGGCATAGGTTGATTTTCCAAGACAGATGGCCAAAACGTCACGCGGGATTTTGAAGTATTCGACCGTTCTGGCCAAGGCAAATGAGTTTGGGGGAACAATACAGACATCACCGGTATAGTCAACGACATTGGCATCATCAAAATGTTTAGGATCGACAACAGTGGAGTTCAGATTGGTAAAGATTTTAAATTCATTACTGACACGGATATCATAGCCGTATGAGCTTAGACCGTAACTGACAACCCCTTTGCCTACCTGATCTTCACAAAAAGGTGAAATCATTCCGTTTTTGATTGCCTCTTCACGTATCCAAGTATCCGCTTTTAAACCCATTTATAAACCCTTTTTTAATAGTATTACTTAATCTTAATTTTAATTTCGATATTATATCACACTATTTTTTACATAATTTGCTTTAGGAGACATAATCCAATGGATATGAAACAGATAAAATCACTAATGAAAGAGTTCGATGACAGCACTCTTAGTTCACTTAAAATCAACAAAGAGGGTTTTTCTATTGAGCTTGAAAAAGCAACGATCGCAACAGCAGTGACAGCAGCACCAGTTGCAGTGGCGGCACCTGCTCCAGCAGCAGCTGCACCTGTTTCAACGACAGCTCCGGCAGTAGAAGAGATTGCGGGCGATAAGATCCTTTCTCCTATGGTAGGAACATTTTATGCCTCTCCATCTCCAGACTCTCCTGCTTTTGTGAAAGAGGGTGATGTTATTAAAAAAGGACAGCCATTGGCAATCCTTGAAGCAATGAAGATCATGAATGAACTTGAAGCAGAGTTTGATTGTAAAATCCTTAAAATTCTAGTTGAAGATGGCAAGCCGGTTGAGTATGATATGCCATTATTCATAGTAGAGAAAATGTAATATGGCTGAGATCAAAAGAGTCTTAGTTGCCAACCGTGGTGAGATTGCTCTTCGTGCAATTCGTACGATCAAAGAGATGGGAAAAGAAGCGGTTGCAATTTATTCCAAAGCAGATAAAGGTGCTCACTATCTTGAACTTGCAGATGCAGCTATCTGTATTGGTGATGGACCAAGTTCTGAGTCATACCTAAATATTCCTGCGGTTATTGCTGCAGCAGAAGTTACCCATTGTGATGCTATTTTTCCGGGGTATGGGTTTTTGTCCGAGAATCAGCATTTTGTAGAGATCTGTACGCACCACAAGATCAAGTTCATAGGTCCGACAGTTGAAGTTATGCAACTTATGTCTGACAAGTCAAAAGCAAAAGATGTCATGATAAAAGCTGATGTCCCTGTTGTTCCTGGTTCGGATGGTGCTATTACCGATATTGAAGATGCCAAAAAGCGTGCAAAAGCCGTAGGCTATCCAGTGATTTTAAAAGCTGCCCAAGGTGGTGGCGGACGCGGAATGCGTGTTGTCGAAGATGAGTCTTATCTAGAAAATGCGTTTTTGGCAGCAGAATCAGAAGCGATCACTGCCTTTGGTGACGGTACTATTTATATGGAGAAATTCATTAAAAACCCTCGCCACATTGAAGTCCAGATTATGGCAGACTCGCATGGCAATGTCCTTCATATCGGTGAACGTGATTGTTCTATGCAGAGACGTCATCAAAAGCTTATCGAAGAGTCTCCAGCGGTTGTATTGACTCAAGAGGTAAGAGAACGTCTATGGGCTGCAGCGGTTCGTGCGACACAATATATCAAGTATGAGGGTGCAGGAACTTTTGAGTTTTTGCTTGATTCCAACCTTGATTTTTATTTTATGGAAATGAACACCCGTCTTCAGGTAGAGCATACCGTTTCGGAAATGGTTTCTGGTGTGGACCTTATCGAGATGATGATCCGTGTAGCTGAAGGTGAAACACTTCCGTCTCAAGACTCTATCGAGCTAAAAGGCCATGCCATCGAGTGCCGTATTACAGCAGAAGATCCTGTTAAGTTCCTTCCATGTCCGGGTAAAATTGGTGATTGGATGACACCTGGTGGTAAAGATATACGTATTGATACGCATGTTCATGCCGGATATATCGTGCCTACAATTTATGATTCTATGATTGGTAAACTTATTGTTTATGCTGAAAATCGTGAGAAAGCTATTGCCAAGATGCATCGTGCACTTTCAGAGTTTAAGATTACAGGTATTAAAACAACAGTCGCTTTTCATCAGAAGATGATGAAAAATGAAGATTTCATCTCTAACAACTTCGATACCAAGTATCTAGAACGTTATAATGGATAAAGAGTACGACGCATCGTACTCTTTACCACTCTTCTATTTATTTCATAGCTCTTATTCTTCAGGTAATCTCAAGATTTTAATATCAGCATTCACACGCATACGTTGAAAGTGTTCACTGAGTATCTGTTCACGTTTTTCATCCATGATCTTTGCTTGAAGCTGGTCCCGGATGAGTTCAAGTGCAGGTGTGTTAAGTTCATTCTTTTTCATAAGATAAAATGCCATATATCCGTTTTCACCTATCTGTGGTAAAACGGGAGTGAAATTTCCCTCTTGTGTAGCGATCAAGAGTTGAGCTAACCTTGGGTTGAGTTTGGCAGTCTCAAGGGTTTGTGCCTGTGTCTGGACATTTGGAAGGTTTATCATAGGGTTTGATATTTTTTGTTCAAGGGCATCTTTGCTCGGACTGGCGTATACCATAGTGTCGATTGACTTCGGTGTCGTGTATTCGTCAAGGTGAAGCTTGTAATACTCTTCAAGTTCTGCTTCGGTCGGCTCTTCCATCTGGGACATGGCGATAGTGTTAAAGAGTTTTTGTTTGAGCAGTTTCTCTTTTGTTTTTTTCTTTGTTTGCGATTCACTGAGATGACGTACTGAACTCATTGCCTCATAGAGCTGGGAGAGTGTCATATTGTTTTGTTCAGCCATTTTATTAAGATCATCAAGCACTTCTCGAGTACTTACGCTTATATTGCGTTTTTTGGCTTCCATCTGTTCAAGTCTTGATCGGATGAGAAGATCGACAGTCTGTTTGACGCTGAGTTGAGAGATGGCCTGCTCCTGCTGTATCTCATACAGTGTGATGATTTCATCATCAACCGTCACGGCAATACCACCGATGATTTCGGCAAAAAGTATAGGGCTAAGCAGTAAAGAAAGAATAAGTTTTTTCATAAAAATCCGTCATTGTAAAGTGAAGAACTTTACCATCTTTTAACCAAGGATTAACTAAAATAGCAGCACTATAAAGTAGGGAAATATAATGATTGTAACACGTTTCGCACCAAGTCCGACAGGCTATCTTCATATCGGTGGTCTTAGAACGGCTCTGTTTAGTTATCTATGGGCTAAGAAAAATAACGGAAAGTTTGTACTACGCATTGAAGATACAGATATGAGCCGCAATAATGAAGAAGCAGCGAAGGCAATCGTGGATGCTTTTGAATGGGTGGGCCTCAAACATGACGGTGTCATTACTTACCAGTCACAGCGTATGAGCATCTATAAAAAATATATTGATCAGCTTTTAGACGAAGGCAAGGCTTATAAATGCTATATGTCAAAAGATGAGCTTAATGCACTTCGTGAGGCACAGACCGCACGAAAGGAACGTCCTCGGTATGACAATTCGTACAGAGACTTTACCGGTACGCCTCCGGAAGGGGTAGAGCCGGTTATCCGCATCAAAGCGCCTGAAACAGGTGCCATTATCATAAATGACGGTATCAAGGGAGATATCACGTTTCAGGCGGAAGATATCTTGGATGATTTTATCATCGCTCGCTCTGATATGAGCCCAACCTATAACTTTGTTGTAGCCGTTGATGATGCTTTGATGGGTATTACGGAGGTTATACGTGGTGATGATCATCTTTCAAACACGCCCAAACAGATGGTTGTCTACGAAGCGTTGGGATTTGATATTCCCAAGTTTTACCATGTTCCGATGATTCATAACTCCAATGGTAAAAAACTATCAAAACGTGATGGTGCGACAGATGTGATGATGTATCAGGAGATGGGTTATACTCCTGAGGCATTATTGAACTTTTTGGTTCGCCTTGGTTGGTCTCATGGTGATCAAGAGATCTTCTCTATGGATGAGATGCTTGCAATGTTCGATCCAAAAGATATTAACAAATCCGCTTCGATCTATAATCCCGAAAAACTGGACTGGTTGAATGCGCATTATATTAAAAACATGGAGAATACAAAACTGGCGGAAGCTTTAGAAGCTTATGATATTGTTTTAACAAGCCATGATAAAAAAGAGATCCTTCTTGACGCTCTAAAAGAACGAGTGAAAACTTTAAAAGAGATGGCTGGGATGGTCAAAGAAGTATTGACAGCACCGAGTGTATATGATGAAAAAGGGATGCAAAAAGCTTTTAAAGGAAATGCAGATGAAGTCTTGAAACATTTTGTTCAAAAGCTTAGTCTTGCGGAAGAGCTGCATTTGCCAGTCGATTACCATAAGGTCATGGAGGAGACGATTACAGAACTTGAAGTCGGGTTTGGAAAAATCGGGCAGCCTTTACGTATAGCACTTTTGGGTAAACTTTCCGGCCCTGGACTGGATGAAGTGATGGCCGTTATTGGCAAGGATGAGACGCTTAAACGTATTGAGATGGTTCTAGAAAAACTGGGGGCTTAAAAAACTGTTACGACTAGGTTTAAATAAAATATAATTATATGAACCGTTCTTTAAATTAATATCCCTTTAATCACTTGGCTGTTAATCTATTTAAGAGTAAGTCTGCATATTAAGGGTGTTGAATGAGTGATTTGTTTCAGTTTGCCGAAGATAGGGAAGTGGTACAAGAGGCTTCAGGCAAGGCATGGAAGATCCTGGTTGTAGATGATGAGCCATCCGTTCATGATATTACGCGAAGTGCCTTAAAGCATGTCACCGTCGAAGGTCAAGCACTGGAATTGATTTATGCACTCAGTGGCGAAGAAGCGAAAAAGAAGCTTGAAGAGCATAAGAATATTGCTTTGGCCCTGATCGATGTCATTATGGAGACACCTTCTGCAGGATTGGATCTTGTCAATCATATCCGCAATGACCTCAAAAATGATTTTATCCGTCTTATTATTCGCACGGGACAACCCCATGAAGTACCTGAACGCGACGTTATTGACCGTTATGACATCAACGATTATAAAGAGAAGACAGAACTGACAGTAGATAAGCTGTATACAGTCATACGCTCCGGCATCAAACAGTATATCCAACTCATTGAACTTTCCAATAAATACCAAGATGTCTATAAACAGATGACAACACATCCACTGACCAAACTTCCAAACCGACAAAAACTCAATGAAGACTTAGATACGGACGGAGCAAAAGATCTTGTTCTGATTAACATTGATAATTTCAGTCTTATCAACGATACGCAAGGTTTTGAAGTGGGTGATGAGCTTCTAAAACAGATGGGCGCTTTTTTGGTGAGTATGTATGCTGATGAAATGATGGTTTATCATCTTGAAGGAGATACCTTTGGTATCTTGTGTATGGATGAGCATATCAGTGAAGAGAGATTGGTCTGCATTAAAACAGATATTAATAAAATGACCTTTTTACTCGCTGGCGTTGAAAGTCGTTTGAGTGTGACGATGGGATTGGTCATGCGAGAAGAGGGAAACATCATACAAAAAGCACAGTTTGCTCTCAAAGAAGCACGTTCACATGGTAAGAACCGTATCAGCAAATATACGAAAGACATTAAAATCATACAGACCATACATCATAACTCAAAATGGACGAAACGTATTCAAGAAGCTTTGGCGAGCAGGAGTTTGAGAAGTTATTACCAACCTATTTTTGATATTAAAACAGGCAATCTTGTCAAGTATGAGTGTCTGGTACGTATGTTATATGATGATGAAATCATTGGACCGAACGAATTTCTTGAGTGCGCAAAGATCAGTGGCCAATCGTACGCGATCTTTAAGTTTATGTTTGAAAATGCCTGTCAAAAAAGTAAAGGGTTTGATGGTCAGTTGACGATCAATATGACGGATTCGGACCTTCAAGAAGATGATCTGCTCTCATATGTGGAAGAGAGTTTTGAGAAGTATGATGTTGATCCTAAGCAGATAGGTATTGAGATACTAGAGCAAAAAAGTATCATGAAAAATGATCTGATAAGAAAGAATATCATTGCTTTGGCAGATAAAGGCATGGCTATCATTATCGATGATTTTGGGATTGAATGTTCTAATTTTGGTCAGCTTGCCGATCTGCCTATCTCCATGCTGAAAATAGATGGAAGTTTCATAAAAGATTTGGATATAAATGTCAAGCATAGGGTGATTGTAGAGTCGATTATCGAATTTGCGAAAAAGATGAATATTCCTATTGTAGCTGAGTTTGTGCATTCGCAAAAAATTATGGATATAGTTAGAGATATGGGAGTACACTATGCCCAAGGCTATCATCTTGGAGAACCGCTTCCTGATCTTGTGGATTTGTCATACAGATATTAAAAGTTAATTACATGAAGGAATAGTTAGAATGAGTCAAAAACATTATGAGGTTTTGATTATCGGTGCTGGTATTTCAGGTGCGGCTTTGGCCTATGAACTGGCACGATATACCAATATCAAATCAATCGGTGTGATAGAAAAGTATGAAGATGTGGCTACTCTAAACAGTGCGGGTACTTCAAACTCGCAAACTATTCATGTTGGTGATATTGAGACGAACTATACGCTGGAAAAAGCGGCGATCACCAAAAGAACGGCAAAGATGGTGGAAAAGTATTGTCTGCAGTACCACTATCAGAATGAGATAATTTTTTCGCATCAGAAGATGGCACTTGGTGTAGGTGAGAAAGAAGTAGAGTTCTTATTGCACAGGTTTGAAGAGTTCTCGAAACTTTTTCCTTATCTTGAAGTGTGGGATAAGGAAAAGCTCAAAGAGTTGGAACCTCGTGTTGTCTTTGATGAAAATGGGCAAGAGAGAGAAGAGCCAATCGTCGGGATAGGTGCAAAAGACCAATGGACCACTGTTGATTATGGAAAGATGGCAAAATCATTCCTGGAAAATGCCAAGGCACAAGAGGGCAAAAGCGTAGAGACATTTTTCAACTCCGAAGTAACGAAAATTGAGAAAATGGATGACGGCAGTTATGTAGTGCATTGTTCAGACAGGATCTACAGCGCCGATTTTATTGTTGTCAATGCCGGGGCACATAGTTTGTTCTTAGCACATCAGATGGGCTATGGGCATAATTTGGGCTGTCTTCCGATAGCTGGAAGTTTTTATATGACTAATGAAAAAATGTTAAGGGGTAAGGTCTACATGATTCAAAACCCAAAACTCCCCTTTGCAGCTTTACATGGCGATCCGGATGTTCTTGCCGGTGAAAATACGCGTTTTGGACCAACGGCTCTGGTTCTTCCTAAATTGGAACGTTATAAAAGCGGTACCTATATGGACTTTTGGAAGACGCTTCGTTTTGACAAAAATATTGCTATTGCTTTGTGGAAACTTCTCAAAGAGACTGATATCCGCTCTTATATCTTTAGAAACTTTCTGTTTGAGGTACCGATTTTGAACAAGTATCTTTTTTTGAAAGATGCACGCAAGATCGTACCCTCACTCAAACTGGATGAGTTTAGATATGCAAAAGGATTCGGCGGTGTGCGACCACAGGTTCTGAACAAGGATGAGCAGAAATTAATGCTGGGTGAGGCCTCGATTAATCCGGGTGAAGGGATTATCTTCAATATGACACCTTCTCCAGGGGCGACTTCATGCCTTGGTAATGCAGAAAGAGACGTAAGGTATATTGTCAACTATCTTGAGAAGAGTTTTGATGAAAAACTCTTTAATGATGAATTGACTGAAGGAGAGTATTGTGTCTTGCCAGAACCTTTGGCGTCACAAAAAGCCCGTGTCAATCTAATCCGTGCGGAGATTGCCAGAACGCATGAGAAGTTCCATACGGACTATTCTCAACAGCGCTAGATTGCTGAAGCCATCAATTGGTTAATGGTCACGGTAATCTCTTTGAGACCTTTTGTCTCATAGTTTTCAAACACTTCAAGTTGTTCACGTGCTCCTGTGAATGCCTCATTTTCATTGGAGACGAAAGATGCAAAGGCATCTTCCGGGCTTTCGTCCACACGTTGAAAACTCAAAATCTTATGGGTGTAATGCACAACAAGAAAATCGATAAACTGCAGCATTTGACGTTTTAAGACACGTTCACTCTCCTGATTGACGGGAACATCATCCAAGGCCGTAAGCAATTCGATGATTTTAAACTCACTAACAATCATATAAAAGAGGGTCGCGACATCATCGAAACTGTGTTGTGTACTCTCTTTGATACTGATAGCGGCCACGGCAAAACGAAGGTATTCAATATGGGAGAAGAAACTGTTGAAATCATCTTTTCCAGGAATGAGTTCAACGGATTTGACATTGTTGATCTTGTCAAGCATTCTGAAAAGGTTGTCTCTGTTTCCCAGGATATGCGAAGCATCAATCTGATTTTTATTAAGATATTTGATCATCCATTTGACACTGAAGACCAGTGTCTTTTCCATCTCTGAAAGCAGGTGGTATTGTTGTTCACTTGGCATAATAAAGTCTTGTCTGAAGATTTCATGACGGATGTCATTCGTCCCAAACAGTTGAGAACAGATAAGATAAGATTTGATCTTGTTAATAAACTTCTCTTCACCGATACGCTCAAAATCACTGACAAAACTCACACCTTGAAAATTGATGACCTTATCGGCGATAATCGTAGCAATAAGTTCACGTTTTAACGGATGTTGCGAAATCTCATGTTCATAGATCCCGACAAAAGATTTTGGAAAATATTTGTATAGATAGTTCAAAGAGAAATTATCATCAACCAAGCTGGAGTTCAACAGAAGGTTTTTGACAAATATCTTGGCATAAGAGAGCATGGAGGCGAGAATAGGACGAACGATAGCCCCTTCCTTGTCGAGCATGGCATTGACGTTTTCATCCTTGGGGATATAAAAATCTTTACGCTTGAAAGCAGGAATATAGGTGTCAAGAATTTTGATGGCTTCAAGAAAATATTTGATATAGCTTTTAGAAAGTCTTTCGTCCCGCGATATGGCCAGACTTTGATTGTAGTTGTCCCATAAGACAAGGTTAACTACCTGTTCTGTCAGGCTTGTGAGGGTTTTGTTACGCTCTTCTTCACTCAGCAGTCCCTTAGCCTGAATCGTATTCAGCAAGATTTTCAGGTTGACTTCATGGTCTGAGATGTTAACACCGGCAGAGTTGTCAATCCCGTCAAGGTTTATACGCCCACCTGCAAGAGCATACTCTATACGTGCACGTTGTGTGAACCCAAGGTTTCCCCCTTCACAGACAGAGTAGGCTTTGAGTTCATTGGCATCGATACGGACACTTTCATTCTGTTTATCTCCGATATCAAGGCTGCTTTCATCAGAACTTTTGACATAGGTTCCAACCCCTCCATTGAAAAGCATGTCGACTTTCATGCAAAGCAGTTTTTTGGACAGCTCCTCTCCGCTCAAGGTATTGCGGGTTGTACCGACCATCTTCTTGATCTCATCAGAAAGTTCTATAGATTTATCCGAACGAAGAAAGACGCCACCTCCTTTGGAGATAAGTCCTCTGTTGTAAGCACTCCATGAACCGTCTTTGGATATAAAGAGTCGCTGTCTCTCTTCGTAAGCAGTTATGGGAATAGGGTCTGGATCGATAAATATCTCTTTATGGCTGATCGCAGCAAGAAGTTTAAAGGCTTTTGACTCGAGCATACCGTTGCCAAAGACGTCTCCATTCATCGATCCTAATCCGACAACAGTGATTGAGTCTTTATAAAAGTCAACTCCTTTTTCAATGAAAAAACGCTGTGTAGAGATAATAGCACCTTTTGCTGTTATTCCCAGATCTTTGTGACCAAATCCGTTGGACCCTCCACTTGCAAAGGCATCCTTTAACCAAAAATTTCGCTCAACTGAGATGTTATTGGCTACATCACTCATCTGGGCAGTGCCTTTGTCAGCCGCAACAACAAAGTAGGTGTCGTCATCATCGTAGGCAATGACATGTTCATGTCTGACAACTTCATTATTGACTACATTGTCTACCATATCCAAGAGGTTATGGATAAACTCTGTATAGATCTTTTGAAAATACTCTTTTGTGATCTCCGATCTGTCCTTTCGAATGATAAAACCGCCCTTTGCTCCATCGGGAACGATAATCGAGTTTTTACCCTCCTGGGTGATCATTAATGATTTTATTTCTGTACGATAATCTTCATGCCGCTCGCTCCATCTGAGCCCGCCACGGCTAATTTTGCTCATGCGAAGGTGGAGTCCGCTGAACTCTTTATGATAGACAAATATCTCAAATTTTGGCTGAATGCCTTTAAGGTGTTCACTGAAAAGTTCTGTATGGATTTTTAAAGAAATTGCTTCTTTATCACAAAAATAGTTTGTACGTAGAAGTGACTGCAATAGTGTATAGGTCAGTTTTAAAATTTTATCTTCAAGAATATTGGGGACAGCTTTAATATTCTCTTCGATCTCTTCGCTGATACATTTGAGAGAAGCGACTCTCTGTTTCGCATGTGGATCAAATTTACAGATGAAATAATCGACAAAGAGTTTGGTGATATGATGATGATGGTTGAGCGTTTGGATGATTCCGCTGGCACTGAGGCTTAAAACAGCTTGATCCAGGTACTCAATAATGGCCCGCATAAGAGTGACCTGGCGAAGGGAAAGGTTTTCTTTGTATACAAGGGAATATAGGCGGCATTTATCAAAACTTTTCCCTAAAAGAGCCAGAGAAATAATATGTTCAATGTTCTCTTTGGATGATTTTAGTTTATCAAGTTCATCAATATCAAGGTTAAAGCGGTTGACAAAAACAGTGATGTTGTTTTTTGCAATGGAGTAGGTGATCTCATCGATAATGCTAAAACCAAAGTCATGTAAAACAGGTGTCATACTAGAGAGGTAAAGCCTCTCTGTAGAGTATATTTTAATGGATACATTGTCTTTGTCAAGAAAGATCTTGCTTACAATGGTCTCTATTTTTATCTGATTAAAAAGTTTGGACGAGATTTTAAGATCATCAGATCGTAAAAGCTGTGAACAGACCGCATCGATATCAGAAATTTCAGCCATGCATTGCTCCGGTATAGTTAATGTTCTATTCTAGAGCAGATTGTCTTAGTGAAATGTTAAAAGGTCTATTTCCTTGGTAGGCTTTTAGCCAATCTCAGAAAGCGTTTTAAAGAGAGTTTTGCGTGGCGGTCTATCTTGTACTCGATCAGGTTCAGATAGTCCAAGATGTTATCAGGTTTTATCCCTGTTTTCTGGGATGACCTTGTAAGAATATAATAGGGGATCTTATGAGATGAAGAGAGGAATTTTTCAGTGAGCTTTTGATATTTTTTACTTTTTCCGTGATAACACAAACGGGCAAAAACAAAAGGGAGTTTTTGACGTTCGTACCATACTTTTGCCAGGTCGATCGCATCATCCCTATGGTTAAGAAAGTGTTTCAGCGCTTTGTCACCTATGATGACTTCGCCTTCAAGGCCCAATACCTGTGCAAGGACGTTTGAAGTGGCTGATGCTTTGTCCTTTATGCTTTTGCCCGGAAGCAGCAGAACACTGTGTACCTCTTTGCGTGCCAAAATACCGAGATCAGTGCATTTGCATTTTTCGGACGCTATGCTGGAAATGAAAGCAGCATCGATTCTACGTGCTTTAAATGCTTCATTGATCTGCGAAGGAACACCGCGCTTATATTGTAAAATTTGATGTTGTTGAGAGCCTTTGAGATACCTTTTCATAAAAACATGAAAAGGCAAGAGGTTCAAGTACTCGATCTTTCCAAAAATCATGTCGGAATTATAGCTGAAATAAAGCAGATATAGTGCGTTAAAGTGTCATCTGCCAACTTGAGTAGCTGTAAGATATAGCATGTGTCTGTTTGATATAAGGATTAATGATTTTATCTAGATAAGGGCTCTAATATTGATTTAGCTATAATTACATCATTATTAATAAGGTGATTGACAAATCAGGCCTTAGAAAATGGAGTATTGTGTGGTAACAATAGAATTTTTAGGACCAATACAAAAAGAAAATATATCTCTAAAAGCCGCATCCTTAAAGGATGTTGCACTGCGTTTGAGTGAAGATGAGGAATTGAAGGCTTGGCTGGATACCTGTGCGGTCGCTGTGAATGATACCATGGTCATGGATCTTGATACCGAACTCAAAAGCGGAGACCGTGTATCTTTACTTCCTCCGGTGTGCGGTGGCTGATGCTAGAGTTGTTTGATGGACCGGTTCCAGTCGAGCAGACACTTGCACGCTGGTATCAGGAAGAAGCAAATAGTAATTATGGAGCATTTATCCCTTTTATAGGGACTATCCGTGATGAGGATGGCATATCGGGACTGAGTTTTGATATTTATGAGCCTATACTTGAGTCTTGGTATGATGCCTGGGTTTTAAAAGCCAAGCAATCAGGTGCTATTTTAAAGATGGCACACTCACGCGGTGATGTGCCGCTTCATCAATCTTCATATATTGCTGCGGTATTTTCACCTAAACGTCGTGTAGCTTTAGAAATGATTAATGAGTTTGTCGAAGATTTCAAAGCGAGTGCCCCGATATGGAAGTATGACTTGATTGATGGAAAACGAATTTATGCAAAAGAGCGTTCGACTGCGATCGCAGGCAGTGGGCTTTTAAAGGTTGCTAAATGATCTCATATGAAGAATCAATGACTCAACTCTCAGCGGTTGAGATAGAAACAACGGCAACAGAAAGAGTTTTTTTATCAGATGCGCTTGGCCGAATTTTGGCTGAAGACATTGTTGCCCAGGAGAACTCACCTTTATACCCGACATCGGCTATGGATGGTTATGCGATTTTGGCTGAAGATCAGCAGGTTGGAAAGATTCAGGTTCTTGGTGATAATCCTGCTGGTGCAGAGCAGATCGCTGAAGTGACCCCTGGTTTCTGTATTAAAACATTTACGGGTTCATTAATGCCTTCTGGAGCGGACACGCTCATACCTATTGAAAATGTGACATTTCAAGAAGACTCTATCATCATCAATGAAGAGGTGCCTCAGGGTTTTAGTGTAAGACCTGTAGGAGAGAATTTTAAAGAGGGGGATATCCTTGTCAAGAAGGGAACAAAACTTGGGTATGCAGAGATAGGTGTATTGGCCAGTTTAAATGTCGTGATGGCACCTGTCTTTATAAAACCGCGTGTTGCTGTCCTTTCTACAGGTTCCGAGATACTTGATCTTGGTGAAACAGCGGTGTATGCTTCACAGATTCGCTCATCCAACAACTATACGCTGGCAGCTTTGGCACAGCAGTGTGGTGCTTCAGCAGTTCAGTTGGGAATCGTTAAAGATGATGAAGCTTCTATTACACAGGCTTTCGATAATGCTCTAAACTCTGCAGATATTATCGTGACAACCGGTGGTGTGAGTGTGGGTGATTATGACTTCGTCAAAGATATTATTCCGCGTCTTGGGGCGGAAGTTATCTATAAAGGGGTGAGAATAAAGCCCGGACAGCATATCATGCTGGCAAAAAAAGGCAATAAGTTTATTATCGGTCTACCTGGCTTTGCTTTCTCTTCGACAGTGACCTTTATGCTTTATGTCATCCCTATTATCCGCCGAATGCTTTCACAAGAAGCCGGGCTTGAAGAGGTTGAGGCAGTGTTAATGCAGGACTTTAACAAGCGGGCTAAGAAGACAGAATTTACACCATGTAATCTTGTCTATGCCAATGGAAGATATGAGGTCGATTTTATAGGCAAGAAAATCGGCTCATCCGCTATTTTGACCAATATGCTCGGTCCGTGTGCGCTTGCCGTAACAGGGGAAGATGCCTCTTCACTTAAAAAGGGTGATAAGATTGATGTTATCAATCTCTTAAACCTGTAGTTTCCATCTCTTTTGCCCTTTCATAGGGAAAAATCATAAAGTGCTTCATTATTGTCAATCATTATGAGTGGATTTGTAATATTGTGTGGTACTTAAAAAAGTGTAGATTTATCAAAGCAGTGCTTTGATAAAGTGTGGTGATCTTTAGATGCAGATTTTAGATTTTAAGGCTTCTTCATCTATCTCATCTTTACGGTATTTGATGACGACAAGATCTTCTGTCTCATTGATATACCATTCAGCAATAGCATCATGCTCTAATGCCTCAAGTTTTTCCATGTTTACACTTGGCGTCGATGTATAGAAGTGTGCATGTTTGATAGGGTTTGAAAGCTTCAAGGCTGTCCATACTAGCCAAAGTACGCCAACTCCGGCAAGACTCAGGCCAAGCATACTTCTATCTGTGTAGTCCAACATCAGACCTGCAAATGTTCCTCCGATGAATGTCATGAGGTAAGCAGCTGTATTGGAAATACCAAGGGCAGCACCTTTTTGATGTACCTTCGCATATTTGGAGATAATAGACTGTACCAGTGGTTCCATCATATTAAAACCGATAAAGAAACTGACGACACCGACAATAAATAGTGTAGAGGATGTTGTTAGACCCATCAGTAAAAAGGAGACGATAAAAAGGACAATAGAGACCAGAAAGATCTGCTTTGCTTTGTTATGTTTCTCACCAAAGACAGCTGCCGGTCCCATGGCTACAAGTCCCAATACCATGGCCGGAAGGTAGACCATCCACAGTTCGGATTTCTGCCATGCAAAGCCACCCTTTTCAACTGAACCTGTCATAATAAGTGGAATAAGGACAAAAGCAATAGTCATTAAACCTTTTTGCATTCCATTAAGAATAAACATACCCAAAAGGTTATTGTCTTTGAAAATGTCTTTTGTTTTGATCTTGTTATGATAGATATGATGAATACGTGGTGGAGTCGGTACTTTTACAAAGACCAGTACAATAGCCAATACGGCCATAGCTGCGGTGATCCAAAACAGAGAGGCAACACCGTATGAAGCACCGATAACTGGACCGAGTCCCATCGCGAGTGCAAAGCTTAGCGCGATAGAACCACCCATCATCGCCATCGCTTTACCACGTGACTCTTCCGGGACAAGGTCTGATATCATTGCCGGGATTACAGAACCGATAGCACCGGCACCCTGTAAGAAACGTCCAAGCATCAATACCCAGATATCATTACTGATCGCACATAGAACAGAACCGGCTAAAAAGACAAGAAGGCCGAATACGAGAGTCGGTTTACGCCCTATCTTGTCACTGATACTTCCAAAGGGGACTTGAAAAACGGCCTGAGTCAGTGCATACCCACCGACAATAATACCGACTAAAAGTGCTGTTGCTCCTTCCATACCCATTGCATATACGGATAAGATTGGCAGAACGAGAAAAAGACCCAAGAAACGCAATGCAAGGATTGCAGAGAGTGGCCATATTGTTTTAAACATATAAATAACCTACCTTTGTTAAAATACGGCATTATAATAGAAAGATTTTAAGGTAACTTAATGAAATTAGTTTTAGCGACATCGAATAAGGGGAAGGTAAGAGAGATTACTGCCATGTACAGTGACTTTGAAGTTGTCCCTTACAGTGACTTGATAGAGCCTTTTGAGATCATTGAAGATCAGCCGGACTTTAAGGGAAACGCTTTGATTAAAGCACGAGCTGTCTATCAGGCCTTGGGCGATGAGGAAGCTATTGTCTTCTCGGATGATAGCGGGATAAATGTTGAAGCCCTAGACGGAGAGCCTGGTGTTCTTTCTGCACGTTACGGGGGGCCGGATGCTACGGATAAGGATAATCTTTACAAGCTTATGGATGCCGTTAAGGCAAAAGGGCTGGAAAGTTCACCAGCCTTTTACACAGCCGCTATAGCGATCGTATCGAAAGAGGGTGAGTATACGACACATGGATGGCTGCATGGAGATGTGATAACAGAACCACGAGGTGAAAAAGGGTTCGGATATGACCCGTGCTTTATCCCCAAAGGATATGATAAGACCTTGGGTGAACTGGATGATTCGATTAAATCTAAACTTTCACACCGTTCGCAAGCTCTGGCCAATGCCAAACCTGTTTTAGAGTTGATCAAGATGATGAGAGAGAAGTAAGAGGATATATAGCGATACAAAGAAGTTTGCATGCGCGCTGAGTGTAAAGGGCAAGCCCCTTACACATAGTTTATAATATTTTTTTACTGAACGCGTAAAAATAGGATTCAAGTGATTGAGAAATGCGCTCTAGTGTATTAAGTGCTTTTAATGGCATCTTTAATCCTTTTTTTGGGCTTTGTCTAAAGATAGTCGCAAAGCGATCATCCCAGCTCACTAAGAGCTACCCATAGAAAATAAAAAGCAAAAAATATTCCAAAGCTAGGGATACTTCCTTCTAAGGGAAGAGAGTCTATTAGGGAAAGTTGTTTGAATCAGAGTTCTACACCAAACAACCCAAACAGTATACCCGAAGCGATCAGATAGATTCCAAAGGGGGTGAAGTTGTATTTGGATACCAACGCTAAAAAACTCTTTACAGCTGCCCAGCCTACTACAAACGATACGATAAAGCCAAGCAGGATGAAAGCAAGATTGTCAAATGAAAGGGCGTTATACTCTTTTAACAGTGTATAGCCAGAAGCTGCTGTCATCGTAGGAATGGCTAATAGAAATGAGAAACTCATAGCCGTTTCGCGTTTCATCCCCAAGAGCATTCCTCCAAGTATGGTACTCCCGGAGCGTGAGACACCTGGGATTAAAGAGAGGGCTTGAATAAAACCGACACAGACAGCCTGTTTATAGGTGACATCTTCGAGACTTTCTGTCGTATGACCCTTCTTGGTATATAAAAACTCAACGATCAAGAAGAAGATACCGGTAGCGATCATCCACAAGATGATACTGTTTGATGAGAACATCTCTTCTATCTGCTTATGAAATAAAAGACCTATAGCTCCGGTAGGTATAAATGAAGCGATCAGTTTTTTCCAAATATCAAGACTCTGCAAAAGCGTATGGGAATAGATAAACATGACGGAAAAGATGGGAGCGATCTGAATAATGATATTAAACGAATAGATAAAGTCATTTTGGGGCATTCCCATCATCTGAGAGGCAAGTGCTATATGCGCTGTCGATGAGACAGGCAAAAATTCGGTTACACCTTCGACAATTCCTAAAATAGTGGCTTCATACAGTGTCATACTTATCCTTGAAACGGTTTAAAGTGCAAGCATAACAAATTAAGAGTTATACTTTGGTGATGCGCTTTGCGATCTTAAAGAACAGATGCTATTGTTTTTTTGCTGTGACAAGAAAAATTGGAAATTCGGCATCGTCTTTTTTAACGGTATAGGCTGTGATGAACTCTATTGATCCGAAGCCGGCATTGGTGAGCAGTTGTGTAAAACTTTCCCTATTAAAACCCAAGTGGTATACGCCCTCCGTCCCTTCCGGGTGAAAACTTCCGTTCTCCGCGTCTAAATCGGCCAAGGCAATAGAAGCACCAGGTTTTAAATGTCGGGCAAAACTTTTCAATAATGCCAAGGTGTCTTCTACATGATGCATGGCCATAGCACTGATTATAAGATCAAACTCTTTCTCAAGAGGTTGATGCAAGATGTCCTGACAAAAAGTGGTAACCTTGTTTTTCAATTCGGCCTTAGCTACTAGTCTCTCAAGCATCGCTTCGGATATGTCTACAGCCGTGATATTTTTGACCAGCGGAACGACATGTGCGCTCAGCAGGCCTGTCCCTGCTCCAAAATCCAAGACTTCCATCTGCGAATGAAGCTTGACACGGCTGATAAGAGCTGGCCCGATATTTTGGCTTAATTGCTGTGGAATAGTCTGTATATCCCAATCTTGTGCCTTTTTTTGAAAGAGGTCATCCATATCGTTACCTGTAATTGATTTTTGCATTATTATACTTGAACAGAGTGCTGTGTTTCAATGGGTTGTTACGTTAATCATCAAATTTTAAAAAGTAATAGGTGTGATTTATCATCTTCTAACAAAGCTTCCGCTATAATTGCGCCCGTATGTTTAAAAAATGGGTTGAGTGACCCCTCTTTTAAATTTACACAGACCTATATGAAGGAAGCACATGCTACTTTTTACACCGGGGCCAACCCCAGTTCCAGAATCCATCCGTTTAGCAATGGCAGAACCTACACTTCACCACCGTACACCGGAGTTTGAAGCAATCTTTGAAGAGACGCGAAAAGAGTTGTTTAAGCTTTTTAAGACAGATGAGGTCGTAATGCTTGCGACAAGTGGTACGGGTGCTATGGAGGCAGCTGTAATCAATCTTTGTCACGATACACTGTTAAATGTCAATGCCGGGAAGTTCGGTGAGCGTTTTGGTAAGATCGCGCAGGCAAACGGGTTGAAAAACGTAGAACTCAAATATGAGTGGAACACGCCGACAAGCGTAGAAGACGTACTAGAAGCATTAGAGAAAAACCCTTCTATCGATGCGATTGCTGTTCAGATCTCTGAATCTGCCGGCGTGCTCCGTCATCCGGTTGAAGAAATAGCCCAAGCTGTTAAGAAGGTCCGTCCCGAAGTGATGATCATCGCAGATGGTATTACGGCGATCGGTGTAGAGAAGATAGATGTGACGAATATTGATGCTGTACTTGCCGGAAGTCAAAAAGCCTTGATGCTCCCTCCGGGTCTTGCTATTCTTGGTCTAAGTAATGCAGCGATTGAAAAGACCGGTGCAGGCAAAGGGTATTATCTCAATCTTGCGACTGAAATCAAAAAGCAGAGAGAAAACACAACAGCATGGACAGCGGCGACTACGCTTACCATTGGATTAAACGCCGTCCTAAAAGAGATCGATGCTCAAGGTGGTTTAGACAAGCTCTATAAAGAAACGGCTGCACGCGCTGTCGCAACACAAGGAGCTTTAAGTGCGCTGGGTCTTCATATCTATCCGACTACTCCTGCAAAATCGATGACAACGATTGATGATGAGCATGCTTCAGAGATCAGAAATATATTGAAAAAAGATTATGAAGTCAACGTTGCCGGCGGCCAGGATGGCTTAAAAGGTAAAATTTTCCGTATTAACCAGATGGGGCTTATCAAGCCGTATGAGTCCGCATGGGTCGTCAATGCGGTAGAACTTGCATTGGCCAAACTTAACCGACGTGCTTATGATGGTACAGCGAACAAAGTGTTTAACGAACTTTATTTCAAAGCATTGGAAGACTAACGATGATGTTAGAACACGAGATTCCTTCGGGAACAAAGTTGTATTTTGGCAATAGTGCCAAGATCAAACGTGAGATCGAAGCGACTGCAAGTGATGTACTTTATTCAGCAGGTTATGAAGAATTAATTACACCACTTTTCTCGTACCATCAACATCTCAGTATTGCTGATGAAAAAGAATTGATCCGTGTCAATGATACACAAAATTATCAATTGACGCTCAGAGCTGATTCGACTATCGATGTGGTCCGTCTTCTTGACAAACGCCTGGGACGTAATACGACACACCAGAAATGGTTTTATATTCAGCCTATCTATATGTATCCTTCCAAGGAGATCTATCAGATCGGAGCCGAATACATAGGTGAGAAAAATCTCTCGACTGTGCTGCAGTCGACGATCGATATCGTTAATGCTTTAGAGATTAAACCGCTTTTGCAGATCTCGAATATTCGTATTCCTCAGCTGATATCAAAAGAGCTGGGGATAGATTTGGATGATTTTAAACATATCAATATCCAAAAGCTTCTGGATCACAAAGTCTCTTGGTTGAAAGATGTTATCTACCTTGAAAAACTTGAAGAGATCGATGCGGTAATAGAAGCTGTTCCTGAAGTGATCAAGCATGAACTTAGACGTATGAAGGAACTGGCGAATAATATCGAATATGACAATTTTGTTCTTGCTCCGCTTTATTATGCGAAGATGCTTTATTATGATGAGCTTTATTTCCGTATGATTGATAAGAATGATGTCTTTGCTAGGGGCGGACGTTATGTAAATGATGATGTGACTTCGGTAGGATTCGCACTTTACACAGATAAAATAATAGAAAAAATAGAAGAGACAAAAGGTAATAAGTAAATGAAAGCAGATTTGATTGTTGGAATTCAGTGGGGTGACGAGGGAAAAGGAAAGATCGTTGATCTTCTTGCACAAGAGTTTGATGCAGTAGCGCGTTATCAAGGCGGTCATAATGCAGGCCATACAATTTGGGTTGACGGGACGAAATATGCCCTTCACCTTATCCCTTCAGGAATCTTAAACCCGTCTGCACTTAACATCATCGGAAACGGTGTTGTGGTTTGTCCCGAAGCACTGATCAAAGAGATGAAGCAGTTTGACAAACTTGAAGGCCGTCTGTTCATATCGGAATCGGCACATATGATTCTAAACTATCATATTGCTATCGATCAGGCAAAAGAGAAGATGCGTGGTGATAAAGCGATAGGGACAACAGGCCGTGGAATAGGACCTTCTTATGCCGATAAGATCTCTCGCTCTGGTCATAGAATGGGCGAGTTAAAAGATATTGAGAAGTTGACAGAAGAGATCATGGAGCATTTTGAACAAAACGCCGCTGTCTTTAAAGCAATGGATATTGCACTTCCGTCAAAGTCTGAGCTTCAAGCCGAACTGATTGAATATGCAAAGGTCCTTTTGCCATTTATCTGTAACACGACGAAGATGACATGGGATCTGATGAAAGCAGGTAAGAAAGTTCTTCTAGAAGGTGCACAAGGTACACTACTGGACATTGATCATGGTACTTATCCGTTTGTCACATCATCATCGACAGTCTCTGCAGGTGCGTGTACAGGACTTGGTATTTCTCCAAAAGATATTGGCAATATCACCGGTATTGTCAAAGCTTACTGTACTCGTGTAGGCAATGGTCCGTTCCCGACAGAAGATTTTGGTGTAGAGGGTGATAAGCTTCGTGAACAAGGGCATGAGTTTGGAACGACAACGGGTCGTCCGCGCCGATGCGGCTGGTTCGATGCTGTGGCATGTAAGCATGCTTCGCGTATTAACGGATGTGATCAACTCTCTATCATGAAGCTTGATGTTCTTGACGGATTTGATGAAGTGAAGATGTGTGTGGCTTACGAGTATGAAGGTAAAGAGATCGATTATATGCCTTCAGACATTGAAAATGTAAAACCTATCTATAAGACATTCCCAGGTTGGGATAAGACTGAAGGTGTACGTTCCTGGGATGAACTTCCTGAAACGGCAAAGACCTATTTGAAGTTCCTTGAAGAGGTGACTGAGACGAAGATTGGTCTTGTCTCGACTTCTCCGGACAGAAACGACACGATACAACTTTAGTCTCAAAAAGGAAAGATATGTACTGCAAGGTGATACTCTTTCCTTCTTCCAAAAGGCAAAGCCGTATAGAAAGGCTAAAACCTTGAAAACACAATATACTGCTCTTGTTAAAATCAAAAAAGACCGTTTGGACATGATGGAAAAATCTGTTCAGTCCTGTCATCAGACGATTAAGATCATAAAAGAGAAGATAGAAGCCTCTTATGATGAATTGCGCACGATGGATATACCGACAAACGGGAATTTTTCTCTCTTTAGACAGATGCAGCTGCTGAAACATAGAGTCCAAGATGAAATACAATTCAATAAGCATAACCTTGTAGTGGCTGAAAATGCATTGATAAAAGCAATGCAACAGCTCAAAACTGCTAACATAGAACATGAAAAGTTCAAATACCTTGAAACGAATGAAATAGAAAAAACTCTCAAAGTACAAAGACGCAAAGAAGCAAAAGAGCTTGATGAGGTCGCGTTGATGGCTTTTAATAGGAAAGATTGATGCCAAAACTTTTAGCAGCATTGACGTGTATGTTCTTTTTGAGTATCAGCCTGCAGGCAAAAAGTGAACTCTATGATTGTACAAAAGTTTTTGAAGAGCGCAAGCAGGAATTGATTCTTGAATTGGAGCGTATCGATGAGCAAGAACAGGCCCTTAATGCACTAAAAGAAGCAACTGAAGAATTGCTTAAGAAGAAAGAAGCCAAGCTGGAAGAAAAAGAGCAGAAGCTCAATGCACAGGAGGCCGATCTTAAGAATCGGGAAGAAGAAGTCGCTAAAAAACTCAAGAAAAACGAAGAGGTACTGAAGGCGCTCAAAGAGCAGAAGATGGATAAAGTGGCACAGACCTATGCAAAGATGAAAGCTGCATCTGCAGCTGATATCTTAAGCAAGTTGAAGCCCGAAGAGGCCAGTGAAATCTTAACGACATTAAAGCCCAAGACCATGGCCAAGATACTAGGAAAGATGGATGCGGCAAAAGCCTCAGAGATGACTACCTTGATGAATAAAATAGAGCAGTAGAATTAAATTTTAGATACGTAAGAGAGATGTAGCTGTCTTTTTTTTTAAAAGACATTTATCACGAGTGAATATCTATGAGGAGAATATGATCAAAGAGTGAATGTATAGACTTTCACTTTGCTCTTATCTAATGAAATATTTACCTTAAATAGGATAGAATCACAAAATTTATAACACAAAAGGCGCTTCGATGAAGATAAAACTGCAGCATACACCTCTGATTGCACAACGGGTAGCGATTGAACTGAACAAAAGTGGTCTTGTCAAGATGACCAGAGGTCTGGAACCTGTTGCAGAAGAAGCACGTAAAGTACTGGTTGAGAGTATCAAAAAAGAAGCAGCGCTTGAAGAGAAAGTGAATGAGATTCTAGAAGCAAACGAAGATGCGATGGATGAGCAGAATGTCGATGACAGACAGCTTTTCTTTATGATCAAAAAGAAACTTGCTCCTGAATATGGTGTCATTCTCTCTTATGATGATAGATTCTCAGACCTTGCACATAAGATCCTTGATGAGCTTTATGAGGAAGACCTTATCCATTTTGATATCGAAGAGATTCGAATCAAAAATATTATTTTTGCTGCAATGACAAACTTTATTGCAGACAACGACGCTATCGAAGATGCAGTATATGAGAAGATTAAATCATACAAACGAAAGATCATTCCAGGAACGGATGACTACGAGATACTGTTTGAAAAACTTTATCGTGAAGAGTTGACAAGAAGAGGCTTGGCGTAATGACAAAGGTATATATCTATCTTGAAAATGGGACGTATCTAGAAGCAGACAGTTTCGGTGCAGAGAAAACAGCAGTCGGTGAGATAGTTTTCAATACCTCCCTGACAGGTTATCAGGAGATCACGTCGGATCCTTCATATGCCGGTCAGTTCGTTACTTTTACAATGCCAGAGATCGGAAACGTTGGTGTTAATGATGAAGATATGGAATCCAAAGGTGCCTTTACTAAAGGTATAATCGTCCGTACCTACCAGGAACGTTATTCTAATTTTCGTGCGACAGACTCCTTAGAAAAATTCTTAAAAGAGCAGGGTGTCATGGGCATTTGCAATATTGACACACGTTACCTGACTAAGATGTTGCGTTCAGAAGGCGCGATGATGATGATCGCTTCAACGGATATATCGGATAAGGAAGAACTGAAAAAAGTCCTTGAAAGCTCACCTCGCATCGAAGATGTGAACTACATTGAAGAAGTCAGTACAAAAGTGGCTTACAAACATACACATGGGACTTATGATGCCGTCAACTTTAAGTACAACGAGGCTCCGCAAGCCAAAGCTAAAATCGTGGCCATTGACTTTGGTGTCAAGCGTAATATTCTAAACGAGCTGACACAAGCCGGTATGGATGTAGAGGTTATACCGAATAATTTCAATGCTGACGAACTCATTCAGCGTGTCTCCGATGGTGAACTTGATGGAGTCTTCCTGTCAAACGGTCCGGGAGATCCTCTTGTACTGAAAAAAGAGCAAGAACAGATCAAAAAGCTGATCGCAGCCAAAGTCCCTATGTTCGGTATTTGTCTGGGTCATCAATTACTCTCTATTTCACATGGCTATGATACGTATAAATTGAAGTTCGGCCATCATGGCGGAAACCATCCGGTAAAGAATGAGAAGACGGGGATGGTCGAGATCACGGCACAAAACCATAACTACAATGTCCCGGATAATATCACTGAGATAGCGGATGTAACACATACCAACCTTTTTGACAATACCATTGAAGGCCTAAAGTACAAAAGCGGTCATGTCTTCTCTGTTCAGCATCATCCGGAATCGAGCCCAGGGCCAAAAGAGAGTGCCTATATATTTTCGCAGTTTATTGATTTGATGGGAAAATAGACGAAGTGTATTGCTTACGCAGAGATTTCTTTTAACATAAGAATTTTATGGATGTTAACACTTTTGTAACACTATATTGCTAGACTTACATTTCAAAGCCAAATTATAAAGCTCCCTAAGCCCATATCTCTCCTTTGGGCTTTTTTCTTAACAAGTTTCAACACAAGGAATAAGAGTGAATTTTTACGAGTATGGATCCTTGGAACTTTTAGCGATATTGGCCTTTGGTTTTTTTGGAAGCTTGGGGCATTGTGTCGGGATGTGCGGTGGTTTCATCGTCTCATATACTGCAGCCAAGATGGACGCATCTACTTCAAAAATATCACAGGCAAGCGGACATGCCTTCTACAATATGGGACGAATTGGTTCGTATACGTTTTTAGGAGCTCTCTTTGGTTTCTTCGGGTCATTATGGGATGCAACCCCAATGATGCGTATGATTATGTTCGCTGTTGCTGGCTTCATGATGATCATTATGGGATTGTCGCTTTCTGGCCGATTGAAACTGTTGTCATATATCGAGTATCCGATTACACGGACACAATGGTTCAAAAAACTGTTTTTTTCCCAATTAAATTCCCGCTCTAAGTTTAGCTTTTTTACTCTGGGCATTTTAAATGGTTTTTTCCCTTGCGGATTGGTCTATACAATGCTGATCACAGCTGTTGCAACAAAATCAGCATTATTGGGTGCTACAGTGATGTTACTTTTTGGAATGGCTACAATTCCTACACTTTTTAGTTTAGGCTTTCTTGTCGGTTTTATTTCACAAAACCGATTTCGCCATATTATGATTGAGATATCAGCTTTAATTATAGTACTTTATGGAGGTCTGACACTCTACAAAGCTTATCTAAATTATAATAATTATTTGTCCGTAACCGAAAACAAAGCGCATGAGTGTGCTATTGGAAAATGCGGAGTATAATCTATCTTTATTTTAAAACAAACTACACATTAACTAAAAAAAGTGTTTCCTTCTGCTTAAAATCCCTCTTAACTCCCTTATACAGGGTGTTATAAAGCATAAGTAATACTTATCTTAATTAAATATAAATATTTTTTACTAGATATCACATTTTTATCTCATATTAAACTTTTAAGAAAACTTGATATTTTTTATGTTACTATACTTTGTGATTTAGGTAACTTTTATGCTTTGTCGTCTATCTTGTTATGTGAAAGATGACAAAGTATAAGAGTGCTTAGGCTTTGAATTTCGAAAAAGGGAGCTTATATGGAGAATCGTCCATTAGAATACGATTATACAGTAGCTAAGATGTTTATGATGTCTGCACTGTTATTCGGATTTATCGGTATGTTATTAGGTGTAGTTCTTGCCTTACAAATGGCATGGCCAGAGTTTAATTATATTCTAGGTGACACACTGGCTGAGTATATCAACTTCAGTCGTATCAGACCAATCCACACATCAGGTGTAATCTTTGGATTTACATTAAGTGGTATTTTTGCAGGTTGGTATTATATAGGGCAACGTGTTCTAAAAGTCTCTATGGCTGAGTCTAAGTTCTTGATGACAGTTGGAAAACTCCACTTCTGGACTTATTTTTTAGCTATCTTACTTGCTGTCGTTACTCTGTTTTTAGGTATCGGTCAATCCAATGAATATTCTGAATTGGAATGGCCTTTAGATATCGTCATCGTTATCTTTTGGGTATTCTGGGGACTGGGTATTGCCGGATTGGTCGGTATTCGTAGAGAGAAGGTGCTATATGTATCTATGTGGTACTTCATGGCATCATTCCTCGCGGTTGCAATGCTGTTTATCATGAACAACATGGTTATCCCGACCTATTTTGTTGCAGGCGCAGGTGATATTATGAATGGTGTGTCTGTTTACTCAGGTACATCAGGTGCAATGGTACAATGGTGGTTTGGTCACAATGCAGTTGGTTTCGTTTTAACGGTTCCTCTTGTCGGTATGATCTACTACTTCCTTCCAAAAGAGTCGGGTCAAGCAGTTTATTCGTATAAACTCTCTTTGCTTGGATTCTGGTCATTGATGTTTGTATATGTATGGGCAGGTGGTCACCACCTTATCTACTCTACTGTTCCAGACTGGATGCAGACAATGGGTTCAATTTTCTCTGTAATCTTGATCCTGCCTTCTTGGGGTTCTGCTATCAACTTACTTCTTACCATGAAGGGTGAGTGGAGACAAGTCGCTGAGAATCCAATTATCAAATTCTTGATTCTTTCATCAACGTTCTATATGTTCTCAACGATTGAAGGACCAATTCAGTCAATCAAATCGGTAAATGCTATCGCACACTTTACCGAATGGATCGTTGGTCATGTACATGATGGTGCTCTTGGTTGGGTAGGGTTCATTGTTATGGCTTCACTTTACCATATGGCACCACGTGTCTTTAAGCGTGAGATCTACTCTAAGGCATTGATGAACACTCAGTTCTGGCTTCAGACTCTTGGTGTTATCCTTTATTTCACATCTATGTGGATCGCAGGTATCACTCAAGGTATGATGTGGCGTGCGGTCGATGAGTTTGGTAATCTTGCTTACTCATTTATCGATTCAGTTGATGCACTTCATGTTTACTATATTATCCGTGCTGTGGGTGGTATCCTTTACCTTGCTGGTTTTGTGATCTTTATCTATAACATCATCAAGACTATGTCGGCTCGTCCTGTTGAGGAACGTGAGCTTCAAAATGCTTCGCCTATGGCAGCGTAGGAAAAGGGAGAAAATATGTTTCATTGGTTAGAAGAACGTCCATTCTTTTTCGGCGTTGGTATATTCGTAGTTATCGCATTTGCTGGTTTGGTTATGATCATTCCCCATTTCATTCAGCAATCACGTCCTCTTATCGGGACAAAGCCATACACGACACTTGAATTGGCAGGCCGTCATGTATATATTAAAGAGAGCTGTAACGCATGTCATTCTCAGCTGATTCGTCCATTTAAGAGTGAGACAGATCGTTATGGTACTTATTCATTAAGCGGTGAGTATGCATATGATCGTCCTTTCCTTTGGGGTTCTAAGCGTACTGGTCCGGACCTTATGCGTGTGGGTAACTATCGTACGACTGACTGGCATGAGAATCACATGATGGACCCTGCCGCGGTTGTACCGGGTTCTATCATGCCAAAATATCCGTGGACATTTACGAATGAGGCAGATGTAGATACGGCATGGGCTGAAGCGGTAACCGTAAATAAAGTATTTAATGTACCGTATAACAAAGATATCCCAATGTTAGACGGTTCGACAACTCAGGTTTCTTTGGCTGCAACAGTTGAAGAGGCTCGCGCTGAAGCTTTAGCTGATGCTAAACTGGTCGCTGCTGAGATGAAAAACCAAGATGTAAAAGATATGGTTGCGGCAGGAAAGATTCCTGAAATCGTAGCTTTGATTGCATATCTGAATTCACTGAAGTAAGAAGCATAGTATGACTCTGGGTGAATTTTCGCATTACGGATATTTTGTATTGACAATCTTTTTGACTGTTATGTTATGGGGGTATATTTTTCACCTGTACCGTGCAGAGAGAAAAGGGACGAGAAATTACGAGCAATATGGAAAGATAGCTGTTGATGATGAGATTTCAGACGAGTTAGTTGAAAAAAAAGAAGAGGACTCTGAAAAAGAGGACTCCAACGAGATAGGGAGAGATAAATGAAAAATTTATGGATTTTCGGTATCGTACTGATCGTCGTTCTAATTGCAGGTACATATGCTGTTGTCGGCGATATGATGGGTGATGATATTGTCAATTTACTGGCTTTGCTAGGTGCAGCAGCTATTGTAATTATTGCTGTCGTAGTAATCATGTCATATGTTAAGCAGATGAAGGATGCTACAGCAACGGGAGAACTAGTAGACGAGAATTGGGACGGTATTGGTGAATACAATAACCTTGCACCTGTTGGATGGGCGCTTTCTATTATTGCTCTGATGATCTGGGGTATGTGGTATATGACTATTGGGTATCCTCTAAACGAATATTCTCAATTGGGAGAATACAACGAGGACTCTGCTAAAGCAAATGCAAAAATGAAAGAGCAGTTTGACAAGATGACAGATACGCAAAAGCTCAAGATGGGTGAGGGTATCTTTGCTGTTCAGTGTTCCCCTTGTCATGGGCCTCAAGGGCAAGGACAAGAAAACTACTCAACAGGCCAGTTGACGGCTGAGAACCTTACTCAGCGCAATATGAGCAAGACATATGTTGAGAAAGTGATCCGTGAGGGTTCTATGCAGCTTGGTTATGATGGTGGAATGCCACCGTTCCTGTTGCAAGACGATGCAGAGATCGATACCGTATCGACTTATGTAGCGAACGGATTTAAAGATGAAGAGGGTTCAACTGCAGGTAGAGATATCTTCAGTGCAGCATGTGCATCATGTCATGGTGGTGCTCTGGCTGAGGGCATCAAAGGGTACAAGAGCTGGGGTAACAAGCCTGATGAAGACACAGCAGGTGTGGAAGGTTATTCTAACCCGTGTGAAGGTGAAGAGTGTATTGGTCAAGGTCAATCAGGTGTTGCACCAAGTCTTAAAAACTACAATTCTTGTCTTGTGGACAACCTTTTAAGAAAAGGGATGAAAAAAGGCGAGATTGGTGTTATGCCGGCATTTGGTGAAATGTTGACTATACCTCAGATCGAAGCTGTGTCTGCCTATGTCGCACACGGTACAGACAAAGAAATTGAAGAGTAGGGGTGAGATATGGAACGTAGAAGTATTTTTGCACTACACGGGATAACAGGGATGCTAGTAGCAACAGTATTGTTGCTTGTGGTCGAGGGAACATTAGTTTTCTTGGCAGTTGGTGTTCAACAAGATGTTGCACAAGATTATTATTATATTGAAGATGCGAAAAGTATCAAGATGTTTGCTGCTGAAAACGCTGAGCATGTTGTGCTTCATAAAGATAAGCCATACGCACAAAAGGATAAATAATGAGATTAGATGTAATTGTCGGTTTTGGTCTGTTTGCTATGGCAATGTTTACGATTTATGCGGTAGTCGTGGCTGATCACCTTTATGTTGGTTAAGGATTAATCTTTGAAGATTTATCGAGGGCTTATTGCCCTCATCACAATGCTTTCTTTTATACAACCTCTACAGGCAAAGTTTGTTGTTGTTGATGAAGTTGTGAAAAATAAAGCATTCAATGAACAAGTCGAACCCATGGGTGAAGAGCTCTCAGCAAAGACCGGAATCAATGTCTATATGAGTCTTGTGAAAGAGCTTGATGATAATCAAACGATTATTGATTATCAAAAAGAGTTGATCCAAACATTAAAAGAACCTGCTGTACTTTTCTCTTTTGTTGAGAATAACAAGCAGGTTCAGATCTATGCAGAGGATAAGTCACTTTACAAGACTTTTAATAGAGATCAAATTATGGATCCCTTGGCTATTTGGCCTTTTTTTAACGGAAGAGTCATTCCCGTTATTTCAGCTAAAGCGCCGCCAGAAGTCGAAGAAAAAGACAAATATGCGGTGGCCATGTTTAACGGTTATGCCGAGATCGTAGAACAGATTGCTGAAAGCAAAGGTGTCATCTTAGAAACGGCAATTGGCGACACGAATAAAAATGTATATAAAGTGCTTATCACTTTGCTTTTTACAGTGTCATTTATTACTGTGATAAAACTCGCTCGTGATGCGTACAAAAGAAGGAAGAACAATGCGTAACGGAATGCAGTGGCCGGTAGGTATCATCAGTTCGATTATTTTGATCGTTATTGCTTGTGCAGTGACAGTCTACCTCGCACTTTTACAACCGGTTAAAGAAGACAAGGATATGATGCTGGGCTATCATGCACTCGATAGTAATGCCAACGAGCTTATAGCTGCTACAATTTTATTCAATAAAAAATACAGACTGACCTATACGGGAGAAGGTGTATCGACGGATGGATCGACACTCTCATACAGAGTAGAAGACAGTGATGGAAACCCTGTTAACGATGCGCTTATAGAAGTGGTAGTTACACGTCCGGTTGTCACAGAAGAAAACCTTGTATTGAAAAATCCGGATGTTGAAAACGGAAACTATGTCTTCAAAAATGTCAAAGTGGCAGAAAAAGGCCGTTGGAATATCTTGGCAAAAGTCACGGTAGGAAATGATTTCCGTCACATGAATCTTAAGTCGGATACCCTGCAAAAAAATGTTTTTGAATACGGTCTGGATAAACCGATGCGAAACTTTTCGGCAAATGGCGGCCGAAGAGTTTTATAAGAGTCATTTGTCATCATTTTCGTGATCGGGAATTTTCTATTGTATAATTGGCTCTAAACGATTAGTAGATAACTAGAAAATTTTCAGGGCTGTCAATGACCATACTTCCAAGCTCACGTGCTATCCGTGCTGCTATTTTAAAAGACAAAGAGCGTAACACCTTTCTTCCTTCCTATATTACGATGTCGGATTTCTTACAACGTGCTTTAGTCGTTGAAGGCTATGCCCGTGTTGACGATGATACTCGTACTCTTTTATTGCTTGAAGCTTCTGATTTTAAATCTTTCTCTGCACTCAATATTGAGAGAAACTTTTTTACTTTTACACAAAATTCTAGTTATATTTTCCGGTTCTTTGAAGAGCTTGGCGGAGAACTTGTCGACATAGATTCATTGTCGATGGCTGACACGTATGGGGATTATGAAGAGCATATTGAGATACTCAAAGAGCTGTATTTGCGATATGAAAAGCTGTGTGAAGAGAAAAAAGTCCTAGAGCCGATTTTTTTAGGAAAAAACTATACGCTTAATCGCTCTTACATAGAATCACAGCAGGAGATACTGCTGGTTGTTGAAGGGTATTTGACCAATTTCGAGTTGAAGATCTTGCAAGAGTGTGCACAGATCATTCCTGTCAGATTGCGTTTTTATGCCAACGCCTTTAATATGAAGATGCAAGATAAGCTGAAGGCACTTGGTATCGACGTTATACAGGAAAAAAACCAGATTATAAACCTGAGGACTAAACTCATAGAGGGGAGTTCTTCTGTACACTCTCAAGCGGTCGTGACATGTGAGAGCTTTTCGCAGCGGCTGTTGCAGGTTGCCTTTGTGAAACAAAAGGTCAAAGAGTTTATAGACAAGGGAATGGATCCTGAGAAGATAGTCGTTGTCCTGCCCAATGAGAACTTTTCAGAACATTTGAAACGTTTTGATACAAAGTGTAATTTCAACTTTGCGATGGGTGAAACTCTAAAATCATCAGCTTTTATACAGGCTCTTGAAGGGGTTATACAATATCTTGATAATAAAACAGTACAAAATAGAAGCCGCTTAAACCGTATAGGGGTTGAACTTGTAGAAAATCTTCAGGGTAAGTACAAATCAGAACTTAGTGCGCTGGACTTTAATGCATTACTACAGCCATTTGTCCTGCTTGAAAAGAGCAAGAGTGTGCTTAAAATAATCAAAGAAGAGCTTTTTTATTTTGAGAAATTACTTCCTATTTTGCAAAAGAGCAGTGTTAAATCCGCTTTGCATCTTTTTATTAATAGACTCAAAAACAGAAGTACGGATGATGTGCGGGGTGGAAAGATAACAGTGATGGGCGTTCTTGAGACACGTGCGGTTACTTATGACGGGGTCATTGTCGTTGACTTTAACGAGGGGACAGTTCCGAGAAAAAGCGAAAAAGATCTTTTCCTGAACTCATCTACACGAATTAAAGCAGGTCTACCTGGTGCGCAAGACAGGGAATCTTTGCAAAAGCTCTATTATAATAACCTCTTTTTAAGGGCACGTGAGGTGGCTATATCATATGTCTCATCAGTGGATTCCGTTCCGTCGCGTTTCTTGAAACAGCTGGGTATAGAAACTCGGCAGAGCCATGATGAGTCACAATGGGCAGGTGTTCTGTTTAAAACACATACAAAACAGGAACAGCCGGAGCAAAAGATTGAGCAGGCTTATGATTTTACACAGCATAATCTTTCAGCGACAGGGCTTAAGAGCTTTCTCTCATGTAAGCGCCGTTTCTACCATCGTTATGTCGAAGGAGTCATGGAACATCAAATCGAAGCGGATCTACCTCAAGAGCATGAGATAGGAACAGCCTTGCATGCCGCCTTGCAGCATGTGTATGAACAGAAGAGCCGTTTTAGTGATAAAGAAGCATTAAAAAAAGCCATTTCCGAAGCTCTTAAGCTTCATTCGGCGCAGACGGTCTTGGACAAGTATCTGCAGAAGATGTGGCTGAAGCGTTTGGATGCATTTATAGGCAATGAGATAGAGCGTTTTAAAGAGGCTGAGGTGATCGCTTGTGAAAAGTCGCTCTCGACCGAAGTATGCGGGATTCGCCTGCATGGAAATATTGACCGTATAGACAGAACTCCTGATGGACTCGAAGTTCTCGATTATAAAAGTGGCGCTTACCCGACATATACAGCTAGAACTGTAGAGAACGCAAAAGATTTCCAACTGGAATTTTATTACCTCTTGGCAAAAAATGAAGGAGAAGTAAAGTCGTGCGGGTATTATGATCTTAAAAGCGGCAGGATTATCCGTGAGGATCTGCTTGAAAGCAAACTGGAATTGCTTTATAAACATCTGCATGAACTTAAAGAGACAAAGATCATCGATTTTGAAAAGACAGACGAACTTAAAGAGTGTAGCTACTGCCCTTATACACAACTGTGTGGGAGAAGCTGATGTTTATAGATCTACATGCCTATGAAGCGAGCGCAGGATCGGGTAAGACGTTCTCCTTGGTCGTGCGATACCTGAGTCTGCTTTTCTCAGGAGAACAGGCCGAGAAGATATTGGCCCTTACCTTTACTAATAAAGCAGCAAACGAGATGCAAGAGCGCATCGTCAATACACTGATCGATTTAGAAAACAAAGGTGAGCTACATGAAATTGCCAAAGTGCTTGAGTGTTCGCCTGAGAATTTGCTTGCCAAGCGTCCCGAAGTATTAAAGGCCCTTCTTAATGCCGATACAAAAGTGATGACCCTGGACAAGTTTTTTGCCAAGATCTTAAGAAAGTTCTCCCTTCATGCAGGTCTGATGCCAAACTTTTCGACTTATGAGTCCCAACATGAGCTAAAAGTAATGGCACGATTTTTGACTCTGGTCAATACCCAGGGAAAAGATGACGCGCTTATTAAACTTTCCTTGTTGGCTTCAAAACGCTTAGCTGATATTTTTTCACTGTTAAACGAGCTTTATGCGAAAAAGAATGAGATGCAAAAGATCCGTTTTAAACCCGAGCCCTATCTTCCATATGAAGAGATTGTAATGAAAAGCTTTCATGAACTACAGTCGATGATCTTTGCTACAGAGATTGGAAAGCGTGGGCGTACAGCCATGGAAGCGGAAAGTATTGATGAGCTGATCGGCAAGACATGGATAGAGAAAGAGAGTCTGGAGTATTGGGACTTTAAAAAGTACTTTCATCCAAGAATGGACGAACTTTTACATGAAATACAAGATGGGCTTTATCATTATATGAAAGCGAAAGAGTCACATTTTCTTTTTGAACTTCTATCACTTTTGGATCTCTATATCGAAGCAAAGATGCTGGTTGCGAAAGAGGATGAGGAGCTCTCTTTTGATGATATCACCTATCTCGTCTTCTATCTTTTAAAAGATGAAAGCAATAAAGGACGCATCAACAGCGATTTTTTGTATTTTAGACTTGATGCCAATATCAATCATATATTATTGGATGAGTTTCAAGATACTTCGACTATACAGTTTGAGATACTTCGACCCCTGATTGAAGAGATGGCTTCAGGTCAAGGTTCCAAAGAGAGGTCGTCTTTGTTCCTGGTCGGTGATGTAAAACAGTCCATCTACAGGTTCCGCGGTGGTAAAAAGGAGCTTTTTTACGCAGTAACGGATCACTTTAATGTTAAAGTAGACCAGTTACGTACCAACTATAGAAGTGAAAAAGAGGTGGTCGAATTTGTCAATGAAGTATTCATCGACAAGATCAATGGTTATGTCCCGCAGTTAGTCAAGGATGGAGCGAGTAAAGGATATGTTGAGGTAATTTTCAATGATGAGGTACTTGAGAATATGACAGCTATACTCAAAACACTGATTCAAAAAGGGGCAGACCTTAACGAAATAGCAATACTCACAGCAACCAATGCAGATGGTGCCAGGGTCGAAGAGTTGTTAAAAGCAGAAAAAATTGATGTCGTGACAGAGACAACTTCAAAGCTTATTAATCAAAAAAACATCAAGGCTCTTATAGAGTATCTGAAATACTCCTATTTTAAGCAAGAGATCTATGCACGAAACTTCTTTGCGCTTATCGGACAGGGAGAGGGAAAACTATATCCTTGTAACGTTAACTCCCCTGAACTGAGTACTGAACTTAAAAAAGTTATTGAAAAGTACAGGCTCTTTGATGGTGACATGAACATCCTTAGTTTTCTGGAAAAGCTCTCAAGTTATAAAGATATTGAAGCATTCTTATTTGAGTATGAACGTATGGACACGAGTGCTGCACAAAAAGAGCTTAATGGAGTAAGAGTCCTTACCGTACATAAGTCGAAAGGACTCGAGTATGAACATGTCATCGTTTTAGACAGACTTGGACGCAGTTCATCGGACAAGAGTCCTATCATCTATGAATATGAGGGCATCCATCTTGAAAACATCTATCTCCGTATGAGCAAACGCGCGAGTCTTGATGAGAGCTATTCAAGGGCGCTGGATAAGGAAAAGAAACTCTCAAAAGAGGATGAGCTCAATGCTCTTTATGTCGCGTTCACCCGTGCTAAGGAGAGTCTGTTTATCATCCACAAGTCAAAAGATTCTAAGTTTGAGGAGCTATGCCTAAGTCAAGAAGTACGTGGAGAACTTGAATTGGCGACAAAAGAGAAGGTTTATCAGCCACAACTGCCTGACATTTCTTTTAAAGAGCTTTACTACGGAACTCAGATGGAGCTTTTGTCTGAAGAAAAAAATGAGGAAGAGGACCATAAAGCTATTGAGTTTGGGTTGGCGATGCATTATGCGCTTGAGATGATCTGCTCATTTGCTAAAGAGAGTGTCCATGCAGCCGTGTCGATAACAAGAAACAAGTTTGGATCGATTTTAAGTGAAGAGGAATTTATCTCTATTGAAAGACGCCTTAAGCAGCTAGTAGAAGATAAGGCATTTTTGGAACTTATCCAAGGACGCTTATACAAAGAAAAAGCCATCTCATACGACAAAGAACTCCGCTATATTGACCTGCTTATTGAACATGCAGACGAATGGATAGTCATAGACTATAAGTCGGCCATTAGCCATACCCAGTCGCATCTTAAACAGGTAAACTTTTATAAGAAGGCGGTCAGAGATATCACAGCCAAAAGAGTCAGAGGCTATATCTGTTATGTTTTGGAAGAGGGCATAAAGTTGGTTGAGGTATAACAGATTGCTGAATTAAATGTTCAATAAATTATATATGGTGTTTGCGCAGAGGTTCGATAAACTATATTTTAACAAAGGAGAATCAGATGAAAAGATCATTGTTTTTATGTTTAGTCACAGCAGTACTATCAGTGAACATCCATGCTCAAGAGAGTCATCATTCTGAATTGGCAACGCATACAGGAACTTATTTCGAGCCTAAGGTCATTGTCACAGCGGGTGAGACTATTTCACATGGGGACTCTACCCTCGATGGAGATACGGGGTACGGTATCGGTTTTGACTTGGGATACTCATTTAGCGAAAATTTTGCACTTGAACTTGATGGGACATATTCTGAGGCAGATGTGAAAGAAACATTGGCAAATGGCGACAGTGAGACTGACAAGGCATCATTTTACACTTATGGCGTGAATGCAGTGCTGACTTATCCGCTTCATAATCATTTTATCCTTCTTGGAAAACTTGGTTACGGTTATGAACATGAGGATCTTGGAGCACTTGGAATTAAAGGTTCAGAACATGGCGCCAATTGGGCTGCAGGCGTTGAGTATTCATTTACACCGCATGTTGAAGTCTCTTTTGAATATGAAGGTGCAGATATCAGAAGTGCACGCGGGGACAGTTTTCAAGTCGGTTTGATCTATAAATTCTAAGCATCAATGAGATTGCTTTTTTAGAATATGCATGGAGCTATAGATGCATTGGTTGATCCATGCGTGCAAAATTCTTATATTTTACTTAATTTAAGTAAAATATAAGAATATGTCAGTATACTTTCGCCACTAAATAGAAGAGTTGTCTCTCTTCTCTTTCTTATACATTCATAAAGGAAAATAGATGAAATTTACTAAAATTGCATCTCCTGAGCAGATTGAACGCAAGTGGATTCTTGTTGATGCTGAGGGAAAAACATTTGGTCGTATCATCACTGAAGTAGCAACAAGTCTTCGTGGTAAGAACAAGCCGTACTATACTCCTAACGTTGATTGTGGTGACTATGTTGTTATCATTAATGCTTCTAAAGCTGTTTTCAACGGTGCTGGAAAACTTGCAAACAAAGAGTACTTCTCTCACTCAGGTTACTTCGGTTCTACTAAGAGTGTTAAAATGACAGAGCTACTTGAAAACAATCCGGAAAAACTGTTTAAACTTGCAACTCGCGGTATGTTACCAAAAACTAAACTTGGTGCAGCAATGCTAAAAAAACTTAAAGTGTACAAGGGTGCTGAGCATCCTCATTCTGCACAATTAGCTAAGTAAGGATAGATTATTATGGCAAAAACTTACGCAACTGGTAGAAGAAAGTCTTCTGTCGCAAAAGTATGGTTAACTCCAGGTACTGGAAAAATTACTATCAATGGTCTGTCTATTGATGCATGGCTTGGTGGTCTTGAAGCGAAAAAACTTCGTGTAATGCAACCACTTAACTTGACTAAACAAGCAGAGTCTGTAGACATCGTTGCAACAACTCTTGGCGGTGGTTTCTCTGGCCAAGCGGATGCACTTCGTCACGGTATCTCTCGTGCACTAGTTAAATATGATGACAGCTTCCGTGCTGTGCTTAAACCTGAAGGTATGATGACTCGTGATTCACGTGTTGTTGAACGTAAGAAACCAGGTAAGCGTAAAGCACGTCGTTCTCGCCAGTTCTCTAAGCGTTAAGAAACTTCTTTCGCTTGTCTCCTTCGGGAGGCATTTTTTATATATATTCTTCTTTATTTTTTTAATATTTTCATCAATTTTATTTATTTGCAGTCTCTTCTTTAATAGGAGTATAATGTCTCGTTATTAACAAGATCATAGTGTAAAGGCGCACATGAAATATTTTTATTTTGTATTTTCTATGTTGGCTGTTTCAGCTCAAGGAGCAGAGTCAGTTCAATCATGGTTTGAAGAGGGAAAAGTCAAGGGTAATGTTAAATATTACTACATCGAGACACAAAAAGATACAAGTGCTGGTTCGCATACATCGGCGCATGCCAATGCAATCGGTGGACAGTTGAACTATAGCACAGGAAGCTGGAATGGGCTGCAAACAGGTGTGACTTTCATGACGACAAACGGTTTTGCTTTGCCAAATGCAGTAGACACCTCTATTTTAGGTAGAGACAACGGAGCACGAACCGGTAATGCTGAAGCGGCAAAAGATGCTTTTGCCGTCTTAGGCGAAGCGTTTATCAAATACAGTTATAAAGACTTGAGTCTACTTTATGGACGACAAGTCATCAAGACACCATTGGTCCATGCTAAAGAGGTGCGCATGCTGCCTTCGGCAGTGCAGGGGGCGTTTGCTGAATATGCTTTAGAGTGCGGTACGACACTGGGTGTCTCATACCTGACTCATTTCAAGCAACGTACTTCAGATACTTTCACTAACATTGTAAGCCATGCTTTAGGCGGCGCGACGAAAACAAAAGAAATCACGGGAAGTGATGAAGGTGAAGTTGTCACGCTTGATGCTGTTTACAAGGATGATAAAACAGAGCTGAAAGCCTATGATTATTATGCACAGGACTTTATGAACGCATTTTATCTTGAGGCTGGCTTTAAAAACAAGCTGGATTCAGGCTGGTCGTACAGTGCAGCTGCGCAATATATCCATCAGATGAGTGTAGGCAATGCAGATGACAATCTTGCTCAAATCGGTTCGGTAACTGGTGGAAAACGAATCAGTGTCAATGCAGCAGGGCTTAAGACAGATATGGCTTATCAGGAGTCAACATTAGGGCTGGCATTGACAAAAGTTCTGGGTGACAGTGACCGTCACGACTCTCTGGTACTTCCATGGGACGGTACACCTCTGTACACGAACATGATCACGTCAAACGATCTGTTTCAATCTAATTATGGCAATGCACTTAAGGCCGACAGCATCTATATCGGCGGTTCAGCCGGTGTAAAACTGGCATATACGCAAGGCTATGACTTTAGCGGGATGAAGGGATTTAAAACAACCCTTTCTTATCTCAATGTTGACAATGACAGGTTTGCTCATAATCAGCGTGATGTCAATGCAGTCGTCTCGTACGTAACAGGAGACTTCAGCCTGGCACTAAAAGGAATGTGGGTACGTTATAATACATCAGCTTCGGCAACGGGGACGATTACTCAAGATGACAAGTTGACACAATACCGTGTCATCGCAAATTACAAATTCTAATCCAAGGAACAAAGATGAAAAAAACAGTATTGGGATGGGGTGCAGCGGCACTTCTATCGGTAGCAGCAACGGCTTCAGATCATGGCGAAAAACACTGGGACTATGCACATAACGGTCCTACACACTGGACAGAGTTCTCCAAGACTTGTGGTGAGGGCCATCATCAATCGCCGATCAATATCGTCCCGGGCAAGACAGTATCTATGAATCACCAATATGACCTTCATATGGATGAAGATGTGCATACTACGGCTAAAGTTATCGATAATGGACACTCAATTAAAGTTACTCCTCAGATTGGAGGGAAGATTGAACTTCATGGCGAGACTTTCCACCTTCTTCAGTTCCACTTTCACGGAAAGAGCGAACATACAGTTGATGGAAAACGCTATGACATGGTAGCCCACCTTGTACATCAGAATCCAGAAACAAAACAACTTGCAGTTGTAGCTGTATTCTTTGAAGAAGGGAAAAACAATCCGATATTAGACAATATCCTTAGTGGTATTGGAAAAAATATCAGAATTGACCCACAAGACATACTTCCGGCTGACACAGCGCACTATTATCATTATATCGGTTCATTGACAACACCGCCGTGCTCTGAAAATGTACAATGGTACTTGCTTAAGGAGCCGGCAACAGCTTCTAAAGATCAGATCGATGCATTTAGAAAGTATTATGTCGATAACGAACGTCCTGTACAAGAACTTTATGATCGTGAGATCGAATCTAACTAAAAAAAATATTAAAGATCAAGATGAACGCATCTTGATCTTTACTAGCTTCTACATCCTCCAAATTTCTTTAATTCTCTTCTTATAAATATGTGCTATTTAACTCTTATTTATGTTAGAATAGTCCTTATTGAGCGAATAACGGGAGATTTCGTATGAATTTTAAGAGTATAAAATTTAGACTGATTGCATTGATGGCAGTCTCTTTACTGGTCATCGCAGTGAGTATTGTCACCATTTCACTTTCAAAAGCTTCGGAGGCTTTGGTACAAAGTAATATGGCACTGTTGGATGCTGTCAAAGAATCTAAAACAGATCATATCGTAGACTTTTTGACAACGATCAAGTTGTTGATAGTTTCTAAATCGAGCGACATGGCTACAGCTGAGACCATCTGGTCTTTAGAAGAGAGTTTCGAAGAACTTGAGAATATTGAAGGTTTATCACTCGACAAGGTAGAGAGTTCACTGCTTGAGCATTATGAAAACGAGTATCTGAACCGTGTGAACTATAAGATGAAGAATTCACCTCAAAGGCGTGCGACTTCTAAGTATCTCCCGAAAAATAAAAATGCTCAAGTCGCGCAATATCTCTATATCGTCGACAACCCACATAAGTTGGGTGAAAAACATAAGTTCCAAATGAACAAGAACTATGTAAGCGAATATTCCAAAAATCATATTGAAATTCATAGAGCATATGTTGAACTGCTGAAAAACTTTGGATTATATGATATTTTTCTGGTAAACAAAAACGGGGACGTAGTCTATTCTGTCTTCAAGGAGAAAGATTTCGGGACAAATCTTGAGACAGGTGTCTACAGTCAAACAGGGTTGGGCGAAGCTTTCAAAAAAGCCAAGAAGCTTTCTAAAGGCGGAACGATTGCCTTTGCTGACTTTAATCCGTATGAACCATCCTATAATGAGCCGGCAATGTTCCTTGCATCTCCTGTCGTATATATGGGTGATTTTGAAGGTGCGATTATTTTTCAACTTCCAAAAGCAAAGATCAATGAGGTCATGAACTTTGATGGTCATTATGAAAAGGCGGGGCTAGGAAAGACAGGTAAGGCGACGCTGGTCTGCGAAGATGGGTGCATGAAGAATGATAGCCGATTTATTGCAGATATGGATAATGCTGAAGTACAGGCTTCGGGTACGACAATCGGTGTACTCAATGTGAAGTCGGCTTCAACGGAGGCGATTAGAAGAGGTGAAAGCGGATCGTGGATTATCAAAGATTACCGCGGTATAAATGTGCTTAGTTCATACAGACCGGTTGAAATATTTGGACAAAAATGGGGAATGGTTGTTGAGATAGATGAAGATGAAGTACTCGAAAGTGTCCATGGTATCCGTAATGTGATCCTGGGTATATCGATTGTCATCTTTGTTGTCCTTCTGCTCATCAGTATTTTCCTTGTACAGCAGTTGATCGTTGCCAAACTGGCGACCCTTCAGAGTGCTGCTTATGACCTTGCAAAAGGTGAAGGTGATCTGACGCAGCGTATCAACGTTCCTGTAGGTGACGAGATCTACGAAGTAGCAGAGAACATCAATGCATTTATTGAAAAAGTAAATACTACTGTTTCAGAAGCAAAACGCTCTTCGTATGAAAATACGGGGATAGCAAAAAAAGTTTCAGAGACCTCCCTGGTGATTCGTGGGAAAACGGAAGAAGAAGCCCGCATCGTTACGGATGTGGCAGAAGAGGGGACAGAACTGCAAAATGTACTTAGAGCCTCTATTGAGCAGGCGAAGATCACCAAGGCTGATATTGATTCTGCAGGTAGTATTCTTAAAGGTGCGAATGATCAGATCATCCACTTGGCCAACGAGGTCCAGGTGAGAGCACGTGAAGAAGTTGAGCTTGCTCAGAGGCTAGAGCAGTTAAGTTCAGATGTGACACAGGTCAAAGAGGTCTTGACGGTGATTTCGGATATTGCAGAGCAAACAAATCTTCTGGCTCTTAATGCAGCGATTGAAGCGGCTCGTGCGGGTGAACACGGTCGAGGTTTTGCGGTTGTTGCTGATGAAGTGCGAAAGCTTGCCGAGCGTACGCAAAAATCACTTTCTGAGATCAATGCGACCATCGGTGTAATTGTCCAGTCTGTTATCGATGCCAGCGAGCATATCAGTTCAAATGCCAAAGAAATTGAACACCTATCTGAGTATGCGAACAATGTAGAGACGGAAATCAATACCAGCGTTGAATCAATTGAGCGTTCTATTGATCAGGTTGACGAGACAGTGACGGGTTACATCTCCAACTCTGAGACGGTACAGTCGATGATAGCCAAAGTAGCACAGATC
>JBFESZ010000003.1:0-44797 GCA_041548245.1 Sulfurimonadaceae bacterium
GTAAAACTAAAAGAAAGGGTGTGTCTCTCTTTGGCAGGGTAGAAGTACATCACTGCGATGACTTTGAAGTAGTAATAGATCGAGACGAAGGCAGCCAAGATTCCCAGTAGGGCTAACCAGCTCAAGCCCGATTCAATTGCCGAGGTAAAGATGTAAAATTTACCTAAAAAACCGATGGTGGAAGGAAAACCGGCAAAGGAGAGCATAAAGATTGACATCATAGCAGCAAGCAGAGGGTGTTGATGGGCAAAACCTTTTAACTCTTCATAGGTTGTACGTTCTGTATCCCATTTCCTGATATAAGAGAGTATGCCAAAGGCACCGACAGCCCCCAGAAAGTAAGCGATAAGATAAAAGATAATGGCAGGTGAAGAAGAGCTGCTTTCTGGTCCAGTTGATGCCAGTGCAATCAGTAAGTATCCACTGTGGACAATGGATGAAGCGGCCAGCATCCTTTTGATATTTTGTTGTGCCAATGTAAGTAACGATCCGCCAATAATCGTGATGACGGCTATCACAATCAATAGCGGCTTAAAGGTATCGGCTAATGTCTGATAGTCTACCAAATACAGACGCAGTGCAATCGAAAAGATCGCAATTTTGAATGTCCCGGCCATGAAGGCTGTGATAGGAAGCGAAGCACCGTCGTATACGTCCAGTGTCCAGGCTTGAAAAGGAACGGCAGAGATTTTGAACATCACGGTGATCATCATCAACATGCCGCCAACTGTGATCATATCGTAATGTTCATGTAGTTCGATGTAGTTTTTGATATCGCCTAGATGAGTTGAGCCGACCTGGGCATAGACAAAGGCAATACCCAAAAGAAAAAATGCACCTGAGAAAGAGCCTAAAAGAAGATATTTGAATAAGGCTTCAGATGATCTGAGATTGTAACGGTTAAGCCCAACAAGTATATAGACTGCTACAGATGCTGACTCCAGGGCAATAAAGGCCGTCATGAGTTCATTGGCCATGGACAGAAGCATCATAGAGAACAGGGCAAAAAGGATTAAAGCAAAAGACTCGGGCATAAAGAACTTTGTCGCCTGCATAAAGGCACGTCCTGAAGCAATCATCAAGAAGGCACCGATAAGAAAGAGCAGATTGAACAAGGATGCAAAACTATCAAAGCGGAGCATATGGTTGAAAATTTCGGCATGGACATTGAGACTAAAGAGCTCTCCAAGGTAGCTTGTCTGAAAGATAAGAGCAAATATGATGATCGCCATGGTGATATAGGAGAGCACAAAATTACTTAAACGTGTGAAAGCAGCAATCAGCATCATTGCGACAGCACCAAGGCCTATAATAAGTAAAGAGATGGTGATATCACTATTTAACATGTCGTTTCTCCTGATAAGTATGCTTTTGGGCTGTGGGCTTTATCTTGTCAATAAAAAAAGAAGGGAAGATACCCATAGCCAAGATAAGCAGTGCCATAGGAAGGAGCGAAAGGAGCTCATAACTCCTCAGTTCGGAGAATGTTTTGAGTTTTTTGGGTCCGTAAAGAACTTTTTGCATGACATGAAAGACAAACATAATCGCAATCAGTAGGGTCGTGGCAGCGAGAAATCCATATATGATATCGGATTTGAAGGCACCAATAATGAGTAAAAGTTCAGAGACAAAACCGCCGGTCAAAGGAATGCCTACGATACTCAGTGCGAAAAAGGCGAAAAAGGCACTAAAAATAGGCGCTTGATAGACGATTCCACCTAAGGCATCGATATGGAGGTTCTGAGTACGTTTATAGACCATACCAAGCATCATAAAGAGTGCTGCAGAACTTAATGCATGAGAGGCTATCATATAAAAAGCACCGATATGGGCGTAGGTGTTAAAAGCAAATATTCCCATGACGATCAATGAGAGATGTGAAGCCGAAGAGTAGGCAAAGAGTTTTTTCAGTTCACTCTGTTTGATGGCTGCGATACCAAAGTATATCATTCCAAATAGTCCAAGGCTGATAAAGAAGTCTGCTATTTCAACGGCCAGCGTCTCAAAGAGTGTCAAAACAAATCGCCAGATCGCATAGACACCCAGTTTCGCCATCAAAGCTGACATGACGACAATCGCCCCGATAGGGGCGGCTGCATAGGACTGAGGCAGCCAGGTATGAAAAGGGAAGAGAGGGATCTTGATGCTAAAAGCAAAGATGAAGGCGACAAACAGAAGAAGTGTCGTACTTCTGTTTAAATGCAGTGTCTGTAGGTCATTAAGCGAGAAGCTCCAGACCTGATATTCTTGAAAATTAGAATGACCAAGGTATAAGATGGCCATCAACATCAACAGTGATCCGAAGATAGTGTACATCGTGAATTTCATGCTCATGAAATTCTTATTCTCACGTCCGAAAAGACCGACCATAAAAAAGACAGGTAGGAGCATCGTCTCCCAAAAGAGGTAAAATAGAATGAGATCAAGTGCGAGTGCGGCACCGGTAAGTCCTCCATGTGCAATGAGAAGGTTTAGCCAGTACCCTTTCTTGTTTAGGTGCCAAAAAGAGAGATAAAGAAGAGGCATAATCAGATTGGTCATCATCACGATGATCACGGATATACCGTCTATGCCAATATGATATGAGATGCCATAAGCTTTTATCCACTCATGATCTTCAACAAACTGCATACCTTGGGTGGTCTCAAAATGTGTATACATCCAGATACTTAACATCATGGTGATGAGGGTCACGATAAAACTTGCATACCGGATCATCTTTACATTCAAAGGAAGAAGGTATAAGAAAACAGCGGATAGAATAGGAAAGAATATAAGCAAAGTGAGTATGTTGTTTTCCATGCTTAGCCTTGAATACCTAAATAGATAAAGATAGAGACGATGCCGATACCCATGTACAGGGCATAGTAGCGGGCATTTCCATTTTGAACATAATCGCTGTAGTAGGAGAGCCTCTGGTAGGATGAGGCAATCTTGTGAATGAGACGATCAATGAGTTGTTCATCAAGAAAAACGATCAGTCGGCTTAGAAATCCGATTGGTCTGACAAACATCATAGTATAGCTCTTATCAATGTAGAACCTGTTTTTGATCCATCTTTCAACCACACCAAAGCTTGGATCGTCTGAACTGTTTTTATAGTGAATAAAGGCCATAAGAATTCCCAGGAGTGAAGAAGAGATATTGACCAATAGCAATACCGTCTCATCAGAATGTGAAAGGTAGTGACGAATGTCAGGAAGGTTTAGCCAAATGGAGAAGTTCTCATTTCCGCCAAATAAAACAGGAAGATTGATAAAACCGCTCAAAAGGATGCCCAAGGCGAGTATAAAAAGTGTAAGCTTGATAAGCTGATTTTGAGAAGGCACTGCGTGTTCATGTTTCGCAGGTGCAATAAAGACGATAAGCAGGAGCCTGAACATATAGTAGCCTGTCAGTGCAGCAGTGACAAGAGAAACGGCATAGATATCGAAATGGCCACTTGCAAACAGATGGTTGATTATCGCGTCTTTTGAGAAGAAACCGCTAAAAGGCGGAATCCCGCAGATAGCCAATGTCGCAAGGAGCATGATGGCAAACAAAAAAGGCATTGTGGATTTCAAGGCACCCATCTTTTTGATGTTTTGTTCATGATGCAGTGCCAAGATGATAGCACCTGCTCCCATGAATAGAAGTGCTTTGAAAAAGGCATGGGTGAAGACATGGAAGATACCATATGAGTATGCTCCCAGTCCTACTGCCATGAACATATAACCCAGTTGTGACATCGTTGAATAGGCAAGGATCTTTTTGATGTCATCCTGGCGCAAGGCGATCAGAGCGGCAAGTAGGGCAGAAAAAGAACCGATATAGGCAATAAAAAGACCGACCTCTTCACTGAGCGCATATAAAAAGTGGAACCTTGCTATCATGTAGACCCCAGCTGTAACCATCGTCGCCGCGTGGATCAAAGCTGACACCGGTGTCGGTCCGGCCATGGCATCGGGTAGCCAGACATAAAGTGGAATCTGCGCTGATTTCCCCATGGCTCCTATGAATAGAAGAACAGAGATTAATGAAATGAGCGAAGAGGGGATAAGATGGATATTGGCTTCGAGTGAAGCAAAGTCAAGACCCCTGTCTCCTAGATAGATGATTAAAAGAGAGAGTCCCGATATAAAACCGAAGTCACCGATACGGTTGAGGATAAAAGCCTTGTTGCCGGCTTGCACATTTTGTTCATCGCCAAAGTAATAGCTGATTAGCAGGTAGGAGCATAGGCCTACACCCTCCCAGCCGATAAATAGCATGAAAGGGTTATCGGCAAGTATCAGTAAGAACATCGCTGCCATGAAAAGATTAAACCATGCAAAGAAACGGGGGTAAGAGGGATCGTTATCCATATATGCATGAGCATAAAGATGGATGATGAATCCGACAGAGCTGACAAAGCTAAGCATGGCAGCGCTGAGCGGATCAAGGAGTAGCGAGGCGTTTATGACAACTCCTTCGATATCCAACCAGGTGAAGATACTGTAGTAGAGATAAGTCTCACTGTTCAAAAGGGTATATATGAGTGAGATGGAACAGATCAGGCTAAGCAGCGGTCCACCCAGGCCAAGTAGCGGATAGATATTCGTGGCGATATCATCATTATATTTATTGTATAGGCTCAGAAACATAAGGGCTGCAGAAGAGAAAGCGACAGAGGCAATCACCCAGACAAGTAGTGAAGACTCAATCATTATGTTTCTCCTGTTTTAAAAGATCAAAAAAGTTGGCATCAAGAGTGCGTGCATTTTTAAAGAGCATCACAAACAGTGCTAAAAAGATGGACGCTTCTACCGCAGCAATAGCAATAATCATGATGGCCATGACCTGAGCATTCAAGTCTTCAAAATGATTTGACAAAGCGACAAGGATAAGGTTGACGGCATTAAGCATCAGTTCAATGGACATGTACATAACAAATATATTTCTACGGCTGATGACCCCGATAATGCCGATTGAGAAAAGCAGTATGGCCAGAATAATAAAATGACCGATATCAATCACGGCTCTTCTCCTTCTTAGCCAAGATGACAACTCCGATAAGCGCGACAAGAAGAAGTATGGAGATCATCTCAAAGGGGAACACCCAATCTGTATACAGCTTCATACCAATCTCTTTTATCGAACCGAAATCATTAGGGCGCAGGCTTTTGAATCTCATTTGGTTGACAATGCTAATGAGGTAGAAGGTAAAGGGAGCAATAAGAAGAGTCGTAGCCAATATCCATCTTCTTTTATAGGGTTCATCAGGAAGGTTCTCTTCTTTGATGTTCAAAAACATGATGATAAACAAGAAGAGTGCGACAACGGCTCCTGCATAGATAATGATCTGAACCAGGAAGAGAAAACTTCCGCCTAGAAGAGCAAAGAGACCTGCAATACTTAAAAGGGTGACGATTAGGCTCAAAGCAGAGTTGATGGGTTGACGAAAATAGATCATGCCAACCGCACTGACTAATGTGGCAAAAGCCAAGACAAAAAAGATAATATTACTGAGCAAGGCTGTTCTCCTTTCCAAAGGCACCCCGGTTTTGAAGAAGCCTCTCTTTGTTGATGACAAAGTCTTTACGTTCCATGGCAACAATAGAGAAGATGCCCGTATCCATACGGATCGCATCACAGGGACAGGCTTCAACACAGTAGCCGCAAAAGATGCACTCCAGAAGATCAATATCAAAACGCGCAGGCTGCTTCTCATCAACATCATCGAGTCGTTCCTCTGCCTCGATAAAGATGCAGTTTGAAGGACAGGCGGTTGCGCACATAAAACATGCGACACAACGAACAGTCCCATCGTCGCGTTTGGTAAGCCGGTGTAGACCGCGATAACGTTCAGTGATGTCTTCGGGCTGTTCTTCGGGGTACTGGCAGGTTGGGATGCAGGTGGTATTGTTGAGATTGGCTTTAAAATGTTTCAGAGTGAGCTTCATACCGGTAAAGACAGACCAGATATAGCTTTTCTCTTTGAATGAATTTCCGTAACGTGGAACGACTTTTACACCCATCTCACACTCCTACAACGATTATTGCGGAGATGAAGATGTTGAACAGGGCCAAGGGAAGAAGTATCTTCCAACCAAGATGCTGCGTCTGGTCATACCTGAATCTTGGCAAGGTCCATCGTACCCATACAAAGATAAAGTTCATCACAAAGAGTTTGATGGTAAAACTAAGGATCTGCAATATCATCACGGTTAAAGCACTCTGTTGAGTGTTGAGTCCAGAATAAATCAGATAAAGGATAAGCGTCTCAATTCCAATAACAAAAAAAGTGATAAAAAAGGTGGCATACTTGGTCTCCAATCGGTGCGAAGGTGTACAGCTGTTATTGCGTTGCATCCATCTGATAAAGCTAAAGGCTATTATGGGAATCACAACCATAAGTCCGATAAGAATTGGGGTGAGGTTTCCATGCATGTTGTGGGTATTGAGCCAAGGGATCTGATAACCACCGAAAAACATGGTGACGATCAATGCGCTTGAAGCACTCATTGCAATGTACTCTCCCATAAAGAAGAGTGCAAACTTCATAGCTGAGTATTCGGTGTGATAACCGGCAACAATCTCGCTTTCCCCTTCAGCAGCATCAAAGGGTGCTCGGTTGGTTTCAGCAAAGGCAGTGACGATAAAGATAAGGGCAGCAAGAGGCTGCATCACTATGCCCCATGCTGGAATAAACCCAAAGAGAAGTTCACCCTGCTGTCGGACCATCTCATTTAGTGATATGCTTCCGTAGGTAATCAGCATGGAAACGACAGCCAGACCCATGGCTATTTCATAGGATATCACCTGTGAGGATGCCCGCAGAGCCCCCAAGATAGAGTACTTGTTGTGACTGGACCATCCGGCGATGATAATTCCGTAGACACCAAGACTGGTAAAGGCGAGGATCCATAATACTCCGAGTTCAACAGGTAGTGCCTGTATATGATAGGTGTAATGATCAAGGGTGATGTTATCTGCATAGGGAATGACCATAAAACATAAAAATGATGCGCCAAAGACAATGGATGGGGCCAAAATATAATAAAAGGTATGTTTGATATGCAGAGGATAGAACTCCTCCTTGAAAAGAAGTTTGAGCATATCAGCAATAGGTTGGATCAGGCCGCCTATGCGTATACCTTTGATATTACATCGATTTGGGCCCAAACGGTTCTGAATTAGTGCAGCCACACGCCTTTCGAGCCATACAAGCATCGGGATCGCTGCAACGGAGAACATAAGTGTCAAGACAATAGGAAAGAGGACCATAAAAGTATGCACTAGAGCCGTCTCCCTTCTTCAGGTATAGCATCGTAGGAAAAACCAAATTCATCTGAGAGCTTCTCATCCCATATGGCCTGAGGTGTTCCGGGTGTTGCATTGATTTGATGCAAGATTTGAAGAATACTCTTGCGTTCATTGCATAGACCGGCTTCAAACCTCTGGATAATCCCATCTTCATTGATCAGTGTTCCCTCCTGTTCACTGTAAGAGGAAACGGGAATAAGAAGTTCATGGTTCTTACAGTTTTCGAAACTGTGTGATATAAGATGTATCTGTGTCTTGTTGAGCATCATCTTCATCACCTCAGGAGTGTTTTGACACAAGAACTTATGTTGAAAGTTGATAACAACATGGGTTCTGTTTAGGGCTTCATTCAGTGCTTCCGGGCTGGTCTCAATCCCCAGTCTTTTAACGGCTTTCAAATTGGCTGCTCTGTCTTGTGAACGCAGCCATTCATCACCAAAATCCATGTCTACAAAGGGTTCGTGGTAGGCATTGAGTTCAAGTCCGAAGCGTTGGGCCAAAGCATGGATGGCATAAAGCTCTTCTGTTGACAAGGAAGGAGATGCAATTAAAAGAGGCCTTTCATCATGCAGATAACGAAGTAGGTAAGAGAGTGCGACATCTTCAGCGATGCAGCGCTGATGATAGACGAAATCGTCGAGTCGTTGGGTGTTCTCTTCTTTGTATGAAAGTCTGCCTTCATCGCAGATAAAATGACCATTTACCTGCTGGTTGATACGGGGGCGAAACCGGTAGATAGTATCAGATCTATACTTTTCCTGGTTGTGGTCGATAAAGATGTTGCACCCCTTGGCGCAACCGTGACAGATACCCTTGCTCGAATGCATGAACCAGACTCTTTGACGGAAACGGAAGTCTTTTGAGGTCAAAGCCCCTACCGGACAGAGGTCGATAATATTCATGGCATAAGGAGTCTGCATCTGTTGACCCGGAAGAGTGGAAACACGGGCATCATTCCCCCGTCCGATGATGGCAAGTTCATTTGTCTTTGTGATCTCTTGCGTAAAACGGGTACAGCGTGCACATAGGACACAGCGTTCCTGATCGAGGATAATGTTCTTACCGATGTCGAGTCTCTTCTCTTTAAGTTTCTTTTCCTCTTTTGGACGGCGGGATTCGTTAAGACCAAACTGCATGTAGTAGTCTTGAAGTTTGCACTCGCCCGCCTGATCACAGATGGGGCAATCCACAGGATGGGAGAGCAGTTCAAGTTCCAAGATGGAGCGTTTGACCTTATTGATGTTCTCATCGTTGGTATAGACAACCATGTCTTTTTTGATGAGGGTGTCACAGGCGATCTGAGGACGTTTCTCTCCGACGATACCGACCATACACATACGGCAGTTCCCATCAGGTCCTAAGGCGTCATGGTAGCAAAAATGCGGGACATCGATGCCGTTTCTTAGTAAGACAGAAAGTAAAAGTTCGCCTTCTTGAGCCTGTATCATCTGACCGTCAACAATGAAACTGATTGTATCAGGCATAAGTCACTCCTTGACTTTTTTCAATATAGGCTTCAAATTCATCTCTGAAACGTACGATGAAACCTTCAATAACCATAGCTACAGCAGGAGCAAAGACACAGATCGTCTTTCCGTTCATCGTCTTCGCAATATCATTGAGAAGTTCGATATCGTCTCTTTTGGCTTTATAGCCGAGCATGTTGGAAATAATACCATCTACCCAGGCTGTCCCCTCTCTGCAGGGAGTACACTGGCCACAGGACTCATGGTGATAAAAGCTTAGAAGGTTTTTAAGAGCCGAGACCATACAGGTGTCCTCATCCATAACAATCATGCCCCCTGTACCCAGAGATGAACCAATAGCACGCATGGACTCGTAGTCGAGTCTTGCTTCTTTGACCTCTTTTGCAGAGAGTACCGGCGTTGAAGCCCCTCCAGGAATAACAGCTTTGAGTTTTTTGCCATTTTTGACCCCTCCACCTATTCTATCGATAAACTCTTGCATCGACTCGCCAAAAGCCATTTCGTAAATACCCGGATTGTTGATATGGCCGCTCAGACCAAAAAGCAGAGTGCCGGGACTCTTTTCTGTCCCAAAAGCTCGGTAGGCTGAGGCCCCGTTGTTGATAATAAAGGGTACTGTCGCAATTGTCTCCACATTGTTCACCAGTGTCGGATTACCGAAAAAGTACTCTGGAGAGGGCACATGAGGCTTGAGCCGTGGATGACCACGGTTTCCTTCCAAAGATTCGAGCAATGCTGATTTCTCGCCACAGATATAGGCACCTGCACCACGGTGTACTGTGATATCCACACGGTAGTCGAAGCCTTTTACTCTATGGCCAAGAAGTCCCTCTTCGTAGGCCTCATCAATGGCCTTGTTCAAACGGTCAGCGAAGAACTTGTACTCGCCGCGGATATAGATATAGGCATCATGTGCTCCGATGGCGTAGCAGCTTAAGATGACACCTTCGATAAGAAGGTGGGGGTCATACTGAAGGATCTGTCTGTCTTTAAAGGTTCCCGGTTCGCTCTCGTCAGCATTGACAACAAGGTAGGATGTCTCTTCTTCCCGCGAGACAAGGCACCATTTGGGACCTGTAGGAGCACCTCCGCCCCCTTTGCCGCGCAACCCACTTTTTTCGATCTCGCTCTCTATGGCATAGGCAGGTTTTTTGAAGGCTTCATCCAGACTCTCATAGGCACCATGTCGCTTGGCAACTTGAAGCATATAAGCATTTTCAATATCAAACCTTTGACTGACAATCCTTGTTATCATGATAAGAACCTTCTAAGCAGTGCTTTTGTCGACTCAGGCGTAAGGTTTTCATAATACTCTTCATTCAAACAGAGCATAGGCGCTCCTCCGCAGGCGCCCAGGCACTCGACTTCACTAAGTTTAAAAAGCTCTGTACTTTCACCCACTTTGATGCCCAACTCATCCTCAATGGATTTTAGAATATCAGCCTTACCGCAAAGTTCGCAGGAAAGGGTTTTGCAGACTTGAATATGATACTTGGCAACAGGTTCAAGATGGAACATTGTGTAAAAAGTAGCGACACCGTACAGATGTGCTTGCGGGACTTCAAGTCTCTTTGCCAGGTAAGCCATCGCCTCAGAGGAGATATATCCCTGCTGATACTGCACCATCCAGAGTGAAGGCAGAACCAGGGATTTTTTCTCGGGATAACGCGGTAGAAGATTTTGAAACTGTGCTTCATGCTCTTCATTGAAGACAAAACTCATCTATCCATCTCCCCAGCGATGATATTGATGCTTCCTAGATTCAAGATGGCATCAGAGAGCATACTTCCTTCTACCATCGTACTGTAGGCGCTCATTGCCGAAAAGCTAGGTGCTTTTACCTTGACTTTGTGTGGATATCCACTTCCATTGGAGACGATGAAAAAACCAAGTTCGCCATTGGTCGCTTCAATGGAACTGTAATATTCCTGTGCAGGGACCTTGACCCCTTCATAGATCAGTTTGAACTGATTCATGGTCCCCTCAATACTTCCATAGACACTCTCTTTTTTGGGAAGAACAACGGATGGCTCATCTGCACAGATAGGCCCGTCGGGTATATTGCCAAGCAGCTGCTTCATGATGCGAAGGCTTTGTCTGATCTCTTCGAATCTGACCATGACCCTATCATAAATATCGCCAACTGATCCTATGGCCACATCGAAGTCGAGTTGATCATAGAAATAGTAAGGGGTGTTGACACGCATATCGAAATTAACGCCTGAAGCCCTTAGGTTTGGCCCGCATAGCCCAAGTTTTATAGCCTGATCTGCTGAGACACTGCATATATTCTGTGTTCTATCGTGAAAGATGCGGTTATGCTCAACCAGGCTCAAGGCATCGGTGACACCATCTTCGATCTCTTTCATAATGATACGCAAATCGGCTTCGTAGCCTTCATAGAGGTCATAGCTCATCCCTCCTATACGCATATAAGAGTTGGTCAGTCTTGCCCCTGTGAGTTTAGAGAAGAAGGTATAGGCCGATTCTCTTGGGTTATACAAGTACCAGTAGTTCGTCAATGCTCCCATATCTACCAGTTGGGCAGCAAGGCAGACGAGATGATTGATGATACGTGAGAGTTCCATAATCAGTACACGTACCATGATCGCCCTATCAGGCAGGGTGATACCCAGCATCTCTTCAACCGTCTTTGCAAAAGCAATATTATTCGTCGTAGCTGAGCAGTAGTCGAGTCTGTCTGTATAGGGAATGATCTGGTTGTAGGTATGATTTTCACAACTTTTTTCAAAGCCTCTGTGAAGATACCCAATCTCGGATACATTAGCAATGATCGTCTCTCCATCCATGGCGCAGAAGTTTCGGATTGTTCCGTGTGTAGCAGGGTGAGAAGGCCCTATGTTGATAAACATCAGGTCCCTGGAAGAGTCTGTAAAACTGCCATCTTGTTGTTTGGAGATCAGCCCTTTTTCAAAAAGCTTTTCATTCATTTGTGGCATCAAGTCCTGCGCTTGTGTACAGAACTGTCCTTTGGTTGTCGGATAATCTCGTCTGAGAGGATGTCCTTTAAACTGCCAATGGTTCAAAATACGTTGCAGGTTAGGGTGCCCCTCAAAGTTGATGCCATATTGATCATAACATTCACGCTCAAGCCAGTCTGCAGATGGATAAATCGAAGTGACACTTGCACATTTCTCTTGCGAGAGATAGGCCTTTAATAGGATAAACTCTTTGAACTCCCGATCACGGATAATATAAACAAGAGCAAAACGAGAAGGATGGAAACCTGGATAATCAAGATAATCTACAACAGTAATGTCCAGAAGCATTGTCCCGCCTGATTCATAGGCACGCTTAACACTCTCATAAATCTGGTTCTCATCGACAAGAAGGGTGTTTGACTTTTCATTGAATTTGGCATCGGGGTAGTTTTTACGAAGGAGGTTAAGCATCATCGAGCTTTCCTGAGAACTCTTCTTTTCTCTCTTTGGAGAGAGAATCATGTTTAAGCTCTTTTTGGACCATCATGATAGCATCGAGGAGGGATTCTGGACGTGGTGGGCAACCAGCGACGTAGACATCAACAGGAATGATTTCATCAATGCCTTGGAGGGTAGTGTAGTTGTCGTAGAACCCACCGGAACAGGCACAAGCCCCCATGGAGACCACCCATCTTGGTTCGGGCATTTGATCATAGATCTGCTTAAGTATGGGAGCTTGTTTGTAAGAAATTGTGCCTGCAACGATCAAAAGGTCCGCCTGTCGGGGCGAAAAACGTACGACTTCCGCGCCGAAGCGAGAAATATCATACTTACTTGCGGCTGTACTCATAAACTCGATTGCACAGCAGGCCGTACCAAAGACAAAAGGCCATAAAGAAGATTCTCTGGCCCAGTTGACGACATCATCAACCCGTGTTGTGATAACAGCGTCTCCCAAAAGCGCTACTCCCATTTTAGCGCTCCTTTTTTGTAGATGTACATCAAGCCGGCAAGTAGCAAGCCCATAAAGCTAAACATCTCGATAAGACCAAAAAAGCCAAGTTCGCGTACATTGACTGCCCATGGGAACATAAAGAGAGTCTCTACATCAAAAAGGATGAAAATGATGGCGACGAGATAGTATTTGATGTTAAAGCGTTCAAAGCTGTCTTTAACAGTAAGTCTGATCCCGCTTTCATAGACTTCATTTTTGGCTTTGCCTTCACTCTTTATACGGCCCAATTTCCGTGTCATATGAATCATGAAAGGGATGAATATGAGCAGGAAGAGAATTGTACCGGATGAGAGGACCAAATCTGTATTCATATTATCACCAAAAATTATAGTTTATAGACATATCTTAGTCTTCGAATAGTTAATATTGGTTTAAAGCAGTGTATTACAAGAGGAAGCTTATGCGGAGGTATGAAGGGTCTCTAGGGAATATATATTTTGTCCTGCATCTCCTGATATTCGCATAGGGCACTGCTTTCGAGAGTTATGCCGCCACCACTTTTATAGACAAGCCCTTGAGCACTCTTTTCAATAAAACGGATCATGACTGCAGAGTCAAAGCTCTCCCCGTCGAAATAACCGAATACGCCGCTGAAGTATCCACGTTCATACCCTTCGACCTCTTGAATGATCTCAAGCGTTCTTTTTTTTGGGGTACCACTGATACTTCCAGCGGGCAGAAGGGTCTGAATGATTTCTCCCAGTCTGCTCGGCCAGTCCGATTCAAGGGTCCCTTCGATTTCCGAACTGACTTGAAGAAGCTCTTTATCACCGGCTTTTATTTTGTCAATGTAGCGGAAACGATTTACTTTGACATGTTTTGACACCATTGAGAGATCATTCCTAAGTAGATCAACGACCATTACATGTTCAGCCATCTCTTTTGCATTGGCCAGTATTTTGGCCCGGGCATCATCAATTGAAGCATCTATAGTGCCTTTCATAGGAAAGGTATAGATACGATTTCCTTTTATCTGAACAAAGCGTTCTGGTGAAAAACAGACAAATCTGTCCTGAACCCGAAGTTTGAAAGCAGCGTTGGCACAATCATAGATCTCTTTTAAAGAGAGTGGAGTATCTACAGGTGTCTGGCAGGTATAGTTCAAAAGGTAGGTTTCACCGGATCTTATTTTTTCAAGAATGGCATCAAAGCCTTGTTTATAGGCAGTGAACTCTTGGGGATGCGCAATGAGTCGACACCTGTGTTGTCTGTACTCTTTTGAATCAATAAGGAACTCAATATCAGCCTCTTTTAGCTCATCTAAGGTGTATACATTGGTTTGGGTGGCATCAAAATTGGTATAAAAAAGAAAAGGAGTTTTGCTTGCAGCAAGAGAACTAAGGCGCTTCATTTCATCCTAAGATAAGTTTCTTTAAGACTGCCATACGTACGAAGACGCCATTTTCAACCTGTTTGAGGACCTTACATCGGTTATCGGCCAACATCTCGTCATCGATGTCGATATTTCTATGTACCGGTCCGGGATGTAAGAGAATAATATCTCTGTCCCCAATCAACTCTTTGGTGATGCAGAAATCGCTGGCATAATCTTTTAAAGAAGCATATGTCGGATGCTCATGACGCTCTGTCTGTGTACGCAGACTCATGATTACATCGACTTCATCGATGATCTCTTCTAAGTGATGGGTATGACGAAGTGATGTCGGTGGCAGGAAGTGAGGAGGTGTTACCAAAATAATTTCCATCCCTGCCCGGGTAAGGAGTTCGATGTTGCTGTTGGCAACTCTCGAATTTTTGATATCGCCGACGATTGCTATCTTTTTCCCTTTGACATCTCCAAAATGCTCTTTCATAGTAAACAGATCAAGCAGAGCCTGTGTAGGATGGGCATGTGCACCGTCGCCGGCATTGATAATAGGTGCTTTGGTGTGTTGTGAAAGAATCTTGGGTACACCGGCATTAGCATGGCGGACGATGATCGCATTTGGGCCCATAGCATCGAGGTTCATCGCGGTGTCTGTAAGTGTCTCGCCTTTTGCCGTTGAACTCTTGGCCACATCAAGATGGACTATCTGCGCTCCAAGACGCTTTGCTGCAATCTCAAAAGAAGAGCGAGTACGTGTCGAGTTTTCAAAAAAGAGGGTGATAATGATCTTGTCTTGTAGGAGCGGGACGACATGACCCTCTTTGAAACGTACAGCATCAGCATAGAGCTCTTGAATCTCTTCAAGTGTCAAATCATGTGTTTTAATCAGATGCTGCATCAGTTCCCCTTTTGTTTGTGAAATTATAGCTTATTTGCAATCTCTTTAATGTCGTTTTGCAAGCTTAAAAACTTTTTTTTGTAAAAAGGTGCTGTAACTTGTTCAAAACTATCTCTGTCTGCATAAAGGTTGATGGCCCATGTATAGGGTATCTTTTTACTTTCAAGTAGAAAGCGGCTAAGTAGGGTGTCATTGATGGAACCTAAACGACTAGGGCAAATAAGCAGGACTGAAGTGTTGAAAAAAGAGATGAAGTCAACCATATACAGATCCTCTTCAACCGGGACCATAAGACCGCCTGCACCTTCAATCAGAACCACATCACAATATTTCTCGATCTGCTCAAGTCTGCTTTGGATGTAATTCAGATCGATTTTCTGATCTCCTTTGGCTACATAGGGGGCAGCCGGAAGTCTGAACTGATAGGGGACGATGGTGTCAAGTTTCAAGCTGGCAAGTTCAGGGTTGAGCCTCTTAGCCAGCTCAAACAGTTTTTTTCCATCAAGAGGCTCATTCTCAACACCTGTTTCTATGGGTTTGAATACACCTACTTTAAAGCCTTGAGACGCAAACTCCTCTAAAAGCAAAGAAGTTGCATAGGTCTTTCCTATATCTGTGTTGGTGGCGGTGATAAAGATACGTTTACTCATGTTCAATTCTTTGGATATAATTGCGTTATTATAACCTTAGAATGGAAAAAGCAACATTATGGAAAGATTTGAAGAGTATTCAACGTATTTTGTACAAGAGATCGGTTCAAAAGAAGGGGCTGTCTCACCGTCAATCACACAGTCTGCATCATTTGGCTATGGTGACAGTGAGACAGGCGAAGGAATCTTTGACGGTTCCGTAAAAAAACCGCTTTATTCGCGTGTGGGAAACCCCACAACAGCAAAACTTGAGAATATACTGGCAAAGATGGACGGCGGTATTGGTGCTGTCTGTACAAGTTCCGGGATGGGCGCGACAACGTTGGCCTGTATGTCTATTGTTTCAGCCGGTGATGAGATTATAAGTGTAGGAGGACTTTTTGGCGGGACCTATGCACTTTTCACTGAGACGCTTTCTCGTTTTGGTGTATCGACGAAGTTTTTTGATGTTGACGAATTCGAGGCAATTGAAGCAGCGATCACGCCGCACACGAAGATTATCTATTTAGAGTCTGTTGGGAACCCGAATATGCGTCTTCCTGATATTAAAGCATTATCAGCTATCGCTACCAAACATGGGGTTGTATTGATGGTGGATAATACGATCACACCGATGAGCGTAAAACCATTTGAACTTGGTGCGGATATCGCTGTCTATTCCACAACAAAGATTATTTCTGGAAATGCCTCTGTGCTTGGTGGGGCAGCAGTATTCCGTGCTATTGATGTTGAGGGAGATGACAAGTTCAAGACAGAGCGCTACAAGGACATTCATAAGTTTATCAACAAGATGGGTGCGATGGCACTTATCCCTAATGCGAAGAAGCGTGCAATGCGTGATTTTGGTATGAGTGCCTCTGCCTTTTCATCTTACTTGACGATGCTTGGAATGGAGACACTTCCTCTACGTATGGACAGAGTGGTCAGCAGTGTTGAAAAAGTAGCTATTGCTTTAGACAAAGCAGGATTTGATATCAATCACCCATGCCTGCCTAAACACCCTCATCATGAGCGTTATAAGAGTGATTTTTCCCTGGGTTGTGGGACACTCCTTACTATCGATATGGGCACTAAGGAAAAGGCTTTTTCTTTCTTAGATAGAACAAAACTGCCAATCATCACGGCTAACATCGGTGACAGCCGAACGCTTGCACTGCATATGGCTTCTACGATATACAGTGATTTTGATGATGAACAGAAGAAGTTTCTAGGTATTACTCCTGGTCTTATCCGTGTCTCCATTGGCCTGGAAAATCCGCAAGACATCATTGACGACTTTATTCAGGCTAATGCCTGATCAAGTCTGAACCGCATTCAGCGCTTAGGCATTAATTCTTTGCTTTAAGCAAATCTACATACAAGACTCGATAAATTACAGAACAATATTATATATAAAAAATTTACATGTTTTCACGAAGGAGTCCCTCTTTGGCGACTAAAAAATCATTAGAATTTGATGACGATTTGGCTCTTAAAGAGCCTGAACGTTATAAAGTTTTATTGTTGAATGACGATTACTCCTCTATGGACTTTGTAATTGATATCTTGATGACTATTTTTCATAAATCATATGCAGAATCTGAAAGGATCATGTTGGAAGTACACAAAAACAACCGGGGGTTGTGTGGAGTGTATTCTTATGAGATCGCTGAGACAAAAGTCGCGCAAGTGACAAAGATTGCCAGAGAACAGGGCTTCCCGCTTAAAGCGATAATGGAGGAAGAGTGATGATTAGTAATGAACTTAATTCTGTTTTTCAAAAAGCTTTGACCTATGCCAAGGATCAACGCCATGAATATTTAACAATCGAACATGTTTTCTTTGCCTTACTCAGTTCAGACGAAGGTGTACGTATATTGAAAGAGTGTGGCGCTGACATTCATGCACTGCGTGAAGGTGTTGCCAAATACTTGAGTCAAAACATGGAACCACTTCCAGAGGAGATTGACCAGGAGCCATTTGAGACGGTTGCCCTTTCTCGCATGATTGATCAGATGATACGTCATATCCAGTCGGCGCAAAAAGAGAATGCAAATGTTGGTGATCTTCTCGCGGCGCTTTTTGAAGAGAAACACTCGTATGCGGCTGTTCTTTTGGAACAACAGGATATTTCGCGTGTGGATGTCTTGGAGGTGATTTCACATCAGGATATCGACACTGAAAACGGCGAGACGTCCGATGAGAGCTTTTTATCGAAATATGCGGTAGATCTTCTCGCACAGGCCAGAGCAGATAAAATCGATCCGGTAATCGGGCGAAGTACGGAAATTGAGCGCGTGGTTCAGACGCTATGCAGACGTAAGAAGAACAATCCTCTTTTTGTCGGAGAACCTGGTGTCGGTAAGACAGCCATTGCTGAAGGTCTGGCCTTACGTATCGTTAATGAAGATGTGCCGGACATGCTCAAAAATTCATCTCTGTTCGCCCTTGATTTGGGTGCGATGCTTGCAGGAACGAAATATAGGGGAGATTTTGAAAAACGCCTTAAAGGCGTGATGGATGAGATTAAGCTCAAACCAAATGCGATTTTGTTCATTGACGAGATTCATACCCTTATCGGTGCGGGTGCAGTCAACGGTGGAAGTATGGATGCCTCAAATCAGCTCAAACCGGCGTTGGCTTCAGGTGCGATGAAATGTATGGGTGCTACGACCTATGCCGAGTATAGGAACGTTTTTGAAAAAGACAGAGCGCTTTCACGCCGTTTTGCTAAGATCGATATTGACGAGCCATCCATGGAGGATTCTTTTTTGATCCTCAAAGGACTGAAGCCTAAATATGAAGAACACCATAAGGTGAAATATACAGAAAAAGCACTTCGTTCTGCTGTTGAATTGTCAAAGAAGTATATCACCAATAGGTTCTTACCTGATGTGGCGATTGATCTTATCGATGAAGCCGGAGCCTCATTTCATCTTCAAAAGAAAAAACGCTCGACAGTGACACCTCATGATATTGAGAATATTATTTCAAAGATGACAGGTGTTCCAAGCTCACGAATCAGTGATGATGATACCGAGAAACTCAAAACACTTGAAGCTGATATCAAAGCGAAAGTTATCGGACAAGACAGGGCAGTGGAGTTGGTCTCTCAAGCGATCAAGCGTTCGCGTGCCGGACTTAATCCACCGGATCGTCCGATTGCATCCTTCCTTTTTGCGGGGCCTACCGGTGTTGGTAAGACAGAGTTGGCAAAGAGTTTAGCTGATGTGTTGGGTGTGCACTTTGAACGATTTGATATGAGTGAGTATATGGAAAAACATGCACTCAGTCGTCTGGTGGGAGCACCTCCGGGTTATGTGGGATATGAGCAAGGCGGGCTATTGACTGAGGCAGCACGTAAACACCCTTATATGATCTTGTTGTTGGACGAGATCGAAAAAGCCCATCCTGATCTGATCAATATACTGTTGCAGGTGATGGACCACGCCTCATTAACAGACAACAATGGTTATACGGCTGGATTTAAAAATGTCGTACTGATCATGACATCCAACGTTGGTGCGACATCACGTGCGGTCATGGGATTTAACTCTGATGAAGACCTTTCACGTAATGAGGCTTTGAAAGACTTCTTCACGCCAGAGTTTAGAAACCGTCTGGATGCAGTAGTCGAGTTTTCTCCATTGAGTATTGAAGTGGTTGAAGGGATCGTTGACAAATTTATTGCAGAACTTAATGAGCAGCTCAAAGCGAAGAAGATATCGGTTATCTTGACAGCTCAAGCGAAACGATACTTTGCGGATAAAGGCTATGATAAGGCAATGGGTGCGAGACCGTTGAACAGATTGATTCAAGATGAATTGAAAAATCCGCTGACAGACAAGCTTCTTTTTGATGAACTTAAAGGTGAGATAGAGGTTGATGTAAAAGAGGGAAAAATCATTTTAAATGAGACAGCACCGGCTTGATACGAATACCCTCTATTGAGAAGGAACTCACTTTTCCTGACATTGAGACAGCCACCCCCGATGGTTTATTGGCATACGGGGGTGACTTAAGCCCGCAACGTCTTCTTTTAGCCTATAGAAGCGGTATTTTCCCTTGGTACAACAGTGATGACCCGATTCTATGGTGGTCTCCAGATCCACGTTTTGTCCTTTTCCTCGATGAGTTTAAGCTGCGCAAATCCCTCAAGAAACGTATGAAGCATTTTGAGATCAGATACAACACGGCTTTTTCCGAAGTTATGAAAGCGTGTGGGAGCATTTCTAGAGAGGGACAGCAGGGCTCATGGATCATTCCCGAGATGATCGAAGCCTATAGGATTTTACATGAGATGGGATATGCCCACAGTGTGGAAGCCTGGCAGGACGGTAGGCTTGTCGGCGGATTATATGGACTTATGATTGGTAAGATGTTCTTTGGAGAGTCTATGTTCTCTAGAGTCAGGGATGCATCCAAAGTTGCCTTTGTACATCTGATAGAAAAACTCAAAGCAGGTGGCTGTACGATTATTGATTGTCAGATTCCATCGGAACATTTAAGAAGTCTTGGTGCGCGAGAGATATCGCGTAAAGAGTTCATAAAATGTTTACATCAAAGCATAGATGACACGTATGACCTTTCTTCATGATTTTTTATTTGATAAGGTCCGTCTATATTGTAGATTAGACAAAATAATGATTCTCTTTTTTGGTAGAAATTACAGATATAATTAGCTAGCTTTAAGGTTAAAGACTTTAAACTGACTCTATCTTAAATTGTACGGAGAGATGAATGAAAAAACTTATCGTAAGTATCGCTGCAGTTGCAGCATTGAGCTCAGCTTTAATCGCTGGTCCTTTTGATGATCAATCAGCAGGCCGCAATAGCCAAACAGGATGTGGACTTGGTTCAATCATTATCGCGAACGGTGATTCTGCTGTAATGTTGGCACTTCAAGCAACTACAAACGGAACTTCAGGTAACCAGACTTTTGGTATCACTTCAGGAACTTCTGGATGTAAAAAAACTAAGTTCGTTATGAATGAGCGTGCGGAAGAGTTTGTTGCTTCTAATATGGATCAGCTTGCAAAAGAGATCGCGGTAGGTCATGGTGAATCAGTTGATACACTTGCAGAGCTTCTTGCTGTAGAAGACAAAGAGGTATTCGCTTCTGCGCTTCAAGCCAATTACAACAGCATCTATACATCTCAAAACGTAGAGATGGCTGACGTTCTAGACAACATTTCTACAACAATGTAATCATTGACTAGGCGGACTTTCCGCTTAGTACTTCATTTAATACTCCTATTCACAAGGCACTACCATCATACGCTTTATCATATTAACACTCCTGCTTATTGCATCTCTTTATGCAAATACAGATGAGTATATTGCACTGGCAAAAGAAAAAAATCTTTCGGATTCACCCTATTGGCATATTTTACTGCATATGCCCGAGAATGAAAGTGAGATAGATGACAAAGCTTTTTTTCTTTCGCCTCATGGGATGGAGAATGCCCAAGCTGAACTTGAAGCGACAATAAGGGCCTTGGTCAATGAAGATCTTTTGGATGATAATGCGACAGCCTGCCGTTTTCCCGCACGCAAATGGTGGTTAAGTAAAGAGTTGGGAATGACGGACCTGCCAAAGGTCGAGTGTAAGGAGTTTGACAGCTTGCTTGAAAGAGTGGACCCTCAAGCGGTGAGTCTCATCTTTCCATCAGCTTATATCAACTCGCCTGCATCGATGTTTGGGCATACCTTTCTTCGCATTGACTCATCCTATAATTCCAAAATGCTCTCTTATGCCATCAATTATGCGGCCAATGCCGACTCTTCGACAGAGAATGGGATGGTCTTTGCCATCAAGGGACTCTTTGGCGGATATTATGGGAACTATTCACTATTGCCTTATTATGAGAAGATCAAGGAGTACCGAGACACGGAAGAACGTGATATGTGGGAGTATGATCTCAATCTTGATCAGGAAGAGATACGGCAGATGATGCGCCATATCTGGGAGATACATAATACCTACTCCTGGTATTACTTTTTTACCGAGAACTGTTCATACAACATGCTTTGGCTGATCGAGGCTGCAAGACCAAGTGTGAAGTTACGTGAATACTTTAATTACCAAGTCCTTCCACCGGAGACTATTCATGTGTGTGTGGCTGAAGGCCTTGTGAAAAAACGTCACTATCGGCCCGCTAGGCGCAGCAAACTTTTAGCGTATGAATCCTATCTGCATGAGAGTGATTTTGATGATGTTTTTACTTTGGCTAGAGCAGAGCTCTCACCGAAGGATTTCTTAAGCAAGAATGAGAAATCCCTCCAGACACAGCGTTATATTCTTGAAGCCTCATCAGAGTTCATTGAGTATGATTTTTTGGCCGGAGACATCAATGCCAGCGTATATAGACAGAGGTTGCATTCGATACTTGGCGCACGTGCAGGGCTGGGAAAAGGTAAGAATATTGAGATTCCTATCCCTGTTGACCCGATGGAAGGGCATCGTGCTTTACGCCTTAGAGCTGAAGCAGGTATCCGGGACAGCGAAGGAATAGGATTTATTGGCGTACGGCCTGCAAACCATGATATTAAAGACATCGATGTCGGGTTTTTACGTGGAACTCAGATAGAATTTTTTGACCTGCTCTTCTCTTATGGAAAAGATGATTTTAATGTCGAAAAAGCGACCCTTATCAATATTGTCTCCCTGGCACCCAGGAGTGAGTTCTTCAAGCCCTTGTCGTGGCGCTTAAACACAGGATGGGATAGAAGCTATTTGAGCAAGAGTACAAAATTCACTTCCAATGCTTCAGGAGGTTTGAGCTGGGGTAGTGAATGGGGATATGTCTATCTTCTGGCCGATGCACTTTTTTATACGGATAGAAGTCTGACAGCAGGTCTGGGGGGAATAGCAGGTGCGGTCATCTATGGAGGTGAGTCATTTAAAATAAACATGGAAGCTACACAGCGAATTTATGACACGGGACGAGAACAGTTCCTCTTTGGCGCATCTACACATTATAAAAGTTCACAAAACACAGCATTGTCAATCTCTTATGAGTATATAGAAAAAGATCTAAACAATTGGGACACTTTCAAACTTACTTTCGATTACTTTTTTTAATGGGTCAATTAAAATTTTTTAAATTTATTTGGGCTATAATGTAAGCAATAATAACGAAGGCACGAAATGTACATTGCAGATATAAACTTTTCGCTTTGGGCTGATTTCATTGAGAGAGATTACCTTGATGGAGAGTTTAAAGAACTTATAAATAAAAAGATAATTAATGGCGCTACGAGTAATCCTGCGATTTTTAAGAACGCTATTTTGACCTCACCGGCATATCAAGAACAGCTTTCGGGTTTGAGTGGCAGTGCAAAGGAAAAATATGAGGCCTTGGCGATTGCAGACATACAAAAAGCAGCGGATATACTCAAGCCTCTATATGAAAGCGGAGATGACGGTTTTGTAAGTATAGAAGTTGATCCAAATTTGTGTGATGATGCGCAAGGAACAATCGCTGAAGGTGAACGTCTTTATAAGACGATTGGTAGAGAAAACGTGATGATCAAAGTACCTGCAACAGAGGCGGGTTTCAAAGCAATGGAAGAACTGAGCGCTCAAGGTATTCATGTAAATGCGACGTTGATATTTTCTCTGACTGACGCGATCTCTTGTGCAAGGGCTTTTTCTAAAGGTGCTGCACGTGCAAACAAAAGAGCCTACAGTGTTATCTCTGTTTTTGTAAGTCGTGTGGACAGATTGCTTGATGGGAAGATGAAAGATGCCGGTCTTCTCCCTGGAAAACTGGGTATTTACAACGCGGCACGTATTTATAACGTGATTTCAACGATGAATGTCCCTCAATGTCGCGTACTGTTTGCCAGTACAGGTGTTAAGGGAGATGAATATATTCCATCCTATTACGTGGATGAACTGATTGGTGCAAATACGATTAATACCGCGCCTATAGAGACGATCCACGCTTTTGTCGCGAATGGAAGTCAGAGTGAAAAGCTTCCTTTGAACGAAGAGGAGATCAATGTTCATCTAGGCAATCTAGAACAAGCAGGGATTGACCTGGAAGCCGCACTGAAGGAACTGAAGGCAGATGGTTTGCTTGCCTTTAAAGAAGCGTTTTCTGAAATCTTGAAAGAATTGGAGTAATTATGTCTCAGCAAGTACCTGAAAGACGTGTAGCACAAGCTGCAAACGTTGAACAGTTGACCTTTGAAACTTTAAAGAAGATTCGTGCGTATCTTCAGCGAATGATTGATGCCGGAGGATCGGATTTGCATATTAAGGCAAACTCTGTTGTCCGTGCACGTATCAATGGTGATATCATTCCACTTTCAGGAGAGATTCTTTCTAAAGAGGATGCACTGACTTTTTCAAAGGAACTATTACGTGGCCGTTTCAATGAATTCGTTAAGAACAAGGAACTGGATTTAGTTTATCCCTATGATGAAAAGACGCGTTTTCGTGTAAATATCTTTTTTCAGATGGACGGGGTTTCAGCGGTATTCAGGGTCATCCCTGTAAAAATTCTCTCTATTGAAGACCTTCAGCTTCCTGTCGTCGTACGCAAGTTCACAGAAGTAGAACGTGGTCTTGTTCTTGTTACCGGGGTAACAGGTTCTGGTAAATCAACAACACTTGCAGCGATTATCAATGAGATCAACTGGAAAAAGCGTAAACATATTATGACGATTGAAGACCCGATCGAGTTTGTCCATAAAGACAGAAAGTGTATTGTCAACCAACGTAGTATAGGCCAGGATACACATAACTTCTCGTCTGCTCTTCGTGCAGCGCTTCGTCAGGATCCCGATATTATTCTTGTCGGGGAGATGCGGGACCTAGAGACAATTGAGATTGCCTTACATGCGGCAGACACTGGTCACCTGGTCTTCTCGACGCTTCACACACTTGATGCAAAAGAGACGATTAATCGTATTATTTCGATGTTCCCTGGTGAGGAACAAAATCGTGTCCGTTTGACATTATCATCTGTTATTCAAGGTATAGTCTCTCAGCGTCTTATCCCTACACTTGATGGCAAACGTACGGCAGCGGTAGAGGTGTTGGTCAGAACCCCGCGTATAGAGCAGCTCATTATGGAAGGCCGAGATGTCGAGATCAAGGACGCGATTGAAGAGGGGAAAGATATTTATGGTTCACAAAGTTTTGACCAGGGTATTTTAGACCTTTTCCTTTCAAAAAGAATTTCCAAAGAAGATGCTTTTACCTATGCTACATCGGCCAGTGATTTGAAATTGAGAATGGAGGGGCTTGCTTCTGCTGTTACGGCAAAAGCTCCACAAGATGGTGAAGAAGAGGAGAAAGAAGAGAGGGTATTTGATGAAGATGAGATATTCTCAATCAAAGAGTAGTACTATGATACAAAACACTCCTTGTTCCGAAGTTTTAAGCTAATAAAACAGATTCTTTTTAAGATTAATCTCATTTTAAAAAGAAGTACACTATAATTCGCCACATTTTTTTAAAGGAAACAACATGCTAGAAGGCATTATTAGAGAGAGTATTGGTAAGAAGAGCGCTAAAGCACTTCGCCGAGATGGTTATCTTGTTGCTAACATCTACGGAAAAGGCTTAGAGAATATCGATGCTGCATTTAAGGCAAACGAGTATATTCGTACTGTTAAAAAGAAAGAGACAGTGGCTTTCCCAGTAAAAGTAGGTGATAAAGAGTTGAATGTTGTTGTTCAAGCTTATCAAAGTCATCCACTGACTGGTGATCTTGTGCACGTAGACCTTATGGTAGCACAACCTGGTATTGAGACTAAATATATGGTTCCGGTTAATCCAATTGGTGATCCTATCGGTCTTAAGAACAAAGGACTTTTACACGTTGCTAAAAAACGTCTTGCAGTAAAAGCTAAAGTTGAAGATCTTCCAGCTAGTATTGATGTGAATGTTGCACCTCTTGATCTTGGCGATTCTGTATTGATCCGTGATTTAGAAGCACCAGCAAATGTAAAATTCTTAGATGCAGACCGTGTGTCTGTACTAAGTGTTATCAAAGCGAAGTAATTATCGCTTTGAACCTCAAGGGTGCATTAGGCACTCTTTTCTCCTCTTTGTATTCCAAGGATAAAAAACAGATGACACTAATCGTAGGTTTAGGAAATCCTGGCAATGAATACGCAACTACACGACACAATATTGGTTTTATGGTTATTGACGAATTGCTTAGACGCAATGCGCATCAGGATGTTTCAAAAAGCTCATTCCAGGGCGAGGTATTTAAATCCAAGAACAGCATATTTTTAAAACCAATGACCTATATGAACTTATCAGGTAAAAGTATTTTAAAGGTAAAAAATTTTTACAAGATCAATAAGGTCATTGTGATTCATGATGACCTCGATCTTCCTTTCGGTGCTTTGCGATTTAAACTGGGTGGAGGACATGGAGGTCATAACGGGTTAAAGTCAACCGATGCTATGATTACTAAAGAATACATTCGGGTACGAATGGGTATAGGTCGGCCAGCAAATAAGGGGGAAGTCTCTTCTTTTGTGTTATCATCTTTTTCACAAGAAGAACAGCCTTATTTAGAAAAATGGATCAGTAAGGCAGCCGATGCCATTGAAGAGATGAGTATCGGGGATTGGGAGAAAGTGGCTTCATTACACTCTATTAAGAAGTTGAACATCCAAAACAAATAGATCATCGTATCCATTCGAAGGGAAAAGTAAATGTTGGCATTTAAAAACATATCTTTGCTTTATCTGAAATATGTTCTGATTATTGTTTCAGCCTTGGTTCTTTTCTTTGTCGGTTTTGATGTCATGGATAATATGGGTGGTCTTCCCGATTCGGCTAACCTCAAACTTTTATATGCTCTTTTTCGTTCTTACTACGCACTGGATGTATTATTCCCTATCTCATTGATTTTTGCGATGATTGCAGCAAAGATTGCCTTGATACGTTCAAATGCTTTGGTGGCTTACTATTCATTGGGATATTCCAAAGCAGATATTTTACGTCCCTTCTCACTTATTGCCACTTTCTTGACTCTTGTCTTTATTCTTTTACATTTTTATGCTCCTTTTGCGAAGGGAAAAGAGTACTCGAACAACATATATGCCAATAAAATCAATGGTACGCCAACTGAAGACCTGTTTTTTACCTATGAAGATTATTATGTCTATTTTAAAGAGTTGCATCCGCTTCAGCAAAGAGCAAAGGATATACGTGTATTCAAACTTGAAAAAAATGATCTGCGTGAGGTGATTGTCTCTGAAGAAGCACGATATATTGATGATTATTGGGTATTACAGAAGGCCCATAAACTTGTTAAACCTCATAATGTTGGCTTGAAAAGTGAGGGGATAGTTGTTTCAGAAGAGGAAAACCTTAGACTGTTAAAAGACTTTAGACCTGAGATCCTCGACCAGGTCTATGAGGGTAGCTCCACATATACTATCATGGATGCATTTGATGCGATGAAACTTTTGGATGAGCAGAACATCAATACAGATAAAGTCAAAAGTGTTTTGTACAAGACAATTATTTATCCTTTCTTTGTTCCTTTTGTTGTGATAATTATCTTCTTTTTCGTACCAATCAGCCCACGTTTTTTGAATGTGACACTTTTTAGTTTTGGGGCTTTATTGATTACTTTGCTGATTTGGGGGATATTCTATACACTGATTCAACTCTCAAATGCACAGACAATATCAGGTGAACTGGGGATTGTCTTACCGGTTATCTTATTGGGACTTAGTAGTGTCTTGGTGTGGTATAAAAAAGGCACGGCTTAACTCACATAAGTATAAGCTCTTTTTCGCTAGAATCGCGTCAATATATATAAGGGTGGCGATGCATCTGTACACACCCAGGATAAAGGGCAAGAATGATTAACTTTTCTGAGTTGGCTGAAAAATACCAAACCCCATTGTATGTGTATGATTTCGATATGATCACACAACAGTATCAGGCTTTGAAAGAGGCTTTTCGTGCACGAAAGGCAATCTTGGCATATGCAGTAAAGTCTAATTCAAACCTGAGTGTCGTTCAGCATTTGGCAAAGCTGGGTGCTGGAGCAGATTGTGTCTCAATTGGTGAAGTCAGAAGAGCATTGACAGCCGGAATACCTAAGTACAAGATCATATTTTCGGGTGTAGGAAAACAAGACCATGAGATCCAAGAAGCGTTGGAGTCTGACATCTTGTTCATCAACCTAGAGAGCGAAGCTGAACTTGAACGTGTAGAGACGATCGCTAAAGAGTTGGGTATCCAAGCACGTATTTCGATTCGAGTCAATCCAAATATCGATCCAAAAACACATCCATATATTTCAACAGGTCTTCATGGGAACAAATTCGGTGTAGAAATCAATGCAGCCAAGCGTATGTACCTTAAGGCGAAGAACTCAGAACATCTAGATCCGGTTGGTATTCATTTTCATATCGGTTCTCAGTTGACTGAGCTTGAGCCAATTCGTGAAGCAGCAGAGATTGTAGCGGACCTTGTTCGTTCACTTCAAGCGGTGGATATCAACTTGAAATTTTTTGATGTCGGTGGTGGTTTAGGTGTTACCTACGATGACGAGGTGACGATTGATCCCAAAGAGTATGCTCAGGCTATTTTAGGAACGATGACAGGTCTTGATATGACGATTATGTGTGAACCGGGTCGTTTTATAACAGCCAATGCAGGGTATTTTTTGACACGTGTCCTGTATGAGAAGCAAAATGACGAAAAGCGTTTTGTTGTAGTAGATGGTGCAATGAACGATCTTATCCGTCCAAGTTTGTATTCAGCGTATCACAAGATAGAAGCTGTTGAGAATGAAGGTGAGTTGAGTCCAGCTGATATTGTTGGTCCGGTCTGTGAAAGCGGGGATTTTTTTGCAAAAGACAGGTTGTTGCCGAAGTTCAAGCATAATGATTTGATACTGGTTCACAGTGCAGGTGCGTATGGTTTTGGAATGGGAAGCAATTATAATACACGCGGCCGTTCAGCTGAAGTCGCTGTAGAAGACGGAACAGATAGATTGATCCGCCGTCGTGAAGCCTTTGAAGATCTGATTGCCTTAGAAAAAGAGTTTCTTAACTAAGACTGCCAATAAACACTGCTTAATATGCTAATATTATGATTAAAATATTCAGCACATTAGCTATCAAAAAATCTAGGAAAATGTATGACAAGCGTTACAAGTCTTAAAACATTGGCTCAATGTCGTGATGCTATTGATACTATTGACGATGAGTTGTTGGAACTTCTCAATCGTCGTATGCAAGTTGTTGAGCGTGTAGGTAAGATCAAAAATGATTCAGGAGGGACGATTTATAGGCCTGAACGAGAGCATGAGATCATTGACCGCTTGACCTTAAAGAGTATTAATGATGGCGGTATCTTGAACAAAGAGGCAATTGAAGCTCTGTTCTTGGAGATTTTCGCAATTTCACGAAACCTTGAGTTGCCTGAAAAGATTGCTTATCTTGGACCTGAAGGAAGTTTTACACATCAGGCAGCAGAGAGCCGTTTTGGCGCGATGAGCGATTATCTTCCACTTAAGTCTATCCATGCAGTCTTTAATGCATTGCAGACAAAAAGAGCCAAGTTTGGTGTTGTACCCATTGAGAACTCCAGAGATGGTGCAGTGGGTGAGACATTGGATCTGTTGGCAAAGTCCAATTATAAGATTGTTGCTGAACTTTATATGCCGATACACCTTTCCTTTGCAACATCCGCCCGTCATCTGAAAGATGTCAAGCGCATCTATTCCAAGGATAAAGGCTTTGGACAGTGTCGTGACTTTTTAATCGAACATGAACTTCAGGATGTGGAACAGATTCCGGTTGAGTCTACCGCTAAAGCTGCCAAACTGGCAGCTTTAGACCCGGAGGCTGCTGCTATATGTTCGCATATTGCAGCCAAACTTTATGATGTTCCAAATATGTTTGAAAATATTGAAGACGTCGATAGCAATACGACGCGTTTTGTCATATTGAGCAATTTTGAAAATGCTCAACATGAGTCATCGAAGACCTCTATTCTGGTTCGTTTAAAGGATGGAAATGAGGCAGGTGCTTTGGCACACTTTTTGGCCGATTTTGACAAGGCTCATATCAACTTGTCCAAAATCGAGTCGCGTCCATCAAAAGAGGGAGATGGGTTTGGATATTGGTTCTATATAGATTTTTATGGGCATATCAGAGACGAAAGACTGGCCCCGATTTTAAAAGAAAGAGCAGATGAGATAACTTGGTTGGGCTCATACGTTAGAGGTGATATATGAATTTTAATGAAGAGTTAGAAGGTATTAAGACATATGAAGCGGGCAAGCCGATTGAACTTGTTGTGCGTGAGTATGGTGTAGAGACAAAGGATATTGTCAAACTGGCAAGTAATGAGAACCCTTACGGTACGTCTCCTAAGGTGACTCAGGCGGTAAAAGATATCGCGCATAAGATGTTTTTGTATCCCGATGATTCGATGTATGCCTTAAAAGAGGAATTGGCAAAAAAGTTTGGTGTAGACAAAGACGAAGTTGTTATCGGAGCCGGTTCAGATCAAGTGATTGAGTTTGCCGTGCATGCAAAACTTAATGCATCTGCAAAGGTTTTAATGAACTCCATTACCTTTGCCATGTATGAAATTTATGCACGTCATGTTGGAGCTGAAGTCATCAGAACATCTTCACGCGAGCATGATCTGCAAGAGTTTTATCAACTCTATTTAGAACATAAACCGGAGATGATCTTTATCTGTACACCAAACAATCCTACCGGGGATGCGATTAATACATCAGATCTCAAAGCGTTTCTTGCAAAGATCGATAAAGAGACTTTAGTCGTTGTGGATGGTGCGTATATGGAGTATGCCGCGTTTAAGGATGAAAGCAAAGCGGTTTCAGCCAAAGAATTGATCGGTGAGTTTTCCAATGTGCTTTATTTGGGAACTTTTTCAAAGGCTTATGGACTTGGCGGTATGCGTACAGGCTACGGGATTGCTAATAAGGATATCATCAAGGCCCTGTATAAACTTCGACCGCCTTTCAATATTACGACGCTTTCTCTTGAGGCGGCAACAGTTGCACTCTCGGATCAGACGTTTGTTGATTCATCTATAGAAAAGAATTTCGAACAGATGAAACGCTATGAAAGCTTCGCAGCTGAGCAGAATATAGAAATTATAGAATCTTATACCAATTTTGTAACGCTTTGTCTGAATGAGAAGCAAAACTCAAGCGATATTTCATTATCTTTGTTAAAAAAAGGTATGATTGTTAGAGATTTAAAAGGGTATAATCTCAATGCAATCCGTGTGACTATAGGGACGGATAAAGAGAATACCAGATTCTTTGAGCTCTTCAAAGAAGTAGTAAACAACTAGGGTATAAATGGATTTAAAAGCACTCGTATCGCAACTTGTTGGACTCTATGATAAGCTTAACAAAAGCCAAAAATTAGTCGTTGCCGCTACGATTGTAGGTGTTGTCACTTTTTTACTCTTTCTTGTCGTTTATACGACAAAAGGTGCATCAAGAGGCAATTACAAGGTCTTGTTTGACTCGCTTTCTGCATCAGATGCCGCTTTGGTGATCGAGCAGCTCGAAAAAGATAACATCCCTTATAAAATTCCTCGTGAAAATGTGATTGAAGTACCCAAAGATGTGGTCTATAAAGAGCGTATAGCTATTGCTGCCCTGGGCCTTCCTCGAGAGAGCAGTGTCGGTTTTGAGCTGTTTGATACTCAGGAGTTTGGTGCAACGAGCTTTGATCAAAACGTTAAGTTTTTACGTGCCCTTGAAGGTGAGTTGTCCCGCACTGTACAAAGTTTAGGGCCGGTTGAGACAGCTAATGTTAATCTGGCTCTTCCTAAAGAGTCACTGTTTGTCTCAGAGCAGGTCGCACCGACAGCATCAGTGGTGGTCTCGATTTATGATGGACGTGTCCTTAGCCCCAAACAGATAAGAGGGATTAAAAACCTTGTGGCTTCAGCCGTGCCAAAGATGAGTTCGGAAAATGTCTCTTTGATTAACTCAGAGGGAGAGGAACTTGGCGGTGAGAATGACACATCGGTTCTTGGTGAACTTTCAGGGATGCAGCTTAAATACAAAAACCGTGAAGAGAAGAAACGTGAAGATAAAATTGTTAACGTACTTGCACCCTTCATCGGAGGGACAAACAGAGTCGTAGCCAAAGTGACTATCGAGTATGATTTTTCTCAAAAATCTTCTACATCAGAGACTTATGACCCTGAATCTGTCGTTCGTTCGGAACAGACTATTGAAGAGAAAAGAGAAGGTGCCTCGCCTAAAGAGATTGGAGGTGTTCCGGGAGCGGTAAGTAATATCGGTCCGGTAGAGGGACTGGAGTCTCAAGGTAAGAGTGAGCAATATGAAAAATCAAATGTTTCCACAAACTATGAGATATCCAAGACCATCTCAAGTACCAAAGGTGAGTTTGCGACGATTAAACGTGTGACGGCAGCCGTTGTTGTGGATGGAAAGTATCAGGCAAAACTTGATACTGAAGGCAATCCGACGGATGAACTTGAGTATGTTAACAGGGAAGAGAGTGAGCTTGAAGCAATATCTTCACTGGTCAAACAAGCGATCGGTGCCAATGAAGGACGCGGTGACCTTGTTACAGTAAGAAACTTTCAGTTTGAAGGTATTAAGGCTGAAGGGAAAGGGGTCAGTGTCAAGGTTGGCGATTTTTATACGGCTTACTTAAGTCCTTTCTCTGAGCTTTTCAAACTTGTTCTTGTGGGTCTTATTCTCTTCCTGGTTTACAAGAAGCTTATTACACCGTTTGCAGAGCGAATGCTTGAGTTCTCCAAGGAAGAGGACGAGATGGAGCGCCCTGTGCTCGAAATTGATGAAGAGGAAGAAGAAGACCTTGTCGAACGTGTTCAACAGATGCGTAAGAGAGTGGAAGACCAACTTGGCGTGGGTGAAAACTTTAATGAGGATGAGCTTAAATACGATGTCCTTATAGAGAAAGTAAGAACAATTGCGGAAGAACGTCCTGATGAGCTCTCTTCGCTTTTACAGGCCCTGATCGATGAAGAGATAGGTGAAGATACGAGTAGTTTAGCACAGAAGATGGCAGCTGCAGCTGCAGGAAGGGGATAAGATGCAACTTTCACCAGCACAGCAGGCAAGATTTGATGAGATGAGCATGGGAGAGAAAATCTCTGTATTGCTCTTGCAGCTGGGAGAAGAGATAACAGCATCAGTCTTTTCTCATTTGAGTGTAGAAGCAATTACAGAGATTTCGAAATATATAGCTGCTTCCAAGTCAATTGACAAGGCAATAGCGACAGCTGTATTGGAAGAGTTTTATGCAATTTTTCAATCGAATCAATATATTTCAAGCGGAGGTTTGGAGTATGCAAGAGAGATTCTTTATAAGGCACTTGGGCAGGAAGAAGCAAAAAAAGTCCTTGACAGGCTTTCAAAGAGTTTGCAAAGTTCGCAGAACTTTGCTTACCTCTCCAAAATAAAACCACAGCAACTTGCCGACTTTATCGTCAATGAGCATCCGCAAACCATAGCGCTTATTTTAGCGCATATGGATTCAACAGCTGCAGCAGAGACTTTGAGTTATTTTTCAGATGATCTTCGTGCAGAAATTGCAATGCGTATGGCAAAGCTGGGGGATATATCGCCTTCTGTTATCAAACGTGTTTCAGCTGTATTGGAATCAAAACTTGAGTCTCTCGCCTCCTACAAGGTCGAGGTGGGTGGACCGCGTGCGGTGGCAGATATTTTCAACCGTCTTGGAGCTAAGGCATCTAAGGGAACACTTTCTCATATCGAGCAGATAGACGAGCAGCTTGCATCTTCTATTAAAGAGATGATGTTTACTTTTGATGATATCGTCACACTTGACAACAATGGTGTTCGCGAGATATTGAAAGCAGTGGACAAGAAAGAGCTTATGCTTGCATTGAAGTCTTCTCCTGAAGAGCTTAAAGAGAAATTCTTTTCAAATATGTCAGAGCGTGCGCGCCTGGCTTTTGAAGAAGAGATGCAGTTCCTCGGTGCGGTCAAAGTTAAAGATGTCGAGACCTCTCAACGTAAGATTGTAGAAGCTGTTCAACAGTTGGCGGAACAGGGTGTGCTGCAAGTTGGTGAAACGGAAGAGATGATTGAATAATGGAAACTGTAATCCAGAAAGAAGCGACCAGCGGTCACATCATTAACAAATACAACTTTAAAGTTCTCCCTTCTAATACGAGCGGTTCTATAGAAGGCTCCAGAAAAGATGACGAGTTTGTTCCCGCATCCAAGTTGGCTGACGCACGAAGTGAAGAGGTTGGCCCTGTCGAGGATAATGGATCAGGCGATGTTCTTTCTAAGTCATCAAAAGATGAGTTAATAGAGTCTCTTTTAAAAAAGACAGATGAAATGTCATCAAATTTTATAAAGATGCAGATGAAGCTTGAGTCCAAGGAAGAAGAGTATAGACAAGCCCTTGAAAAAGCAAGAGCAGAAGCCTTTGAAGAAGGAAAAACTGCTGGTGTAAAAGAGGCACAAGAGCAGATTCAGTCTGAACATAGTGACTTAATGAAACAGTTTGCTGCTTCTGTCGAGACCTTGGATCACAGTACAAAAGAGTTTGCATTGTCGATAGAAGGTATTCAGGAAGAGTTGATCCATGCAGCGGTTGACATTGCCAAAGAGGTTATTCTGGTAGAGACATCAGCGCGTGGAAATGAAATTGCTACTCAATTGGCCAAAGAGCTTATCGCTGAGATAAAAATGTCATCAGAAGTGACGATTAAGGTTAATCCTAATGATAAAGTTGCCATAGAGCAGAGCCTGGGAACACTTGAAAATGTTAAAATTATATCTGATAATGCCGTCAGTAAGGGCGGGGTGATCATTTTAAGTGATGCCGGAAATATAGACGGTGATATCATGAAGCGGTACGAGCGTGTTAAAAGCGCAGCCTTAGGAAAATAAATTTTTAAAAGTTATTAATGAAAAATATAAAAGATATGAATGCGCAAGAGCGTGAAGAGCTCTGTAAAGATATACGAGAACGGATTTTAGAAGTAGTAAGTAAAAATGGTGGGCATCTGAGTTCCACTTTGGGCGCGACTGAACTGATTGTGGCCATGCATGCAGTGTTTGATATTGAAAAAGACCCATTTATTTTCGACGTCTCGCATCAGGCTTATGCCCATAAGCTTATTACAGGACGTTGGGAAGCGTTTGAAACACTACGTCAGTTTGATGGTTTATGCGGGTATACCAAACCAAGTGAAAGCGATGCGGATTATTATGTAGCTGGACACAGCTCTACTTCAATATCACTTGCTGTCGGCGCAGCCAAGGCATTTGCTTTGACAGGTGAAGATAAGGTGCCTGTCGTTATGATAGGTGACGGATCAATGTCTGCAGGCATGGCATATGAAGCGCTCAATGAATTAGGTGAGCGAAAGTATCCTATAGTCATTATTCTTAATGACAATGAGATGAGTATCGCAAAACCAATAGGAGCTATTTCCAAACACCTCTCTCAAGCAATGGCAGGCCCTTTTTACCAAAAGTTAAAAGCCAAGACAGAAAAGATACTTGAGCACTTTCCAGATGGTGCTACCTATCTGGCAAAACGTTTTGAAGAGAGTTTTAAACTGATTACTCCAGGACTGATATTTGAAGAGATGGGTCTTGAATATATTGGTCCGATTGACGGCCATGATACCAACTCGATTATCGAGACACTCACCATTGCAAAACAGCTTAGAAAACCTGTTATAGTCCATGCTCAAACCTTAAAAGGAAAGGGGTATGAACTCGCAGAAGGTCATCATGAACACTGGCATGGTGTCTCTCCATTTGACATTTCTGATGGGAAAGCCAGCAAAAAATCTTCAGGCAAAACGGCTACTAAGATTTATACAGAGAAGCTCTTAGAACTGTCACGTGCAGATGAAAAAATTGTTGGCGTTACAGCGGCAATGCCAAGCGGAACAGGTCTTCGTGAGCTTTTAGACGAGTTTCCAGAGCGTTTTTGGGATGTTGGGATTGCCGAGCAGCATGCTGTGACATCGATGGGACCATTGGCAAAAGAGGGGTTTAAGCCCTTTTGTACGATCTATTCTACTTTTTTGCAACGTGGTTATGATCAGGTTATTCACGATATCTGTCTGATGGATCTGCCTGTTGTCTTTGCGTTGGATAGAGCTGGGATAGTTGGAGAAGACGGGGAGACACATCAGGGTGTTTTTGATATCTCATTTTTACGTGCCATTCCTAATATGACGATTTTTGCTCCGCGAAATGAAAAGACGATGCATGCTGCAATGGACTTCGCCCATACCTTCAAGAGTCCATGTGCTCTGCGTTATCCTCGCGGCTCTTTTTTAGATGATGATAATGATGAAGTGATCCCTTATGAGTTGGCAAAAGCACAGATGCTTCAAGAGAGCTCAGGAGATATTTTGTTTATTGGATACGGCAATGGTGTTGGACGAGCCAAGCAGACGGCAGGGTTGTTGGATGAAGAGATCGCTATTATGGATCTTCGTTTTGTCAAACCTTTGGATGAGGATATGTTACGCCAGTGTGCCAAGCAGTATACTCACTGGTATGTCTTCTCTGATTCAGCCAAGATGGGGGGTGTCGGCTCAGCTATCTTAGAGTTTCTTGCTGAAGAGGGGATCATAGGTATACGTCTGAAGAGCTTTGAATACGAAGATGCATTTATTACTCATGGTAATACAAGGCTTGTTGAAGAGTCACTGGGACTGCTTCCAGATCAGTTGGCAGAAAAGGTTAAAGCATTTTATTCGAAATGATCTTTTCAATTCATATGTGAAATAAGAAGTCGTACAATAGTTTTTTGTTATTAACGAAAAAGAGGAAAAGATAAAGTTATAAAAGGGAAATCCCTTTTATAAGAAGAAGGGGACCTTACAGGTCAGCTTCGTGCTTGCCAAGGTACTCAGCAACACCTTCAGTTGTAGGTTTCATACCTTCGTCACCTTTGTTCCAGCCTGCAGCACATACTTCACCATGCTCGTTAGTGAAAAGCATAGCGTCAACCATACGTAGCATCTCATCGATGTTACGTCCAAGTGGTAGGTCATTGATAACAGCGTGGCGGATCGTTCCGTCTTTATCGATTAGGAATGAGCCGCGTAGAGCAACACCACCGTCAAGAAGTACGTCATATGCTTTAGAAATCTCTTTTGTAAGGTCAGCTACTAGTGGGTATTTAACTTGACCGATACCACCTTGGTTTACCGGCGTGTTTTTCCATGCAAAGTGAGAGAACTGTGAGTCAACAGAAACACCGATTACATTGATACCACGTGCTTGGAACTCAGCAAGACGGTGATCAAATGCGATGATCTCAGATGGACATACGAAAGTAAAGTCTAGTGGGTAGAAGTATAAAACTGTACCGTTTTCACCAAAGTTTTCATATAGGTTGAAGTTGTCAACGATTTCATTGTTACCAAGAACTGTTGTCGCTGTAAAGTCTGGAGCTTTTTTAGTTACTAGCATTGAGCTATCCTTAAATTGATTTTTTGTTCTGCGATTTTAACACAAAAAACTAAAGTTTATATCACAAAGAAATATAGGTGATTAAATTTAGAATATATTAAAGAAGTTCGAAAAGCCCACTATAATTGGGTTTCGCTATAATTCCAGTATTAATTGAGACAAAGGACTTATCGATGACAAAAGAGTATTTATTTACTTCCGAGTCTGTAACGGAAGGACATCCGGATAAGATGGCAGATCAGATCTCTGATGCGATTTTAGACTATATTATTGAACGTGACCCGGATGCGCGTGTGGCATGTGAGACAATGGTCTCTAATGGATTCTGTATGATCTCTGGTGAGATGAAGACGACGACTTATGCGCCGATTCAAGATATAGCAAGAAATGTGATCCGTGAGATCGGATATACCGATGCAACTTATGGGTTTGATTACAGGGCAGCTGCTGTGCTTAATGGTCTTGGAGAGCAGTCCCCGGATATCAACCAAGGTGTTGATTTGGCTGATGGAGAGATAGGAGCAGGGGATCAAGGTTTGATGTTCGGGTATGCTTGTAATGAGACAAAGGTACTGATGCCGCTTCCAATATACTTGGCGCATCAACTTACCCAGCGATTGGCTTGTGTACGAAAAGACGGGATTATCTCCTATTTAAGACCGGATGGAAAAGCTCAAGTAACGGTCAAATATGTAAATGGGAAACCGGTAGGTGTCGATACGGTCGTTGTTTCAACACAACATGCACCAGATGTCCCACAAGCACAATTAAGAGAGGATGTAATTGAAGAGGTTATCAAAGCGGTGATTCCCAAGGCATTGTTGAATGATGATGTGAAGTATCATATCAATCCGACAGGCAAGTTTGTCATTGGAGGACCACAAGGTGATGCAGGTTTGACCGGGCGCAAGATAATAGTGGATACTTACGGCGGTTCTTGTCCGCATGGTGGAGGGGCTTTTTCAGGGAAAGATCCTACGAAGGTAGACCGTTCGGCTGCTTATGCAGCCCGCTATATTGCCAAGAATCTTGTCGCTTCAGGTGCTTGTGAAAGAGCCACTATACAGATATCTTATGCCATTGGGATAGTGCAGCCTGTCTCTATTATGGTAAATACACATGGGACGGCCAAGGTTGAGGAAGAGAAGATTGAAGCATGTGTAAAAGCTCTATTTGATCTAAGTCCCAAAGGAATTATCAAATCATTAAACCTTTTACGACCGATTTATCGCAGAACGGCTTCATATGGGCATTTTGGCCGTGAAGAGGAGTTGTTCACATGGGAAAAAACAGATAGAGTAGATGAGATAAAAAGTTACTTAGGACTCAAAGGCTAAAAAATAAGCACTAATTTTTGCAATATTTAAAAAAAATTCGATATAGTAGCGTTAACATTTTAATTAAGGAGAAATGATATGGCAGTAATTATTAATGACACATGTATTAACTGTGGTGCTTGTATCGACGAATGTCCAGTTGAGGCGATCGTTGACGAAGATGATAACCCAACGGGTGAGGAACTTTACTACGTTTATCCAGATAAATGTGTAGAGTGTGTTGACCATCATGATGAGCCAGCTTGTGCTACAGCTTGTCCAACTGAGGGTTGTATTACTTGGGACATGCCATTTACGGCTGATCACAAAGATTTCTTTAGCGGAAGCAACTATGTTGGTGGTGAAAACTATGTAATCAACGATGCTGATGCAGAAATGCCATTCCGTAGCGACATCTCTGATGATGTTCGTAAAAACCGCGGGAACGTAGTAGACTAATCTACTCTTTCTTGTTACTTGAAATCCCAATTATGGGGTTTCACTTTCTTCCTTTTTTTTAAACTTTCAAAATTAAACACAAATCAATCATTATTAGGGTATAATCGCGGTTCTATTTTTTACTTTAGGAGTCATTTGATGGAACAGACACTATCAATCATTAAGCCTGACGCAGTCGCTAAAGGTGTTATCGGTAAAATCATCGACCGTTTTGAATCTAACGGTTTACGTATTGCTGCAGCTAAAAAGTTACAACTTTCACAAGCTGATGCAGAGGCATTCTATGCAGTTCACTCTGAGCGCCCTTTTTTCAAAGACCTTGTTGAGTTTATGATCTCTGGTCCTGTTGTTGCAATGGTGCTTGAAGGTGAAGGTGCAATGGCTAAAAACCGTGAGCTTATGGGTGCAACTAACCCTCAAGAAGCTGAGCCAGGTACAATCCGTGCTGACTTTGCTGACAGTATTGATGCGAACGCTGTTCACGGATCTGACTCTTTAGAAAATGCAGCAAACGAGATTAAATTCTTTTTCTCAGACAGAGAAATCGTTTAATTCATGAAAATCGACTTTGTTAAGGTCGGTTCAGAGGCCATTCCTTTTGAAATTTCAAAAGAGAAGCTAAATTTTTGTGGAACATTGAAGAAATTCAGTCGTTCTTTGATAGAATTAGAGGCTAAAATTACAGGAGAGGTATTAATCCCCTGTGATATTTGCGCTGAAGAGTTCATAAATACTCTTGATGAGAGCGTAAAATTCTATCTTTCAGATGGGATTTACAAAGACAATAACGAACATGAATATGACGTTGTTGAGACAGAGAATTCAAAGATTGATCTAGATGAGATATTAGATTCTGAAATTGAACTGTATAAAAGCAGCTATTTTTGTTGCGAAAATTGTCAAAACTAAATTATAAGGAGAAAACAGCATGGCAGTACCTAAGAGAAGAGTCTCTAAGACTCGTGGCGCAAAGCGTCGTACACACTACAAAGTTGCATTGGCTCGTCCAGTTAAAGATAAAGATGGAACGTGGAAACTACCACACCATGTTAACCCTACGACAGGTGAGTATAAATAGTTAATGGTAAAAATTGCTATTGATGCAATGGGTGGGGACTTCGGTCCTGAACCAATTGTTAAAGGGACGATTGAAGCACTTAAAGAGAAGAAGTTTGAAGCTATTCTTGTTGGAAACAAAGATGAGATTTTATCTTTATTACCTAAAGGCTATAAAGATAAGGTTTCTATTGTAGAGGCATCTGACGTTATCAGCATGAGTGATGCGGCGACAGATGCGCTTAAGCGTAAAGAGAGTTCTGTATATAAGGCAGTTGAGCTTGTACGTAACAATGAAGCAGACGGTATTGTATCAGCTGGACACAGTGGTGCAACGATGACCGTAGCAACGATGCGTTTGGGGCGTCTTAAAGGTGTTTCAAGACCTGCACTAGTAACATTAATGCCGGCAAAATCGGATACACGTACCGTACTTTTAGATGTCGGGGCAAATGTGGACTGCAAGCCAGAACATTTGCGCGAGTTCGCTGTAATGGGTGATTATTATGCTCGCGACATGCTTCGTATTTCCCAGCCGAGTATTGGTCTTCTTGCCAACGGTGAAGAGGAGAGCAAAGGCAATGAAGTGACCAAACAAGCCTTTAAACTTTTGAAAGACTATGAAGGTTTTAAAGGGAATGTTGAAGGTGGTGATATTTTCAACGGATCAACAGATGTAGTGGTGTGTGACGGCTTCATCGGTAACTTGGTATTGAAGACCTCAGAAGGCGTTGCGAGTACAATATCGTTTTTTATTAAAGATTATATTCGAAAATCGCCGATTGCAATCACCGGGGCACTCTTGATGAAACGAGTGTTCAAACTTCTAAAAAAAGAGATTGACTATGCTGAGATCGGTGGTGCTCCTCTAATTGGTATTAAAGGGTGTGCTATTGTTTCGCACGGAAAATCAAATCCTAAAGCAATAAAAAATGCAATCTTTCAAGCGATAAGATATGTCGATACGGGTGTTAACGAACATATCGAAGCACGTTTGGAAGAATTGAAAAAAAAGGACTAAAATGTATGCAGCTTTCCGCTCAATAGGTGCTTACGTACCGGAGAAAGTGTTGACCAATGACGACCTCGCACAGATGGTCGATACAACAGATGAGTGGATCACAAAGCGTACAGGTATCAAAGAACGTCGTATTGCTGCAAAAGATGAGACAACATCCGATATGGCTGTTAAGGCTGCTGAAAAAGCAATAGAGCGTTCTGGCCTTAAAAAATCTGATATTGATATGATTGTCGTTGCAACGATCTCTCCTGATTATTTCAATATGCCTTCTACAGCCACTGTTGTTGCTCATAAGATGGGGCTTGACAAAGTGACGGCCTTTGATATCTCTGCAGCATGTACAGGTTTTATCTACGTACTTTCTATTGCTAAAGCCTTTATTGAATCGGGGATGAAAAAGAATGTTCTGATTATAGGTGCAGAAAAAATGTCGGCTATTACCGACTACAATGATCGCGGAACATGTATCCTTTTTGGTGATGGGGCCGGTGCAGCGATTATCTCCGCAACAGAAGAGAAAGAAGATGCGATTATTGATCTTCATACAGCTTCTGATGGAAGTCTGGGTGATTTTTTAATGACGCCAGCGGGTGGAACAGGAAACCCACATCAAGCGGAATTGAAAGCAGAAGCTTCATTTATTCAGATGAAGGGAAACGAGACGTTTAAAATTGCCGTACGTACATTGACGAACGATGTTGTAGACATCCTTCAAAATAATGATATTGCTGCAGGTGAGATCACACACTTTATCCCGCATCAGGCTAACTATCGTATTATCAAAGCGGTAGGGGATGCACTGAAACTTGAGGACGAGCAAGTCGTTCTGACAGTACATAAGTATGGAAACACTTCAGGTGCTTCGATACCAATGGCCATAAATGACCTTTATGAAGAAGGAAACCTCAAAGCGGGTGACTTGATGTTACTTGATGCTTTTGGAGGCGGATTGACTTGGGGTTCTGCACTTCTACCATTCGCAGGAAAGTAATTCAAGCGTAACATAAATTTTTTATACTATTAGGATGAAACCGATTCTAAATAGAATAAAGCAGACTTTGTTTAAAAATAATACATACTTTTTTCTGTATCCATACGAAAAAATGATAGTATGTCAGTATGACAAAGGTTAAATCTTTCTTTTTTATCTTTTTTGTTTTACTGATTAACTCATCAGTGGCAAATGAGCCACTAATCAGTAAAAAGAAAGCGCCACTCTCTGTTGCATTACCACTTTTAAAAAGCATAGATCATTATGCTATTGTCATTGGTAATGGTCCAACACACATGTATGCTTTTATTGACCCTGTTTGTCCTCGTTCACGTGAATTTGTTGAGATGATTATTGAAAATGAAAAAATGCAAAAGAGATATACGTATCATTTTTTTTATTATGAACTCAAACGTTTTCATTCGAAAGGGTTGATCGGAACGATCTATACCAATAATGATCCTTTCTCGACGATGTTAGAGGTTATGCTCAGGAAGCATGAGGTTGAGCCAATAAAAACACTTCCTCCAAAGGTTATAACTCAGATGAATAATATATCCAAAGTCGCAGAACAGTTAGATATTGATAAACGTCCCTATCTTTTTGTAGTCAAGCTGAAAAAAGGAGATGAGTAATGTATTATGACACACCCTCCGTTGGAAAATATATCAGTTTTTTAACCAGTAATCGAACTTATGTTATGTTAGTAAGTGTGATTCTCGCTGTATTTTCCTTTATTTTCATTGATCCCAACCTTTTTAGTTCAGATGAACGTGTATGGCTACAAGACTCTGTAGAACTCAAACGTACACAAAGTAAAGATCTGCAGTCGCAACATGTCACAAAAATTATTTTGCATACTTCCAGTGTTGATGCCGAGGGTATTAAAGTCTTTAAAGAACTTGAAAAGAGTCTATGTGGTATTAAAGATGTTTCGTATGTCTCTTCACTATTATCACAAAAGCACTTTTACAATGATAGACATGAGAAGGGGTCTGAGTTACTTAAGGTGATTGAGACAGATGTATTAAGCGATGAAGAACTCGCTGTTTTTATTCAAACATTCTCTAATGTATATACCAGTTTTGTGGATATTGAGAAAAAGAGATTTATATTATATATCTTTACCAAAGAGAGCTTTGATCTGGGCGAGTTAAAGAGCAGATTCAATATCGATGTTGAACAGATAAGCAGCGAGGATGACAAATGGGAGTATCTCATTTTTTCAATTCTCTCCCTCTTTGTTATTGCTATCTTGTTTAAATTAATATTCAAATCCTTTGCAGCATCCATCACGGCTGTGAGTATTGTAGGCCTGACACTGCTATTTTCTATTGCTTCTGTTCAGATATTAATGCCAGATGTGACTATTCATATAGCAATGTCTTTGATCATGGTGAGTATCTCTTTGCTTGATTATCTCTATTTTTATTATAGATGGCATGCCTCGCAATACAATTCTGACCAAACGCATGCATTAATGAAGTCTCTGGACCGAAATCTTAAACCTGCATTTTGGACAACGACGATCACGGTAGTCGGTTTGGCACCATTGCTTTTAATTGATTCCAATGTAATCAATGTGCTGTGTTTAAGTGCAATATTCGCATCGATGATCGCTTATCTGTTAAATATTACTCTACTGCCCGCAATGCTGAGCCTGTTTCATGTCAAACATCCTAAAGTCAGTTATGGGCGCTATTGTTATTATTTTGCGAATAAAGAGTTACATTATAAACGCAATTATCTATATGTCTTTGTTTTTATCTCTGTGATAGTCATTGCCTTTGTCGGATATACATTTTTAAATGACGCTAATCGGTTTATTTCAAACAACAATTCTCACAATGCGATAAGTTTTGAGGTCTTATATGAGGATCTGGACACGTCAATGATTGAAGATTTGTACAGATTGGAAAACCTGTTACAAAGAGAGTTTGAGAGTATCGAGAACATTGAGTCCTTATCAACAACAGTGGATAAGCTTTTAGATATCAAACAGTCCCATCTTCCTATAGAGGATAGCTCATTGCAAGAAGCCCTCTTCTTTATTCAGATGTATGGGCTTGATGAAAGACTGATAAAAGAACAGAGTCTGCCTATAACAATTATGCTCAGTGCAGATTCAAAAGAAAAAGCGGATATTATTAAATGGCTAAGTACATATGATCAACTGCAGTTGTACTTTAATGATGTCGATACACTTGTTTCTATGGTAAAAATGCAAAATTCACAAGTGCTGCTTTTCACAGTTTTAACGGCGGTTTTAATCATTGCATTCTTTATGGGCTTAATCTTTAGAAATCTTTATATGGTAATAGTCGCGTTTTTGGCAAGCACAATTCCTATGGCGTGGTTCTCTTTTGCGATGTATATGTTAAATCTTCCATTTACACTTGAAGTTTTGATCGCAATGATAATAGCCCTGGGATTGGCTTCGGATGCGACAATACATTTCGCGTATAAATATTGGAGAGCACGTTTTTATGGACGTACAAAGAAACACAGTCTAGAGATTGTCTTCTTTTATGGAGCTGTACCTGTTATTATAGGAAGTTTAGTATTGGCAGTGACTTTTTATGGACTTTCATTTTCCAATGCGATGACACTACAATTAATAGGACAATACTCAGCAGTATTGATTTTAATGTCATTGGCAGTAGATTTGTTTATATTGCCGATATTATTACTGGTTGTCGATAAATATTTACAAAAAGGCCTGAAACAAGGGGAATGAGATAGAACTTGGCTGAATAAAAATAAGTCAAGCTAATAATAAGTGATAATTAAGATAAAAAAACTCGAACAAATTACAAAATTCTTTCAAAAAACTATTGACAATGGGGTGAGATTTTTCTATAATTCCCGTCCACAAACGAAGAGACCTAGAGTTTAGGTCAAA
>JBFESZ010000004.1:0-41678 GCA_041548245.1 Sulfurimonadaceae bacterium
TAAAAAAAGAGTTTGATACTATTACATTGCTATCAATTAGCAAAAGTTTGAATGTATTTTATGAAAAAAATAATTTTCAAGAAGATTTATTGAAAACAAAACAAAAGAATACTACAAACTATATGTGGACCAAATAGAGTTGTGAAAAACTAAAAAAAAGTGTCATGTAAGAAAAAGGGGATAGGCTGCTTATTACTGTCCTTTAGATTTTAGGTTTAACTATTTAATAGAACATCCCTTAAATGTAGTGCCATAATAACAGCCTTTTATCTTCATCCTATCCATTGCCTGTTCATAATTCAGGTCTGAGTCTTTGGTGAGTTCAAAAGTTTCAACAAAACCTTTAATGCTGTAGCCATCAGGCATCTCAAATTTTTCTATATCGGTACCGTGTTCTACTAGCACCCATATATCAGCACCGGACTCTGCTGAAACATCATATTTGTCTACTCTCATCTAAACCCTTTGTGGTAACTGTTTTTATTATGCTTATTGTATCAAAGTTCAAAGAGGAGATTGGTCTTTTCTGTAAATCTTAGATATTTAGGCACTATATTATTTACCTGACGCCATTTATGTTCATCTGAGTAAGTTCCGCTAAAATTCCGCCATGAATAAGAAAAGATTAGCCATATTAAGCAACGGAAATTTAGCCAAGAAAGATCAGGGAATGCCCCTTTATACGGGGAAGTACCTTGAGTCCAACTACAGTTTTGAGCCATCAGTAGACATTATCTTTAATGATATTGAGGGAATGAGTCTGATAAACATCTTCATGCAGTACCAGATGGTCATTGTACTTGATGTTATCGGTGTGGATGATACTCCGGGTTCAATTTATCACATTCCTATGCAAGAGTTTCGTAGTTTAGATACGAGTGAGAACAGTGATGATACGGGTGTTCTGGGTTGTTTAAATATATTAGAAAGCAAAAGAGAGATGTTGCCTGATGTCAGCCTTCTTGCGATTGTTCCCGATGCTATGGAAGAGGGTATAGGACTCAGTCCTATCCTGAAACACTCCATGGAAGCCTATGTGTTAAATATTGTCAAAAGTATTGAGAAACAAGGCTTTAGTTATGAGGAAAAGCCTGAGAAAATGACAATAGACAACATTGTCGAAAGTTTTAATACATAGTCACTTTCAAACTCTTTGAAAGTCAAAATGCAGGAATATTGATTTATAAAACCTAACAGCAAAGCATCGTCTTTATGCGTTATAATGGAAAAGACGAATAGCTATTGCTTACTAGATTGAGATCGGAGTGGACATGAAAGTCGAAAATAGTAGTTTTTTCAGTATAGAAGAGCTTGATGAAAAACTGGATATATCAGGTATTGACTGTGACAAGACTCTAATCCAGGTATTCAGCGGTTTTGTTTTAAAGGAAGAGATTTTAAAGATACAGTCCGTTCTCCTATCTAAAAACAGCTCAGCACAGTTTATCGGTACGACTACAGCGGGTGAGATCTATGACGGTCGCTCGTTGTCAAAAAGTATTACCGTCTCTATTATCTCATTTGATGACACGGTAGTGAAGCATTGTGATTTTATAAATAATGGTGATTATGCATTAGGTGAGACATTGGGGAAATCTCTTTTTGGCCCAAAGACCAAAGCGAGTATCATCTTTGTAAGCGGGCTCAATACAAGTGAAAACAGTGTACCGATGAATGGAAGCAATGTTGTCGAAGGTATAGCGAGTGTCGACAGTTCTATTCCTATAGCCGGTGGTATCTCCGGTGAAAATGGTGCGTTTATAGAAACGTTGGCCTTTAATCATAACAATGTTTACAGCAATGGAGCTGTTGGAGTTTCGTTAAACAGTGACACGCTGCAAGTGGAAAACGGTTATCAGTTAAACTGGAAAGGGATCGGCAAGGTGATGACCGTGACCAAGGCTGATCAGAACCGAATTTATGAGCTTGATCATGTACCTGTCGTTGAAGTCTATCGAAAATATTTGGGTAATGATATCGCCGATCAGTTACCGCACTCAGCAACGGAGTTTCCACTCATTGTCATCGATGGGGATGTAGAAGTGTGTAGAGCACCCTTAGAGACTTTTGATGATGGGTCCATGTTAATGTTCGGAAATGTCAAAAAGGGTGACAAAGTCAGGTTTTCATTGGGTAATATTGACTCCATCATCAGTGAAACGAACCAGAGAAGTCGTGTTTATGGTGATTTTCAACCCGAAGCGATGTTCTGTTTTAGCTGCGCGGGACGTATCGGTTTTCTGCAAGACAAAGTCTCTTTGGAGCTGGAGCCTTTAAACCGCATCGCCCCTATTACCGGATTCTTTACCTATGGAGAGATCACCCATCAAAGTGGCAAAGACTATTTGATGAATAACTCCCTTACCATTTTATCGCTGAGGGAAAAAGTGTTTGATCCATCACACAAGACTACCTACGTAGAGGTAAAAAAGAAAAAGAAGCTCGAAAATCTTTTCGATGATAAGCGATTCTTGGTTATCAATGCTCTGACAAATCTCTCCACTGCCGTTATCAATGAACTGGATGAGGCTAAAAAGGCTGCAGACAAAGCCAATAGGTATAAATCGGAGTTTCTGGCTAACATGTCCCATGAGATACGAACACCAATGAACTCTGTCATCGGTATGACAGATCTTGTACTGGATACCGACCTTGATGCCAAACAAAAAAACTATATACAAAAAGCGAATACGGCAGCTAAAAATCTTCTTGGTATCATTAATGATATATTGGACTTTTCAAAAATCGAAGCGGGTAAACTCGAACTCACTAACACCCATTTTGAGCTCAAAGACATCATTAATAATACGCTTCACCTTATTAGTATCGCTGTTCAAGACAAAGACCTCTATACCAGAGTAAAACTCGATAAAGATGTGCCAAAAATCTACTATGCAGATGCCCTGAGATTGGGACAAGTTCTTACAAACCTCGCAAGCAATGCCGTTAAATTTTCTCATACAGAGGGGCATATAACGATAGCTATATCTTTGCAAGAAGAGAATGACACAGAAGCGATTATAAAGTTTTCCGTCATGGATGATGGTATCGGTATAGCATCTGAAGCACAAAAAAGACTATTCCAATCATTCACCCAGGCAGATAGCTCTACACAAAGAAAATTTGGGGGAACGGGTCTGGGACTTGCCATCTCTAAAAGAATCGTTGACCTCATGGGCGGAGAGATATGGGTAGAGAGTGAGGAAGGCAAAGGAAGTACCTTCAGTTTTACGGTAACCATGCAAAAATCAGATGCCGATAAGATTATCGAGCATTCAAAGAACAGTGAACAGGTGATGCAGCAAGTGCTAAAAAGACTGCGTGCTAAACGTGTTTTGCTTGTAGAGGACAATGAGATGAACCAGGAACTGGCAATAGGCTTGCTGGAGTCCAAGGGAATGGCAGTCGTTTTGGCCTGCAATGGAGAGGAAGCATTGAAGAAACTCGAAGTTGACAACTTTGATATCGTGCTTATGGACGTACAGATGTCGGTCATGGACGGCTATACCGCTACAAAAAAGCTGAGAGAACAGCAGAGGTACAAGGACCTTCCTGTTCTTGCAATGTCGGCGAATGTACTGGCAGAGGATGTGTCCAAGGCAAAAGAAGCGGGAATGGATGATTACGTCAGTAAACCTATAGACCCCTCTCAGATGTTCATTACCATGGCGAAGTGGGTCAAAGAGTAGCCGGACAGAATAAAGGAGGCAGTTTCCGCTTTAAGGCTCTTTGATGAGATGATCACGGGATTGTGCCTGCTGCGCGGGAGTATTCTGAACGATCGTATACATATGAATATTTTTAAAGTTGACTTGTAGTCTAAAAACTTATCATACATACAGCTATCTTGGCTATAAATCCACATAAAAAACTTACTGCTTATGGAGAAAATGATGGCTGAAGAAAAAGTCTATGAGGTTATCACCTATGATGAAGAGGTGAAGTTTAAGTACACTTTGCCTGATGAGGATGAAGAAAGAGTTGTTGAATGTGAACTCACTTTCGCCTGGGAAGATAGTCTTGAAAAATTTATAGAAGAACATGGTGCCGACAAACCCTATAAAGTTCATACTTTTAAATTAGAAAGACACTACAGGTTCTTTATAGATCAGTTGGAAAGTCGAACGGAAGATCAGATCGAAGAGGTCGAAGAAGAGATAGCGAATAAAATGAAATTCGGCTTCGAGTTTACGGGACAACTGCATAACGACGATTAAGAACGATGGCGTTTGAGTTTATAGAGTTCAAAGTCGCTCAGAAGTGGATGACTCGTATGGGAAAAAGGTTTATCATCAAAGAGATTCGTGAAGACGAAGAGTATCCTCTTGTCTGTATTAGTATGGACACAGGAAAAAAACATTTTTTTGACGAGGATGGTTTTGAAGTGGCAGGTTATCCTACGGATAATGATTTAGTTGAAAAAATTTCGTAGTAGGTTAAGTCTATTAACCTGGCTTCTGAGTTCTTAATAGACATTTTTAGAATACCTCGCCATAATTACATATTCAATAAAAAAGAGAAAAAATGCATACCTTACAAATTTCAGAGACTGTATTAGATAATTATAGTAAAGAAAAACTTACTGAAGAGAGAATTGACTTTTTGAAAGCACAAGTTGATGAACAACTTGATGAAATAGTCGGGAACAAAGAGATATATGATAACTTTTTAAACAAAGTTAAGGTACACCAGCCGATGGATAAGATCATACTTTGGATGCTTTTTATGTCAAATGAAGATATTGTCGATGAATATATCGATGAGTTTGGCAAAAGCTATAGAGAGATCATACCGGTCAGTGATTTGGCAGATCTTTTGGTCTACAGTGTGCATTTAAAAAAAGTTCAGGACATTCAGTTAGATGGATTTGATTATCTGTTAGATTATGAACATCCCGGGATTGATGAGATGGACCAATATGCTTTTACCAATGTTCTTCTTTATGTTGAAAAATCAAAACAGCCAGAGATAGAATTCTAGTTTTATTAGTCAACTTATGACTGACTCGTAAAGTCTTTTTTACGAAGAACAACTTACGTGCGATACTCCAGCTATATCAAACAAGTGGGAAGGTTTTTCTTTATAGTATTTTTCCTCTATCTCTTCAGACTGTTCATCGTATGGATGGGTCATTATTTCCTCTAATTCCCTAATGAGCGTGTAATCACCTTTTTCGGCTGCTTTGTAGGCAGGCACGAGAAACCATTCGCGCAGTGTGTATTTTGGATTGGTCCTTTTCATTTGCTGTGACAGCTCTTCTTTGGCTTCAGGTGTAGCTGCATTGATAAGTGATTGCCATTTCTCCAGCCACTCTGTCCATCTGCTTCGGAGTTTTTCATCATAAATAGCATCACCGTAAAAACTTTTTACCAGTGGTTCAATGTTTTCAGGCAAGCCAGAGAGTTCACGGAAGAAGATGGTGTAATCGACCGATGTCTCTATCATCAGTACGACCAGTTCATTAAAAAGTTCTGCATTAAAACTCTCTAGTCCAAGTTTGGATGCCCACATCTTGATCATACGCGCCTGCATAAGCTTGGAAAAGCCACTTCTTATCTCATCAAGCTGTTCTAGCTCCTTCTCATACGAATGAAGCAGGGGAAGCAAAGCCGTGCAAAACATATGAAAGTTTCGCTCTGCAGCTATTGGCTGATTGAGAAATGAGAAGTGAACGCCACCGCCCGTCCACGGCTGATATCTGGGATCAAACATATCGATAAAGCCAAATGGACCGTAATCAAGGGTAAAGCCTCCCAAGGCTGTGTTGTCACTGTTGAAGTTCCCCTGGCAGTAACCTACACGAATCCAGTTTGCAACTAAAGATGTAAGACGGGAGCGAAACTCACGTGCAAGTAAGATCACCTTTTGCTCGATAGGCAGGTTTTTATCGATGACATCGCTGTATTCACGATCAATAATATGCAAGACGATCTTCTCGAGCTCTTCCATCGCTTTTGGATGTTCGTTTTTACGGGCACGACGACCGAAAAGTTCCAGTTGACCTACTCGAAGAAAAGAGGGAGCAACCCGTGTTGTGATCGCCACATCTTCTTCTATCATTACTTCAGGGTCTCTGGAATAGGAACCGTTTAAAAACCATGGGCGTTTTACTTTTTCTGTTTTAGAGGTGTACAGACTTAAAGAACGAGATGTTGGAATGCCCAGGGCATGCATATGCTCCTGTGCTAAAAACTCTCGGATACTCGACCGTAAGACAGCTCGACCGTCGGCACCACGGCAGTAGGGTGTCCGGCCACCGCCTTTGAGCTGCATCTCCCAGCGTTTTCCCTTGATGACGGCTTCTAGGATGGAGACAGCACGACCATCACCATAGCCATTACCTGTCTTAAAGGGGCATTGATCGTAATATTCGGTACCATAGATAGAAAGTGCATATCCCGTTGCCCAACCATGCTTACGTAAAGGCTCTGATAGTTGAGAGGTATCTCCTGAAAACATTCGGATAAAATCTTCCGACTCTGCCAAGCTGTCGGCAAAGCCCAGTTCGTTAAAAAAGGTTTTACTGTGTATGATATATTCAGGATCCTTGATGGGCGTTGGGTTTACGGGGACATAGTGGCCGCTGAAGACTTGTCGCGGAAAATGGTCAACACCGTCTGCTGTTGCATCAGGATCACTATGGAGTGTCTCCATAAGTGAATAATCAGCCAATGTCGCGAGATCATCGAGTGTTTCTATCATTTCAGAATTTTTCTCTTTCTCTTTCATAATCAGTTCCTAATTTTATAACGATACGCAGGTGTATAGTATCTACTGAGTTTTAGTCGTATTATAGTGCAGTTGGGTGAAACAATCCATAGCAAAAGAATCTAATCATTTCATGCAAGATTGAAATAGGTTAGAGTGGATTTTTTTAAGTTAGAACAAATATATGCTAAGTCACATGGACTTAGATGGAATGAGTATCTTTTTTTGTACCCACAAGCCAGTAAGCAATCGCTAGGCCTACTATCACACCACCAATCGTGAGTAAATCATTTGCCTTGTCCGGTGAGAGAGAATAGATGAGTATCTTACGAATCAGTGCGGCCATAGCCAACATGATAAATGCACCAATCGCAAAGCCTTTCCCTTGAAGATGATGTATCTCTTCATGAATCAGTTCAATGGCCGCCCATAAGACCAAAAGACTTCCTAGGACTGTTAAAATGCCTTTTTCGATACCTATATCTGAGAAGAAAAGAAGATAGATGTCATATCCAAACAGGCCAATGGCAAAAAAAGCAACTAATGCCAAAGCACTTGCTAAAAAAAAGTTGACGTAGGAGTTGAACTTTTTGAGGCTTGAAAGGATGCTTTTTTCAACTTTTGAAAGTGATAAGAATTTACTGAGCTCTTCTTCTCTATAAGAACTTGTCAAGACATCAAGATTCATATCAATGATCTTTTCAATCGCTTTGATTTCTTTTACATGTTGGTCTTTGTCTGTATAAGTGTTTTCAAGACTACGTAAGGCAAAGGTTCTGACAAAATTAAATGCAGAGTTTACATAGTGTGTGGGAAGACCAATTTTGACATGAATCTCACCAATTTTGTAAAGGTACATAAAGTATTGAAAATCATAGGTTCCGTTAAACAGGTGAATGAACCATAATTTTATTTTCTGTTTATGGCGTGAGATGATCTTTTTATCTTTTAGAAATTGAGCGGTGTCGCCAAGTCCCCAAATATGATCATAGAATTCATCTACAAATTGTTCAGATAAAGCTTGCATTGTGGGCTGTAGGTTCTGAAGTAATTGGGCTTCTTCTTCTGAAAACCTATAATCTTGTTTAAATGTTTTATAGTCTTGCATAGGAATACCTTTTAAATAACGCTATCACTTTATACTTTTAGGGGTAAAGGAGTACTTAAATTGCTTTATAGTAGTTATTTAGAGTGCGATAATGACTTGTTATGTTTAAAAAACAAGTTGAGATCAGATGATCCAATTTTTTACTGGTATTTTCTCTCTTATTCTATACCACACTAATGGAAACACGACTAAAGATGCCCCAAGAGTCATATATATAGGCAAGATCAAACTTTCTAGGGTGTATTTCTCAATCCCAAAAAGAGCGATGAATGAGCCAAAAAAGAAACAAAGCCATGCCAAAGGTGCTTCTTCATCGGGAGCCATATAGACAAAACGCAGTGTTGGCAAAAGAGCGAAAAAATCAGCGGCAATTGCCATACTGATAGGAAAGAGACCTGAACTGTTTCTAAAAAGATACCATACTACGATGGCAGAGAGTCCTACTAACAGTGAGAATATCTCAAGTCCGTCCGGTTTTTGATTTTCGCCTTTAAAAAGTGTTAGTATGAAAATGAGGCTTGGATTCACCATGAAAATGACGGTAAGCATCTTGGTGACCTCATCGGCTGTTTGAGGTGTGATGATCCAAAAGGCAAAACCGATAACACTCCAGATGAACCATGATATACGGTTAGGTTTGACCGTGCCACGAAAAATGCTTATTGTGTAAGGTAATATCGAGACAGCCAGAATAAACTGGGCTAAAAGACCTAAGAGGTAGGGGATTGTCATTTATAAAACTATCTTGTCGATCATATCGAATATAGTTTGTATTCCATCGAGCACATTGGTTGCCTTGATAACAGACTCATCCTCTTTTTTGATATCATCTATTATTTTTTCAGAAACTGCTTTGATGGCATTGAGTTGTTCATGCAGCCCGTTTATATCTTTGGTCTGTTCTTCCAGTGCTTCAACATCAAAGTTTTCTAAAAGTTCACCCAGTTCCTCATGTTTTAGCATTACAGGCGAGTGTTCTCGCCCAAGTTGAGTCGTTTCAAGATAGTTTTTAATCTCGAAAAAGGTGTCTTGTAGTGAATCGTAAAGTGAATTATCTATAGCCATGAACTCTCTTTTTTTATCGAATTATATAGCAGGAAGGTCAAATTAAACCTATGAAACAAATTAAAAAAAAGGTGACAGCTATTTTTTATATTTATTTAGAGAACGTCTAGGTTGATGACATGGATAAACAGCTACCGTAAGTACGATAACTCCTATGAAATCCTAAGATGATATAAGCTCTAATTCGATACTATTTGACTCTTAATACAGTTTCATAATCAAAAGGTTTACAAATAATGAGTGAGCATAAAGATTTTTTACGTACTATAGTAGAAAAGGATCTACAATCGGGCAAGTATAAAGGGGTCGTGACACGTTTTCCACCCGAGCCTAATGGATTTCCACATATCGGCCACGCTAAATCAATATGTATCAATTTTGGTATTGCCAAAGACTATCACGGGTACTGTCATCTCAGAATGGACGATACCAACCCGACCACAGAAGACACGCAATATGTTGAGGCCTTAAAAGATGCCGTAAAATGGCTTGGATTTGAGTGGGAAGGCAGTGTTCGTTTTACCTCGGACTATTTTCAAAAACTGTATGAATATGCGCTGGACCTTATCAAAATGGGCAAGGCCTACGTGGACAGTATAGATGAAGACCAGATGCGGGAATTTCGCGGTACGGTGACTGAACCGGGTAAACGCAGCCAGTATGCCGAACGCTCTATCGAAGAGAACCTTGACCTGTTTGAACGTATGAAGAAGGGTGAGTTTAAAGACGGCGAACATGTCTTAAGGGCAAAGATCGATATGAGTGCGGCCAATATGAAGATGCGTGATCCGCTTTTATATCGTATCCGACATGCCCATCACTTTAGAACAGGTGACGCCTGGGCAATCTATCCGATGTATGATTTTGCTCACTGTCTTTCTGACTATATCGAAGGAATATCACACTCAATATGTACCTTGGAGTTTGAAAACAACCGTGATATTTATGATTGGATATTAGACACGCTTGGCTTGACACCGGCCCGTCCTTATCAGCATGAGTTCGCACGTCTTGACATTAACTACACGGTGATGAGTAAAAGAAAGCTTTTACAGCTAGTCAATGAAAAGAGAGTGAACGGCTGGGATGATCCGCGTATGCCAACCATCGCTGGCTATAGACGCAGAGGCTATACACCCGAGTCAATTGTCAATTTTTGTGACTCCATTGGTATCGCCAAAGCCAACTCGATGGTGGATGTGGCTCAGCTGGAGTTTTGCATCAGAGATGATCTGAACACCAAAGTACCACGTGTGATGTGTGTGCTTGAGCCACTCAAAGTGACGATTGAAAACTATGAAGGCAGTGAAGAGCTTGATGCGAGTTACTATCCTGAAGATGTACCCAAAGAGGGTTCACGAAAGATTCCTTTTTCAAAAGAGATCTATATCGATCGTGCGGACTTTGCAGAAAACCCTCCTCCGGGATATTACCGTCTGACGCCAGAGCAGCCTGTACGGCTTAAACATGCTTATATCATCACCTGTAAAGAGGTAATCAAAGATGATAAGGGAGAGATCATCGAGATTATCGCAGAGTATAACCCAGAGTCAAAAAGCGGATCGGATACCAGTGGGATCAAAGTCAAAAGCGCGATACAGTGGGTGGACGCTAAAGAAGCGAAGGAGGTTGAGGTAAGAATTTATGACAGACTCTTTAAAGATGAATCGCCAGAGGGGCTGGAGGATCTCAATCCTGATTCACTTAAAGTGATCAGAAATGCCCTTATCGAACCTGCTGTGATCACGCAGAAGCCTGATGTAAGATTTCAGTTTGAAAGAGAAGGCTACTTTTTTGCCGAGCCTGTGGATTACACCGATGAAAAGCCTGTGTTTAACAAGATTGTAGGTCTGAAAGACTCCTGGGGCAAAAAGAAAAAAGAGGATAACAGAAGATCTAATACAGAACGAAATCCTTTAGTTAAAAAGGAGCAGATCGATGGTGAAGTCGCTCCTATGAATGAAACAGAGCAAACACGTTTTGACAAGTACATCAATGAGGATAAGCTTAACAGTGAGGTGGCTAATACCCTTGCTCGTGATGAGAAGCTTTCCTCTTTTTATGAAGAAGCATTGGCTGTTGAATATACTCCTGTGCATCTTGCTAACATCGTAGCGAATGAAGTGGCACGTGAGTTAAAAGAAAACGAGATCAGTGAGTTAAAGTTTAGTCCTAAAGAGATTGCAGAACTTGTGAAAATGGTAGATGAGGAAAAAATCTCAAACAAAATAGCCAAACAGGTCTTTGAAGAGATGGTGGCATCCGGTGAATCTCCTGAAAAAATTGTAGAAGCAAAAGGTCTTATGCAGATCAGTGACCCTGCTGTTATTGAAGCTGTTATTGATGAGGTAATAAAAAATAATCCAGAGAATGTGGCTAAATTCAAAGCAGGAAATCAAAAGCTATTAGGCTTCTTTGTGGGGCAAGTCCTCAAAAATACCGGCGGAAAAGCCAACCCTAAAATGGTTAATGAGCTCGTAGAGAAGAGATTGAAATAAAAAGACGATCAAATAATATATGTTTTATCACAGGTGTGAGTGTTTAATAGATAGAGTTAATGGTAAAAAGGTAGAGCGTGGTATATGACAATATAGTTTTAATAGGCTTCATGGGCAGCGGTAAAACAAGTGTAGGTAAAGCTTTGGCACGCCAGCTTCTTAAAGAGTTTGTGGATGTTGACACAGTGATTGAAAAAGAGCAAGGGAGTACGATTAACGAGATCTTTGCTACCAAGGGAGAAGAGTATTTCCGTGCTCTTGAACAAAAGTCTATTGATCAGATCGCTCAAAAGAAAGGACAAATCATCGCCACAGGCGGTGGTGTTCCTATTTACAGTGTTATTCCGGAAAAGTCTCTCATTATCAATATAGATGCAGATTTTGACGTCATCATGAGACGTTTGAGTAAAACAGAGCGTGACAAACGTCCTTTGCTTCAAGATGAGGTCAGGGCGAGGGCGTTGTATGATGAGCGTATTGATACCTATAGAGAATTGGCACACTACAGTGTTGATGCGAATCAAGCGATCCCGGTGTTCATTCATATGATTGTAGATTATGTATTGGACAGAAGAGTTTTATAACTCCATAATAAAGGGATGAAATGTTAATTAATTGTGCGATTGGTGAACGAGGTGTTGCTCATGCAGTAGATGATCAGCTTATTTCTCTCATTCATATAGCAGATATTGCCTGCGGAGGGCATGCCGGAGATAAAAATAGCATCAACTATTATAAAGATCTTTCAAAGAAACATGATGTGAAGTGTGCAGCTTACCTCTCTTATGCGAATGAGAACACTCAGGTCTCACATGAGGAGCTGATAAGCTCTTTAGAGGAGCAAGCCGCTGCTTTTGGTCCTATGGAATGTGTTAAGTTTCAAGGAGATCTTTACTTTCATCTTAACCGTAGTGTCGAGCTGGCAGAGCAGGTGGTAAATTGGCTGAGAAAAATGGGAGTTAAAGAGGTGATCGCACCTTATAGAAGTATGCTCCATAAACTATGTACAGAAAACTCGATCAGAACGATCTATGAAGCCTTTGCAGATAAGAAATATACCTCGATGAATGTAGGGCTTGAACTGATGTCACGAAGTCAAATTGGTTCTACCCTAGAGAATATTGATGATATTGTACGACAGGTACGAAAGATAAGGCAGGGAGTTGTAGTTATTAATGATCAGAATCATCCTATAGAAGCAGAGACCATCTGTGTAGACTCTACTTCAGAGCATGCTATAGAGACAGTAAAAGCTCTGTTAAAGATATTATAACTGTCAGTCTTTCACGGGATCCATTTTTCTTGCAAGGTAATCAGCAGTCGGCGCATCTACGGATTTGACATGCATAACAATCCATTCGGGTGTTTTGCGTACAAAATTGATGATTTTATGGATATCACCATACTCTTTCCAGCTTTTGGTAGCGTAAGCAAGATCTGCCAAAAACATATCGTGAGCTAACTTATGCATCTCGTATGATGGGAAATTATATTCCTTCATCAATTGTTCTTCGTTGGCGAAATGCTCATGAACATGTTCGATGTACTCATTGAGTTTTTTCTCTAGCTCTTCTTGTGTCGCATTCCCTTCTTCACATCGGTCAGCAAGTTTGTCAATCTCATTAAGAATTTTAATCTCGTTTTCGTGCGTTTGCTGCATCTGCTCAATGCTCATATATTCTACTTGTTCAGCGTAAATCAATGCCATTGTAATTTTCCTTTTATGTGTATTATAAAATGAAATCAAGAATAAAGTATTGATGAATGTCAAGAAGAGAGGATTTCGGTTAAATCAATATGACTGTTTTACGCACGCTCTTAAAAATGTTTATTAATTATTATTCTGGCGGTTAGATAAAACTCTTTTGCTATAATCCTATCGATTTTTTAAATGGATAAAGGGAAAAAAAGATGTTTGGTATGCCAGAGACACGTACAGGTTATTCGATGAAGGTTGAGGGAAAGCATTTAAATCGTCCTGATCTGCATTTAATCGCGGCAGATTTAGGAATCAGGACTATGGATGTTATCATCAAGGATGGACGCCTAGTTATTTACAATACATCGCAGGAGTGTCAGGAGATCATAGATGATAATGCATTAGCATCTTTTGTCGCAATGGCTCTTGATCTATCTCCTGAAAATATCACAGATATACAAGAGGTTAAAGCAGAGGTGGCACAGTAAAGATCTCTCCGCTTGATGATGCTTTTGTCATATTTTTTGTTACAATAGCTAGTGAGAGCTAAAAATCTTGAAAGTGAGGACATACACCATGGAAATTCGAGTATATTTTTGTGCGGTTCTTTATAATGAGGACTCGGAGATCATTCAAGTTACCGATGCGAAAAAACAATCGGGTGAAACAGGTGTGACAGATGCCGTCTCGCAGGTTCAAAACTCCAAGACGACATTAACGGATCTATATAAAGAGGGTTGGAGATTGGTTCATGTCATTGCTTCACATGAGACGAATGGATACAGGCTTTTTTTAGAGAGAGGTTAACACGCTTCAGGAGTCTTCTCTTGTAGCCGAACCTGTTTGTAAATAGGATGCCATCGCATTGTCCATTGTTTCAACATGACTGATGAGCCAAGGTGTTAAATTACCTTTGATGTAAGCGTGAATGGCATTGATATCTTGATGTTGCTCAAAATACTTTATGATTGATTTGAGCTCCCGTAGATGTCGGTCATGCTCATTTTTATGCATTTCAAAGGCCGGAAAATCAGCCTCTTGCATTATTCCTTCTTCGTCGGAAAAATGCATGATCGTATGTTCCAATAATGCATTCAGTTTTTCGCTAACAGCTTCTATCTCATGATTGATCGCAGCATTATCAAGTCTGTTTATAATTAGTATCTCTTCCAAATGCGTGTCATTCATACTTGGCAATGCAACCATAGTAAGTTGTTCTTGTGTGATCAAGCTTTTTCCTTTACCCGGTTACACCGAGTAGACTCTTATATTGTTGGTTTCAAGTTGTCCGTTCAAAATTCTTTGAATCGATGCCAGCGTTCCTCCTGAACTGTCACATGAACCACAAGCACCTACAAACGAGATATAAACGTCTGTTAAACCGTTTGTCTCTCTAAGATCGATAAAATCCAAGTCCCCACTATCTGCGTGTAGATACTCTCTGATCTTATCATCTATTATCTTGTCAATAGCCGTTATCTTTTGGCCAATACTCATCTCGTCAAACTTTATTTGTTCACTCATATGTTTCCTTTTTGAAAAAATATCATCTTATACCTTATTTCAAGATATGAAAAATAAGTAGCGTGATATTACAAGAATAGTTTTTAGTAAAGCTGTGTTACCCTCACAAAAAAATCAGGGGTTTGTTTTGAATGATGATTCAGGATGTATAACAGTTAACAAAAAGCAGGCATATCACAATTGCGAGATGACTTTTTGTTTTTACTACAGCAATGAGAAAAGTGATTTCAAAGTTGAGAAAGATCAGAAATACAAGATACATACAACGATTAAAGAAATAGAGCAGCTGAATGAAGCACTGAATATCTATCAGGCTGATGGTTTTAAAGAGGCTTATTTGCGTTATGTGTCGGAAGTGGATGGTAGCCAGAGATACCCCGAGTTTGTTATAGATTATATTGATGCAGTCGAAGCAGGCAGAAAACTTCAAGCTTTGGCTAATGATGAAGATACTTTAGTCCAGTTGTCGGAGTATTGCATTGAGACAGCTCCGACTTATGCCGATGATTTTGGAATAAACAAGCAAATAGAAGCCATTAGTATAGATGCCGATACAAGAACTGTAAACGGCTATGAAGATTTAAGAGAGTATATTGCAGAATTAAAGAGAACAAAGGCGTCGCTGTTTGAATAAGCAGTGTTAGATTTCTAACTACTTTGCTGAGATATCAAAGGTCTAAATTCCAAGTCTCAAGTGTGTGATTGTTGTTTAAAAAACATGGCAGTGACCGTATCCATTGTTTGAATATGATTAGTTAACCACATTGGAATTTCTTGGGATATGTACTCTTTGATGGGAATAATCTCACGCTCTTTCTTCCATTTCCTATACACAGACTCCATCTTTTCTAATGCTTTTTCATGCTCTGCTTTATGCATAGGATAAGGGGGAAAGTTCAGTTCGAGCATTTTTTGTTCTTCACCTTCAAAGTGATCAAGCGTATGCTCATACCAAGTTTCGAACTTCATATCAATATTGACAGCGTTCTCTTCACTCATATCTTTGGTATATTGTACGATCAGATCATACAGATCATTAATAATATCCACATCTTCTATATGTACATCGTTCATAAAGTCCATAGCGACTTGCGGTACTTTTTCTTTTGAAATCAAGCTCATATATTCTCCTTTTAGAAATTATAATCTCTTTATGAGAAGCAGCTATTGATATTTGTCAAGGAAAATTCCAATAGTCTACGAAGATATGTGATTTCATAAGTCTATTGTTATTGTTGGATGAACAGCATTCCTATTCTTAGTAGAGACAAAGCAGGATAAATTACTCTTGAGACGCTAGGTGGTATTTATTACTACAAATGTAGAATCCCGCTATGAATTTAGATAATTTAACACTTCAGACCCCCTATCTGTCACTTGATGATGAGTTCTACGATTTAATCGATCCCATACCGCTTGAGAACCCCTATTTGATAAGCTTTAATCCAAGTGCTGCAAAATTGATTGATCTTGATAGTGAGACCCATAACGATCCTTTACTGGTTGAACTGCTAAACGGTTGTTTTATTCCGAAGGAGTCACGTCCCTTTGCCATGTGCTATGCAGGGCATCAATTTGGCCATTATAATCCTTGGTTAGGTGATGGCAGGGTATGTAATCTGGGAAGTGTGTCTGGCTGGAATTTACAGCTCAAAGGTAGTGGTGAGACGATGTACTCACGTATGGCTGATGGTAGGGCAGCTGTACGTTCATCCATTCGGGAGTATCTGATGAGTGAAGCGATGCATCATCTTGGTATTCCCACAACACGAGCTCTTGGGATCATCGGTTCAAAGACAAAAATCATTCGTCAACAGATAGAACATGCCGCTATTATTATGCGTATGTCTACGAGTTGGGTCCGCTTTGGTACCTTTGAATACTTTTATTACAGAGGTGAACACCAAAAGCTGCAGACATTAGCTGAATATGTCATTGCCGAGTCGTATCCGCACTTGACAAACGATGATGACCGCTTTTTTAAGATGTTTTGCGAAGTTGTTGAGTGTACAGCTACCTTGATTGCAAAGTGGCAGGGAATAGGTTTTTGCCACGGGGTCATGAATACCGATAATATGTCTATAGCCGGTCTTACCATCGATTACGGACCTTATGCTATGCTTGATGACTTTAATTACAGTTATGTGTGCAATCATACAGATCGTTTGGGCCGTTACAGTTATGGAGACCAGCCTAATATCTCCTATTGGAATCTTACTATGCTTTCCAAGGCACTTTCTCCGATCATCTCTAAAGATAGAATGCAGAAAAAACTTGATGAGTTCGGTGCGTTTATCTACCCGAATGCCTATGTCGATGTCATGCGTAAGAAGCTGGGTCTTGTCGAAAAGTTTGAAGATGACGTTGAATTGATAACAGAACTTGTCGGAACGTTACAGGATGCCTACGTCGATCATACGCTTTTTTATCGGACGTTGAGTCGTTATGACGGTGACAGAACCCCTTTGTATGATATCGTCATGGAACCAGTCATAATGGATAACTGGCTGAAACTGTATGACGAACGATTGTCAAAAGAGCCTCGTACACAAATCGAACGCCAAAAAGCAATGTTAAAATGCAATCCTAAATATGTTTTGAAAAACTATATGTTGCAAGAGGCAATAGTGAAGGCAGAACACGGTGACTTTTCGATGGTCGAGACACTTTTACATATTGCTGCGCATCCTTTTGATGAGCTGCCAGAGTTTGAACATTTTGCAGGTGACACCCCTGAAGAGTACAAAAATATAGGGCTTTCCTGTTCATCATAAAAACATCACATAAGAAAACGAGAGGTTATATTAAATGATATTAGGTAGTATGCAAGATGATATAAGCGATGTAGAGTTAAAGCAGAGATGGAGACTGTATTGGATTCAGTGTATTTTTGAATTTTCAAATCTTAAACTGCAACACATGTCATGGATAGAAGGTTCAACGGCTGAGTGGCCTGATGATGATATATGGTCGTCCTCTTTTAGTGAGTGTATGTCTGCCTATTTTGATGTCTTGTCATTGGATGACGGTTATGCGAAAGCTGTTGAATGGGGAAATGTTTCACAAGAAGAAGCACAGATGGCTAGCACGTTTAATCAACATGCCTATTCATATATAGAACCTAGCGAGGACCCGATAGAAATATTAAAAGATGAGGAGTGGCTAGAGGTTGTCACACTTGCGAAAGAGTTCTGGAATTATCTGAAATCAACGGTTACATCTCAAAGAGAGATTGACTTGATCAACAAGTTAGAAAAAGGATTTTGTTAAGTAAAACAAGAACGTCTTAACCTTGTTTTACCTATCAAGCTATTGATCAGGCCCTTGCATCAATGCTTTTGATTTTTTTGATGTTTGCTAGCATTAGTACAGAAGTGAGTAGGGCAATAAAGAAAAGCCCTACGAAAACATAAAGTGTACCGGTATAGCTGCCAGTTGAATCTTTGACATAGGCAATAATAATAGGACCAGCAAGACCGGCTAAGGCCCAGGCGGTAAGAATATAGCCGTGAATCGCGCCCAGTTCTTTGGTGCCGAAAATATCGCCTATATATGCAGGGATTGATGCGAATGCCCCACCGTAGCAGGTCATGATATAGTAAAGCAGTACTTGAAATATAAGTATGCTTGTAACAGTTGTCAGGAAATAAAAAGCGACAATCTGTGTAATAAAGAAAAGAATAAACACGACAGGCCTTGTAAGATAATCAGAGATACTAGCCCACATGATTCTACCGGCACCATTAAAAATACCCATAAGTCCTACTGCAGAAGCTGCGGCAAGAGCTGAGATACCGACTACCTCCTGTAAAAGCGGAGATGCAACAGAAATAATGGCAATCCCACAGGTGACATTAATAAACAGCATGATCCATAAGCCGTAAAATCTGGCCGTTTTGACTGCTTCATTGCGCGTGATGTTTACCAGATCTTCCTTAATCTTCCTTTTCCCTTGCGCAATCGCTTGACTAAAGCGTTCTGGAAGATAGCCTTCCGGCGGGTTGGCAAGGTATTGGGCTGCGCTGAACATAACGACAAAATAGATAGCACCCAGAATATAAAAAGTTGAAGAGATCCCCACGGCGTCTATCAACACTTTGATAGCAGGTCCGGAGATGGCAGAGGCAAAGCCAAAACCCATGATCGCAAGACCTGTTGCCATGCCGCGTCTGTCGGGAAACCATTTTACTAGCATAGATACCGGAGAGATATATCCAATTCCCAAACCTGTACCTCCTAAGACTCCATAGGTAAGATAGAGAACTACCTTGGACTCAAGAAAAATAGCGAGTCCAGAGCCTATTGTACCGAGTCCAAAGAGGACTGCAGCCAACGATGCAGCAACACGAGGCCCCTGTCTTTCAACGAATTTTCCCATGAGTGCAGCGGATAGACCAAGGAAGAAGATGGCAATAGAAAAGGTTATAGTGACATCTGTCAGTGTCCAGTTCATTGTCGATTGTATTGGTTTAACGTATACGCTCCATGCGTAAACGGAACCAATGCACATATGTATGGCCATGGCCCCTATTGCCATCAACCATCGATTTTTGATTGTAGTCATTACTTTTGTCCTTCCATTATTTGTACTTGAATAGATTTCGTGGATTCTATCCTATTGAAAATAAGATAGAAATTGATTAGATTGCTAATGTAGAAAACTCATTATTCATTAAAGTTTATAGATTGATGTTTCTATGGATCTGTCAGAAAGTATAAACCTTTTATAGCTATAATCCTTTTTTAAAACTTTATATTACGGAGATAAGATGTTTATTGAAGCACATGAGGTACAAAAAGTCACCAATGAAGTAATGAATATGCTACATGATGATGAACTAGAAGTGATCAATAGTTTTTATGATGCCGTCAAAGCTAAGGATGTAGAGAAAGTGGATGAACTTTTTCCAGGTTTTTTAGCTGAAATAGAGACGCACTTTAAAACAGAAGAAGATATGATGGAGCAGAGTGCTTATTCGGATGCGCAAATGCATAAAAGTGATCACGACGTTATACGAAAAAAGCTAGAAAAGTTTCATAAACGCTGGGAAGTACTCAAGGGCCCGACAGAACTGCTTGGATTTTTAGAAAAAGATTTTAAAAAGTGGTACACCCAGCATGTTTCAAAATGGGATGCACAGGCTGCTTTACATATTGGTGGCTAAAAAACCACCATCCTCTTGTTGAAAAGGAAAGGTGAGCATTATTGCTTAGGAGTGGTGTCCATCTGTGAGATCACTTCCAATGCCTGATCCAGCTGTTCCGGAGTCAACAAGAAAGTATGTACTCCAAAGTCAATCAGTCCTCCTATATTCTCTTCATCTTTGGCTGCGACCAAAGCCACCTGTACTTGTTTAGGCTTCATATCTTTGATCTGTTTGGTAAAGGTTGTGCCATAGATTGGGTCTGTTGTTATATCATGTATGATGATATCATACTCGTTAGCATAGATCAGTTTTAGTGCTTTATGTTTATCCGGGGCAATCTCAACTTTATTAAAAAGTTCTGTGAAAGCTTTGGCATTGGTCTCTAGCATTGAGTTCTCATCTTTGATGAAAAGCACATTCAATTTTTTATTCATTCTTTTCCTTTGGTATGACGATAAACATCTGTTTAGATTTTTTTTGTACTGGTAAAAAACTCTTTAACAAGTTCTGTGGCTTTCTTCTTAAAACGTTCGGCGACTTCAGGTATGTAGACTTCATCCGCTGTTTTTGAAAAAAGTGCCAACCAGGTGGCATAATTTTCTCTTTTGATATGTGGCATCTTTACATGGGCACCTACAAAGTTCCCGTAATAGGTATCTTCACCTAGAAGTTTAGCCAGCCAGAAATCAGCAAGAAGCTCAATATGCTCGACCCATTCCTCATCGGTAATATCCTCTCCGATCTCATCGATAAAAAAAGGAGATAGTTCTTCATTGCGAATCGCTTTTTCATAAAATGATGTCATCAAGACACGCAGACTCTCTCTGGTAATACTATGTTGAAGTTCTATACCTCATCCTTTTGTACAAATCACCGCTAAATATAAGTTTGATAAGGCTGATGATGGTTTTTTTTGAAATGGAATTATAGCGAACCTTAAATAAAGTCAGCTTGTAAATGGAGTAAATATACAGAAGAGAAGGGGTGGTTCTCTTCTTTCTTAGCTAAACCTTCGATAATCGAAAGTGTATTATCTAGCAATTACTGTTTCAAGTTCATCGGTATAGATGATCTCTTTTTCAAGAAGAAGTTTTGATAGTTTATGGATCGTATCCCAGTGTCTATCGACTAGCTCAGTAACCCGTTGTTCACCTTCAAGCATCCATCTTTCCAAAGCGGCATCGATTTTTTCATGGTAATGCTCGGTGTCTTTATTATTGAAAGACTTGTTTTGTGCATCCATAATTCCGTTGATATTGATATATCCGACTTCTTTATCCATCCCATAGTGTGCTATGGCAACGTAGGCATCACGTGTGGCTTGTTGCAGGTCATTTGAAGCACCTGAATCCATACCTTCTATCTCACCAAAGTGTTTTATCTGGGCTGCTCTCCCTGCCAGTGATACAACGATCCTGTCTTTAAAGTCTTTGACTGTCATATTCTCTTGGACATCACTGTAGTTATGTGAGATGAAATGCTCATTGTTGTCTTTTGGTGTCAGGCTGACATGTTCGATATTGACATGTGGCATCAAAGTTCTGGAGATAACAGCACGTCCTGCCTCATATACGGCGGTCTCTTCAAACATCTGCTCAAGCGAGAGGTAGGATTGTCTCTCTCCATATTTGATCATATTGATCTGATCAATTAAAATCTCTTGAGTGATTGCATGCAGACCATGCCTTAGGCAGTAAAAGGATGCCTCTTTACCCAACATTTCGAGTTGAGACCCTGTAAATCCTGTGGTATACATCAACAGTTTTTTCATGTCAAATGTACCCTCGGTAGGTTTCTCATTGATGATTTTATCCAAGAAGTATTGTCTTGCATCCTTATCAAGATTGTTGATTTCTATATGGATCTCTACACGTCCTGGTCTGATGATTGCCGGATCGATGTTTTCTTTATAATTGGTTGCCGCTATGACGAAGATGTCCTCACCTTTTCTACCGGCAAAACCATCCATTTCTGATAATAGTTTGTTGATAGGTACTTCTCTGCCGTTTTCACCATCACGTTTTCCTATAGTGTCGATCTCATCAATAAAAATGATGGCCGGTGCATAGGCTTTTGCCTTAGTAAAAATAAGCTTTGTCTTTTCAGGTTTGAGCAGTTCAAGACCGGTTGTCGAGATAAATGGAAGTTCTGCCTCTTTCGCAAAGGCTTTAGCCAGCATCGTCTTACCTGTCCCCGGAGGTCCATACAGCAGCATACCTTTAGGTGGATTGATATTAAAACTCTCCAAAAGTTTTGGCTCTTTAAAAAAGTTAATTACTTCGCCCAGTCTCTGTTTAGCTTTATGGTGGCCTGCAATGTCATTAAATGAGACATTTGGGATATCAAAGACCAGCCCATCTTCACTAAAGTCTTTGATTCTGACCACTTGAGAAAACTTACATGAGTTTACCTTGTAGGTAATGATACCGTTCTTCTCAGTGATAGCATCGTCGATATGAAGGGTAGTGTTTTTTCTAAAGACTTCTCTTACGAGTGTCTCATTTTCAATGAGTGGAGCGACCCTCTCCTTTAAGAATGCTACAGACTCTTTAGAGAGTGATACTTTGATCTGTTTAAAATTCATCAGCGGCTTGTCTGATTCCTGCATAAACTGAGTGATCCTGTTGAAGAAGTGCGCACTTACTTTCTCTTTAAGGCGTCTTGCATCAAGTTCTGGGGCAAAGTTAAGCATCTGCATAGTTAAAAAGTTATCGAAGTTTTTGGCAACTACAAATTCAATTTTATACCGATCATAAAACTCATCCTTAAAGTTTAGGAAGACTTTTTTGGATATTTTTTCAAAAGCGTCATATTCGAGTTTATTAAAGAGGACAATGTTGGCTTTGGAGAATCTGGAAACAAGCTCAGGTACGATAGCTTCTTGTACGCCACCGCTTCTGCTGTCTCTTTTGGTTTCCCTCTTGATCGCTTCAAGGATCATTGATTCGGCTTGGATGTAGTCTTTTTTTACCAGGTCTTTGAATCTGTAGTCAAGATAAAGTTCTTTTCCCACGCTGGTTGTGATGATAAAGATAGTCTCCGTAAAATCGACCAGATAATTTGCGTTTTCATCGTTGTAGATAATGTCGGGATCTTCGTTACACGGTTCATCGGTTATCTTGTCCCAACCACATGCATCACGCATTTTACCGCCTTCAAAGATGGAAAAAAGGTTGTTCTGAATGGTGTTGTCACACTTCTCAAAAGCGTCAAGTACGATGACAGACTTAGGGTTTCTATGAACAAAACCCGTTAACTGACCGACACCATAGCCTTTCCAACCGGCAGGGTAACCATAGAGCTCGCCTCCGTTTTGTTGATGATACTGTGTCATGTCAAACTTCATGATCTTGTATTTTGGTAAATGTTTAGCCATCAGTTCGGCAAGAAAGGTTTTACCGGTAGCAGGAGAACCAAGGAAAAGGTAGGTCGCTTTAGGTCCACTTTCGTCTTTAACAGAGGTTTTCATACTGTTGGCTACGATATTGATTGCTTGTTCCTGTCCGAAAAGCTCTTTGGATATCTCTTCTTTGAACTGTTTTACAAACTTTATATTATCTTGTGCTTCGGTTAGGGCTTCTTCATCCCACTCGCCTGAATCAAGCTTTTTATGTTTTTCAATATTTGCTTTAACTAATGCTTCTGTTTCTGTCATATTCTACTCTTGATAGTTTTGTGATGCTCTATTATGGATTATTAGGGGAATTGTAACTTTTCTATCTTAATTATCAAGTATCACGTATAACAATAAAAAAATATTTTAGAAAGATGAAAGTAGCCGAGGATAAAAGAGATGACTGGAAGTCATAGGTTTACCTCTATAGTACTACTTAAGCTTTGTTAAATATCTATATGTATTGTAATTATGCTTGAGACTTTATACGATAATCCTCATTCACTTTTGCGATAAAGGCATCCGTGAACATCTCTGTTAGCTCTTCATCTTCGTGTTCATCGTCATAAAAATATTCGACAAACCCAAAAAAGTCTTCAGGGCTTATCTTACATTCATACATCTTGTTGATTGCATCCGTATAGTTTTCACTAAAGAAAAGAGTTGCTATCTCTTCTCCCTGGTTTTCGTGTTTGGCACTATCAATCTTTTTAAAACACTTTTGCTGATACAACAGTGCTTCGAGTCTGTCTATCTCATCAGCCTCTTCAATTGTTGCCGAGCCATTTTTTAAGATGGTCATGACCAGTTGTTGTATCTGTGCAATGATTTTTGATTGTTCACTCATTCTATCTCCTTGTTATCGTTTTTTGCTATCGGCAATGCGTTTGAGCATGGCATCAAGAGTGCCGGTTGATCGTACTTCTACGACTGCTGATACGACTGCATGCAAGGCAACATATCGTAGGTATGTATCAAGTGCATCACAGCCGCTTTCTTTCATGTTTTCTTCAATTTTTGATTTCTGTGAGGGTGTAACTTTAAATCCAAGCACTATGGACGGTTCTTCTGTTGATAAGCCAGCAGAGGTTAGGTTGAAGGAAGCCGTTTTGAGAGCAACGACTTTTAAATAGGCGGGTATATTATCAAATCCATTCTCAGCCGCTCTTAAATCTATGGTCTCTTTTTGAGACGGTGTTACTTTAAAGTGTATATCCACATCCATTAGTCTGTTTATCCTTGAAAGTTTCGTGCAATGGTATGCTAAATTCACTTAAAAGGCTATTGTAATGCTTAATAGGATCTGTAAGGTCAAGGGTTCCAAGCAAGAAGATAGAGAGAGTAATATGATAGAATTTTCATATTATATGTATTGAGGGATTATGCAGTTAGATTTGAAGACAGTAGAAAAAATAGAGGCTATGGCTGTATTATTAAAAAAACGACCGGATCATGTCATTGAAGAGGCTCTGGATTTATACCTGAAACAGGAACGCGAAAAACAGCTTGAAATTGAGCTGGAAGAGCATAAAAAAGAGACGAACCTCTCCTATGAGGAGTTTTGGGACGATGTCGATTTTGATTAGGACATCATAGTGTTCTAGCACTTGAAACAGATGGTTCAACAGGTGTTGAAAAAAATATCTTTGTTGACATATTACTCCGGTCTGTAGACCTTGACATTATCGCACTTGAGTTCATCTCTGAGATATTGTGCATGAAGCTGACTCATGATGCCTTTTTCACAATAGAGTAGGTATTTCTTCTCCTGGGCAAGTTTTTTAAACTCTGTTTTGAGTTTATGAAATGGGATTTTGAGCGTTTCACAAGGTGTTTGAATACACTCCTCTTCGGCACGAATGTCTATAACGATATAATCATCAGAACTTAAGTCGCGCACAATTTCTACCGCCTCAAGCTTATTGACATCGTTGACTATCTCATCCACATAAAGATGCTGTGCATTTTCAATAGCTTGGTTGAGTACCTCATAGTCAAAACGGGTTGCTTCTTTCTCCATACGTTTGAAGGAACCATGCGTAACAGGATTTTGAGAGATCACGCCGCAATACTCAGGCATGCTCTCTGCAAAATGGCGTGTTCCTATATGACTGGCTATCGAGATGATCTCCGGCTTGTTCATTGTCGAGAGCGGACGCAAAATCAATTTATTGCATACCTGATCGATAAGCGCAAGGTTACGTAGGGTCTGGCTTGAGACCTGTGCTACGCTTTCACCGGTAAGCAATGCATCTATACCGAGTTGATCGGCTATTTTTTCCGAAGCCATGAGCATCAGGCGTTTTAGTGTTACTCCCATATAAGTAGGTGCAGTAGATCGAAATATCTCCTCGATGACGGCATCAAAAGGAACGGAGATAAACTTGACTCTGTGAGATGAGCCGAATTTTGACCATAAATACAGAGCTACCTGTTTGACACCGATTTCATGAGCATTGCCGCCAAGGTTGAAAAAGACGAAGTGTGTCTTGATCCCTCTTTTCATCGTCAGATAAGAAGCGACTGTGGAATCAAACCCTCCGGACATCAAGGAAAGGATATCCCCCTGTGTACCTATGGGAAATCCGCTTAGACCTTTGTATTTGGATGTAATGACATTGAGCTGGTTGTGGACAAGTTCAATACGTACAGTGACTTCCGGGTTACGAAGGTCGACATTCTTAGCTTCTGAATGCGCGAGCAGGTAACCACCCACCGTCTGTTCAAGTTCAGTAGACTTGAACGGATGCGTGCCTGTACGTTTCGCTCTGACGACAAAGCTCTTGTCCCTAAGGGAGTCACTGACTAGTTCACCTACTTTTGTCTTGATCTTATCAAGTGTGTCCATATTGTCAAACTGCACGGCTTCTAGTATCTGTTCGATACCGGAAGTATCTAAAAGGACTTGCCTGACTTTATCTAAGACGTCAGTGGGTGCAACTACTTCGATCTTGTCAGAAAACTTTCTGACTTCGATTTTTTCATGAATACGTTCCAGTATAGTTAGAAGGTTAGTATAAAGTTGTCCGACCATCTGCCGTTTGGCAGAAGAACCTTTGATCATGATTTCAGGAAAGAGTTTAAGTATAAATTTCTGGGTGTTGCTTGATGAGTTATTCAAAGATATCGCCTTGTTTTATGTGGACGAAATTATAGCATAAGCGCATGGAATGAGAATTCTCAGTAACTGTATCTCATTGAACAGTAAAACAGTGAAGAAATTACTCATATATTGATAAGTTTGTCTCTTGTTTTCTATCTATTTATTTTCTTTCTATACACTTTGATAGTATACGTAGAATTATTTATAAACTATTATTAAGCTTATCTCTTTGATATAGGCATAGGGAGCGAGTGATGCCGTCACATACTACCAACTTTTCCAATATGAGAATCATCTATCTGCAGACACCTACGCACCAGACTTCAATTACAAGTTATGCCAAAAATATCACAGTATATACTTCCGGTTCCACCATATCCTCCGTACTTCATCAGAAAAATTATGACTGTTTGATTTTGGATATGGAACATGTGGAGAGTATGGAAGTCTTGCAGACTATCAAGAATTTTTTACCCGAACGTTATGTGATCGCCTGTAGTAGCGAATCTGCAGTCATACTGAGTGCGTTAACGCATGGTGTCGATGCCGTTGTCCTTAATCCACTTGATAAAAATGAGTGTGAGCGTACACTGCTTAAAGCTGCCTCATATATCAATATGCAAGAGATATTTGATGACACCTATTTCGTCGATAAACTTACTTCATGTATGAACGTGTATGCTTTGCAGGAACGGATCGCATTGCAAGAGGAGAGTGTACTGCTGAAAGTCTCTCTTCATAGCTTTAAAGCCTTTCAAGTCTATTATGGTACGGAGCTGACCAACAAGGTTCTTGTCGAGTTCAAAGATGCCATCGGGCTCAATTTACCTGTCAATGCTGAACTGTTCAGAAGTAACGAGGATGAGTTCTCTATTTTATTAAAGAATCCATCTCCCTCTCAGGAGAAGATTCTCTCTTCTCAGTTAAAATCATTTTTTGAGCAGACCCCTATAGAAGTTGATGGCTTTTTGCTAAAGATTCGTATCGATATTGGTATCGCATCAGGAGATGAGCTCATAGAGAAGGCTGATATCGCCTTGTTTGAAGCAAAAGAGGGGAGTCGTATCGTTACGTATAATGAGGACTCGGTTTTTATTAAACAACAGCATGCACAGATCAAATGGGTGAAGATCATTCAAGAAGCAATTTGCGATGATCGCATCAGAGTCTATTTTCAACCTATTCTGGATAACTCCAGCGATCATATCACAAAGTATGAGGTGTTATGTCGTATAGAAGGTAAGGACGGAAGTCTATATCAACCTCAGGAGTTCATTCCATCCGCTATTGTCGCGGGCAGGATGAGTGATATTACACGTGTTGTCATAGATAAAAGTTTTAAATATTTTAAAGACAATTCCTATGCATTCTCTATCAATGCGACACTTGAGGATTTTGAGGCTGATTATCTGGTCGACTATATTGAATACAAATGCGATTTTTACGGGATAGACCCAAGTCGCATTTACATTGAGATACTTGAAAATATTAGTACAGAGGCGACGAGTGGCTGTATCGAGCAGATTCAGGCTTTAAAAGAGATGGGTTGTAATATATCCATTGACGATTTTGGGGTAGATAGTGCAAACTTCTCAAGAATGATGCAGATACAGGCCGAAGTGTTGAAAATTGACGGGCATTTCATCCAGCATCTTCTTCATGACAAGAATGCAAAAATCATTGTAGAAAACATTGTGCAGTTTTCACAAAAAATGGGTGCTAAAACAGTCGCAGAGTATGTTGATTCGAAAGAACTGTTGGAGCTTGTAAAAACATTGGGAATTGACTATTCACAAGGTTTCTACATCGGTGAACCGGCTGCTGTAATCCAAGAGTCGTATTGATTTCATTGCCACCAATAGGTGAATATTATCTAATATGAATGGCGTTTTCCACTACTATTAAGTAATAAAGCTAGCTTTGAATATTTACTCTGCATTAGTTTAGTTATGTTAAAGTTTTTACAATAGAACATTTTCGCGGTTATTCTATGAACCGTCAGAAGAGGTGTGAAATGATAGAGATTCAAGATTTATTACCCTATACAAAAAAACTCAAACTGCTTTGTGTAGACGGAGACAGCGCCACAAGACAATCTCTTGTTAAAACTTTTTCGCGTGTTTTTGCACAGGTTGACGATGCCGCTGATGGTTATGACGCTCTTAATCATTACAAGATCAACAAACATGACCTTATTATTACAGAGACGGATTTAAGTAACTATTCCGCACTTCAGATGATGGAACAGGTTAAAAAGATATCGCCTTCTCAGCATGTTATTGTCATCTCCAAGTCACAAGATGCAAAGACCCTTCTGGCATGGAGTAACGTGGGCGTTTCTGGTTTTATTCCCAAACCGATAAATATGCAAGCACTACTTGATAGTATCTATAAGAGTTGCATTCAGCTTTATGCTTTGGCTCAGAAAAACCAACAAGCAGATGCCTCGCAAGAGATAAAGGCGCAAAAACGTAAACTACAAGAGCATTATGAGGAGAATGAGAAGAAACTCAATGACATGCTCTCTTATGAGAGAAAACGACTCGGACGTTTACTTGCCCAAGAAAAAGAGCTTCAAACACGTTTAACTGAGCAAGAGAAGCTGATTGAAGTTATTCGTTACCGTGACGATCTTACAGGTTTACCTAATCAGCGTGCATTGAAAAAGGCGATCTCGCAACCTGGAGAAAAAGCGCTTTTATTTATGAATATTGACCGTTTTGATTTTATCAATAGTATTTATGGAATGGGGTACGGAAACAAAATACTTAAAGAGGTGGCTTCACGTCTTGAACAGTTTCTTCCAACTAATACAAAACCTTACAGGATAAGTGCCGATGAATTTGTCGTACTTATTTCATCGCCGACAGCAAATCAAGAACTGATTCTTTCTCAGCAGATATTGGCTATGTTTCAACAGTCTGCGATTATTATTGACGATATTGAGTTTGATATCAGTTTTTCAATGGGTATGGACAGGGGCGATCATAACAAACTTTTTGTACATGCCAAAACGGCGTCAGCTGAAGCAAGAGAAAAAGGACGCGCTCAAATGGTGGTCTTTAAGAGTGATTCCGCCTATGTAAAGGCACAAAGAGAGACGCTTTATTGGATACAAACTGTAAAAGATGCCTTGCAAAATGACAGAGTCATGTCCTATTATCAACCGATCTACAATAATGAGACAGGCCGTATTGAAAAATATGAAGCCCTATGTCGTATATTGGATAAGAAAGGTAATATTTTGGATGCCAGCAGTTTTATAAACTCTGCTGCCTCTGCCGGTCTATTGACAAAGATATCAAGAGTGATGATCGATAAGGCATTCAAACATTTTCAGACCAACACATACGCTTTTTCATTAAATGTATCCGCACAGGACTTTCGTGAAGGCTATTTGGAGGATTTTTTACAATATAAGTGCGATTATTATAACATCTCGGCTGATCGTGTCTATATAGAAGTTGTTGAGAATATCTCTGCAAACGATACGGATAATATGCTACATCAGATCAAAAGTCTGCGAAAAAAAGGGTTTAATATAACCATAGATGACTTTGGGATCGAACAGTCAGTATTCTCACGTCTTCTCCGTTTGGAAGCGAAGACGATCAAGATTGACAGTTCATTTATACAAAATCTTGATACAAACCTTTCAAATCAGATGATCGTTGAAAACATTGTTGCCTTTGCCAATAGAATAGGGGCACAAACCATCGCGGAGTTTGTTAATACAAAACAGGTGCATGAAAAAGTATGTGAACTTGGGGTAAATTATTCTCAGGGCTTTTACATCGGAGAACCTGCCGAAAGTGCTGTGAACAAATCAGTGCAGCATTCTGTAAATAATATCGCCTAGGTCTTGCCTTTTAGTACTGATACTAAAAGGATGTTTTTGAAGGCTTTAATGAGGGAAAAGTACAGATCCTAAGCGTACCATATTTGATCCGCATTTAATAGCCAGTTCAAAATCACCACTCATCCCCATAGAGCAGATGTCAGCACCTTTAAGGTCTGCGTAAATATTGTAGGTTGTCTCAAAGCTTTTCTTAATGAGTTTTTTGTCCTGCGTGTGTGCACCGATACTCATCGTCCCGCGCAACTCGATATTTGGACAGCTCTCTTTGATTTGTGCGTAAACATCTTTTGCTTCTTCTGGGGTGACACCGCTTTTACTCTCTTCATAGGCTGAATTGATTTGAAGCAGACACTCCATACTGCTCTCTTTGGCTTCTAGACGCTTTTGAAGTGCCTGTGCGAGTTCCAATGAGTCAAGGCTTTGAACCATGTAAGGATTGGCATCGATAAGCTGGTTGATCTTGTTCTTCTGAAGGTTACCGATAAAGTGCCATTCCAGGGGAAGGTCGTCAAGGTTTTTACTTTTTGTGACAAGGTCTTGTACTTTGTTCTCGCCAAAAGCACGTTGACCGATCTGATAGAGACGTTTAATCGCCTCCTCACTTGAATATTTGCTGACTGCGACTATCTTCACGATATGGTGCTCACTAACGGAGATACGTGCATCCTCTATACGCTGTATGATACTGTCCAAGTGTATTTTATATTCTACTTCATTCATGTTTTTTATCCTACTAGTCTGTTGACGTCATTATACAAGCCCAAAAACATTAGGCCGATTAAAAGTGCCCATCCTGCTATAGTCAAGCGCACAAGCATTGCCTCACTCGGGGGTACACGAAATATCATCTCATAAAGGTTGAACATAATATGCCCACCGTCTAAAGCCGGGATGGGTAAAAGGTTCAACACGCCTAAATTGACCGATATCAGGGCGGCAAAGAAGAAAACAGCCATCCATCCCTGTGAACTTGCATCGGCAGTGATCTTCACGATACTAATAACACCACCGAGCTCTTTAGCCGGAACATCACCAAAGATAAGACGTTTTACACCGCCAAAGATTAATGTTGATGCCCAGAGTGTCTTCTGCCATGCGTATTCCAATGAATCTTCTATGTCAAGTGTTTTAGAGACGCCTGCTGCACTGATACCGATCATCCTACGCTGTACTGTCTCATTAAAGTCATTGCGTGCCTCACGCATTTGAGGTGTAATCGTGATACTTTGAATGTAATTGTTACGTTCAACAAGGAAGTTAATTGCACTTGAAGACTCAGCAATCTTTTCTGCCATCTCACTCCATGTCTCGATTTTGACCCCGTTGATCTCGGAGATGATATCATTGCTTTGAAGCCCTGCTTTTTCAGCTGGGGAGTCTTTGAGGACTTCACCGACGACAGGCGAGAGGACCTGTGGACCTCCCAATGCAATCAACCAAAAAAGGAAAAATGCGAGTAGGAAGTTTGCGAAAGGTCCGGCAAGGAGAATAAAAATTCTTTGCCATGGTTTTTTGACGTTGTAGGAATCATCATCGTTAGAATATGCAGAAGGGTTCGTGTCGTCTTGCCCTTTCATCTGCACATAACCGCCTAAAGGAATCATGGAGATACGCCATTGTGTGTTTTTCCATTGGAATGATGCTATTTTCTTGCCAAATCCAATACTAAAGACTTTCACATACACACCCATAGCACGTGCAGCTAAAAAATGCCCGAGTTCATGAAAAAAAATCAGCAGAGATAGAACCAGTAATGAGACGAACCAACCCATTATTTACCTTTGAAGGCTTTGGCAAAGCCAATTATATATTCTATACCGGAATAGATTGTAAGGATAACAGCCAGCCAAAGCAGGGCGTCATCGACGGCAAAGATGAAATACTCTTGTAAAGACCAGTGCATAATCAAAAAGCCGATGGCAATCATTTGTACAACTGTTTTAACTTTTCCAGCCCAAGAAGCACTAATATCAATGCCTTCCGCAACAGCAACTGTTCGTAATCCGGTAATGAAAAGCTCGCGGACGATGATGATGTAGATAGCCCAGGCATTGGCATCACCGACAACCATCAAGGCTAAAAAGGCACCGATGGTAAGCATCTTGTCTGCAAGGGGATCCAAAATCTTTCCCAACAGAGTTATCTGGTCAAAATTTCGTGCGATATAGCCATCAAAAAAATCCGTAGTACTTGCAAGGACAAAGATTAAGGCGGCAAGATAGTATACCCAGGTAATATGAACACCCTGATCGGTGAAGTATTCAGGGGTAATAATGACCCAGAACATGATAGGGGCCATAAGAATGCGTATAGATGCTAGTAGATTGGGTATATTGAGTATTTGATTTTTATTAGACATAAGTTACTTTGTGACGAGCCACAAAGGCTCGTGATATTATTGAAATGTTGTTCCACCATCAACGACGATGGTCTGACCTGTCAACCAGCTTGAAGAGTTGTCGCATAAGAAGAGACAGGCTCCGGTAAGATCTTCAGCCTCACCCATGCGAGATAGAGGCGAACGCTTGACAACTTCACCTTTGACCTCTTCGTAGTTAGGAAAGGCTTTTAGGGCGTCTGTGTCAATAGGGCCTCCACTGACTGCATTGACACGGATTCCTTTCTCGCCAAGTTCAGCTGCAGCATAGCGTACCATGGCTTCAACTGCTGCTTTGTTTGTACCATGGCCTGCGTAGTTAGGTGTATAGACAAGGTTACCTGTCGAACTCATTGAGATGATCGATCCACCACCGACTTTTTCCATACGCTTTGCAGCCTCTTGCGCACCGACAACAAAGGCATCTACAGTCGCTGTATAGATGTTATTGAGACCTTTTGGCTTAAGGCGCATAAAGGGACCGAATCCTCCGACTACAGCACGGCCAGAGATGATGGCGTTTGATATGAAGAAGTCGAGACGATCAAAATCCTCATCGAACAGCTGATATACATCTTTATAGGTTTCCGGCTCTAGGATATTGAGTAGGTAGGCTCTACATTTGACACCGTATTTGGATTCAACATCTGCAATGATTTCATTCGCAGTCTCTGCATTTGAAGCATATGTGAATGCTACATTACATCCTTTTTCGGCAAAAGCATATACGATTGCTTTTCCGATCCCACGTGTTCCGCCACTAACGAAAAGAGTTTTACCTTGCATTACAGTCCTTTGATTTCATATTGTTTGAGTATATCTTCGATAAGTTTCATATTATCCATATTAGGCGCAAGAAGAGGAAGCCTATACTCTAGAGTGTCAATCAAACCGGCAATATACATAGCCGCTTTGATCGGAATAGGGTTGGATTCACAAAAGAGTACCTTATTAATAGGATAGAGTTTGTCATTGATGGCTTTTGAACCCATAAAGTCACCTTCAAGAGCCTTGTGGACAAGTTCACTTTTTAAATTTGGCAGAAGGTTTGATGTTACAGAGGTCGATCCAGCACCGCCGTTTGCTAGAATAGGGTAGTCTATTGCATCATCACCACTCAGTACTGCGAGCTCCGGACGGCGGGAAAGAAGTTCTACTGTTCGCTCCAGGCTCCCTGTGGCTTCTTTGATACCATAGATGTTTTTTACATCATCAAAAAGGCGAATAGTCGTGTCTGCTGAGATGTCAACACCGGTACGGCCTGGAACATTGTAGAGCATAAAAGGCAGGTCAGAGACAGCAGTAGCAATCGCTTTGTAATGTTGATATAGTCCCTCTTGTGAAGGTTTGTTGTAATAAGGGCTTACAGAAAAGATGGCATCTACACCCGATTTTTGCGCGTGCTTTGCAATATCGATGGCTTCAGCTGTTGCATTTGAGCCTGAACCGGCAAGCACTTTCGTCGCTGTTCCTTTACAGACTTCTACGGCGATCTCTATGCATCGCTTGTGCTCATCATGAGTCAATGTCGCACTTTCACCTGTCGTACCTACGGGACATACCGCATCAATACCGTTATTTATCTGACGTCTGATAAGTGCTGCGTAAGTCTCTTCGTCAAGCTTTCCATTTTTAAATGGTGTAATAAGTGCTGTTGTCGCTCCTGTTACTATGTTCATTTGTCACCTTTTCGTAAAATTACTGTTGTTGATTGTGTTTCATTGAAATATTTCACTGCGACTTCCTGGATGTCTTGAGGAGTGAGGGCATTGATATTGTCCTCGTATTCCATCAATGGCTTAAGATCACCACGGGCTAGATAGCCTCCAAAAAGATCTCCAACGGATGATGAAGATTCAAGTGAGTAGATAAAATCAGCTTTCGTATTGACTTTGATCTTGTCAAGTTCTTCAGCAGGTGTTATCGTCGTTTTAAGCTTTTTTATCTCAGCAAGAATCTCTTTTTCAACATCTTCAGCTTTGACTCCAGGATTACACACAGCCATAAATATGAAAAGACCCGGATCGATGTTCTCCATATTGTAAGCATATACCTGGTTGGCCAAGCGTTTTTCATTGACCAGGCCCTGATAAAGACGTGAGCTTTTTCCTGCACTTAACATTTCACTAACAGCAGAGAGTGCAGGCTGGTCTTTGTGCTGAAAGTTGGGGATGTGATAAGTGATAGCAAGCATCTCTACTTCGCTCTCCTTGTAGACAACAAGACGCTTGGCCCCATCTTGTTTAGGCTCTACTTGATGTACAACAGGAATCTCTTTTTTATTTTTTATTTTTTCAAAACGCTTCTTCGTAAGAGTAAAGACATCATCTGGGTTGACATCACCTGTAACAACGATGATCGCATTCTTTGGCTGATAAAAGGTCGCATGGAACTCTTTGATATCCTCAAGGGTCCAGTTTTGGATATCATCCATAAATCCGATTGGTGTCCAGTGATAGGGATGGTAGATATAGGAGTTGTTAAAAAGTCTAAAATACATATATCCAAGCGGCGAGTTGTCAGTACGCCAACGGCGCTCTTCAGCGACGACGTTACGTTCAGGCTGGAACTCTTCGTCTTGAAGTTTGAGGCTCTCCATCAGTTCACCAAAAAGGTCTAGTGATTTTGAAAGGTTTTTTGTCGATGACTTAATAAAGTAATGTGTATAGTCAAAACCTGTGGAGGCATTGCTCATACCACCCATGCCTTTGACGATATCGTCAAACTCTCCCGCTTTTAGGTTGTCAGTAGATTTGAAGTTCATATGCTCAAGCATATGTGCAATTCCGCTTTTTCCCATAATTTCATTTCTGCTACCGACTTTGTAAAAAATGTCCGTAGAGATGACGTTCGTGTTGTTCTCCATAGGGATCACAACGACCTGAAGACCATTATCTAAGGTCTGTGTTTTGTATGATGGTAAAGATGCTGACATCATTACTCCTGCAGTCAAAAATATTAAACTTACGAATCTAAGCATTTTTTCTATCGGCTCCGATAGCTTCAGTTATGTTGGTGTAACCATCGGCTTGGAGAAGTTCAATCAGACCTGTGTTGATATCACGGATCAGTGTTGGTCCATGAAACACAAGAGCTGAATAGATTTGAACCAAAGAGGCTCCAGCTTTAATGCGTTTATAGGCCTCTTCAGCTGAGTCGATTCCACCTACTGAAATGAGTATGGCTTTACCATAAAGCTCTTTGGCTACGGCTTCAAATATCTTAAAGCTTTTCTCTTTCAAAACGGCACCGCTGATACCGCCGATAGCTTCTGGTTCTTTTACCAAAGAGTAGTCAATGGTTGTATTCGTTGCGATGATCCCGGCTGCTCCGGCATCAACAGCCAACTTAGAGAGTGAAACGGCTTGCTCGGGCGTCATATCTGGCGCAATTTTGAGCAAGATGGGTTTATCGGTCAGTTTTTTTGCCTCAGCAAAGAGTCCTGTGATAAAAGCTTCGTTTTGAAGATCTCTCAGACCAGGCGTGTTTGGCGAAGAGATGTTGATGACAAGATAGTCGCATAGATCCTTGAACTTATTGATCAAAGTAGTATAGTCATTGATTGCGTCTTTTTCATCCGTTGCCTTGTTCTTACCAATATTCACACCGATAGGCGTTGAGAAAGGAAAACGTTTTTTCAGACGTTTATATACAGCTTTCATTCCCGCGTTATTAAAGCCCATGGCATTTTGCACGCTCTCTTCTTCAATATGACGGAACATACGTGGTTTCGGATTTCCCTCTTGAGGTTTAGGCGTGACAGTACCAATTTCGGTAAAGCCGAAACCGAGAGCCTGTATCCCACGTATCATGGCTGCATTTTTATCAAATCCGGCACCAAGGCCTACTGGGTTTAAGAATGTTCGTCCAAAAAGTTCTTGTGAGAGGGACTCATGCGTAATGAAATGCTTCTCTATCCATGGATTGTATGCTGAAGGCAAGATATTTGCACCACGCAAAAAATACTCGACAAGATGATGGGCAGTTTCGGGTTGAAGTTTAAAAAGATATGGCTTTACACTGGAGTAGGGAATCATCTGTCTTCTTTGTTTTTTTTGTGATTATACTGCAAAATCATTAAGACGAGTTTTAATTGATCTACAGTAGGGAAAATGGAAGAAGAACCGGGTAGGATATCTACTAGTTTTTCTCCCAGAAAGTTCCCTGTGGGGTATCCATAATCGAGATGTCAAGTGCAAGGAGTTCGTCTCTGATACGATCGGAGGTGACAAAATCTTTTTCTGCTTTAGCAGCAGACCTTTGCTGAATTAATGTGTCGATCTTTGTCTTGAGCTCATCATTGATGCCAAATTGAAAATACTCAAAAGGGTTTTGCAGGCCAAAACCAAGAAGTTTTTCGACATAGGCCATATCAGCCAACGATTGGCGTTTGATTACTTTGTCTTTTGGATTGGCGTCAAGGCTCTCATTTGCCTTTGAGATCATCTCATCAAGAAGGGAAAGGCCTTTGGATATGTTCAGGTCATCACTGAGCGCTTCAAGCAGGGCAGTTTGAAAGGGTGTCTTTTCTTCAATACTCTTCATCCCAAACAGTCGTTTTTTGAGACGGTAGAGTTTGTCAAGACGTTTTTTTGAAACCAGAAGATCGAGTTCATTGAAATTAAAGTCACTTCTGTAGTGCGTACTTAAGAGATAAAAACGCAAAACCTCGCCATGGTATGACTTGAGAGCGTCTTTGAGGAAAAAGCTGTTGCCAAGGCTTTTGGACATCTTCTCACCATCTATATTGACAAACCCATTGTGCATCCAGTATTTGGCCAGTTCCTGGTTCGTCGCACATCTATGCTGGGCAGCTTCATTCTCATGGTGAGGGAAAAGAAGGTCAGCCCCGCCACCGTGAATATCGATGGCATATTCACCCTCAACTGCCAAATGTTCTTCAATCATGGCCGCACATTCGGTATGCCAACCGGGACGACCTGCAGAAAAAGGAGTATCATAGGTTATGCCTTCATCAAAATGTTTCCAAAGGGCGAAGTCAGCCGGATTTTTTTTCGAAGCGTTTGTCTCTATACGGCTTTGGGTTGCATCTTGTTCCTGCACTCTGTTAGAGATACTGAGATATTTACTGTCTTTTTGCGTATCAAAATAGACATCACCCTCTGCTGTTTTGTAGGCATGGCCACTTTCAATTAGAGTTGATATGAGCTGAACCATCGATTCCATAGACTCTGTCGCCTTGGGTTCAATGTCCGGACGGCGAATACCCAGGGCGTCCATATCTCGATGATAGGCAGCCGTGTATTTGTGTGTTAACTCATCAAGACCAAGGCCTGTCTCATTGACTTTTTTGACGATCTTGTCATCGATATCTGTAATGTTACGGGCAAAGGTGACATCCAAACCGTTAGCTTCAAGTGTTCGTACAAGTAAATCAAAAACGAGTGCACTTTTAGCATGACCAAGGTGGGCATCGTCATAAACGGTAGGTCCGCAGACATAGAGTGTTGCTTTGCCTGGGATGATAGGAATAAAGTCCTGTTTTGTTTTGCTTACAGTATCATAGATAGTCATGGATCATCTCTTTAAAAATATATAGTATTGGAATCAGTAAAGCACACGCTAGTAAAAGGATAAGAGCTTTTTTATCCGAAATTATAACGAAAAAGCGCGCGCTTCCATAGGCTTTTATCGTATAGACAAACAGGACCAATCCACTTAGGGAAGAGGCTAAGGCAAGACCCGCAGCACCTAAAGGAGAGATGAGCAGCAGTGAAAACAGTACGTTCGTACCAAGTGAATAGGTGGCTATCTTCGCTGCTTCGCCTTGACGGTGTTGTGCATAGAGTTCCAAGGCAAAGAGTTTGCTTAATCCAAAAGGAAGTAGTCCAAGCATATACATCTGTAAAGCTAAAGCGGTGTTTTGAGTGTCAAGCTTTCCAAAAGCGCCACGTTCAAACAAAAGCCAGATAATCTCCTCTGAAAGCATATACCCTCCAACCAGGCTAAAGCTAAGCAGAGTACTTAAAAACCAGAAAGCCTTATAAAAAGCGGCATCTGCTTCTTCATGTTTGTTATGACGAATATACCTTGAAATACGGGGAAACAGAGCGACAGAGGTCGCAATAGCAAAGAGGGCAAGCGGGAGTTGGAAAATCCGATTGGCATAATATAGATAGGAGATGGAACCACTGACGAGAAAACTTGCTAACCAGGTGTCTAAAAATGCGGATACCTGAGCAGTGGAATTACCCCATATTGCAGGCAAAAAGCTTTTTTTAAACCTTTTCTGATCATCAGCGACTTTCTGCTTTTTATTGAAAAAGTGCTTTAGGCCGCCATAAAGGAGTTTTATGATGCCTTTGTTTTTTGCAACAAGAAAATGGGAAAGAAACTGCATGAAGCCACCCAAAAGGACGCCATAACTCAGATAATATACCACTTCGATTGACTCTTTTTCATAAGCTAATAACAAGGCAATGATCATAGCAATATTAAGCAACCCTGTGGAGAATGCTGTTGTTGCAAAATGCTCTTTGTATTGAAGCAGAGCTGAGAGAAAACTAACCGTAAAGATAAAAAGAAGATAATAGAAGTTCAAAGCGACAAACGGCTGGGCCAATAGAAGTGTATTATGATCAAACCCAATGGCGATAGCTTTGGCGGCATAGAAAGGGAAGAACTGAACAAGCATTGTAAGCAGAAAAATAATAAAAAAGAAGAGGATAAAGATATGCACAGCAAATATAGCTTTGTTCTTGGAAGCAGTAAAGCTGGGAATAAAGCTCTGCGCAAAGGCACCTTCAGCAAATATGCGTCGAAACAGGTTGGGAAGCTTAAAAGCGACAAAGAAAATGTCGCTATAGATATTGGCACCGAGGACAGAAGCTGTCAAAAGATCACGGATAAAACCCAATATCCGAGAGAAAAGTGTACCGATACTGTTGGTGAAAATTGATTTGAACATAGGTGCCTATAGTATAGATTGGTATAATTATTGCTCATTTTTGAACGAATTGAAGTTCACATGATATAATAATACACAAATGATTTTGATTAAACTTGACAAAGGGCCCATTTGAAGCAGAGTGAAACACCAATAAGTAACTTTTCACCTTTTGTTGTCCGTACTGACAATATTGCCAAAGAACTCGTTTCAACCGCTGCAAAAAATGGCTTAAAAGCAGCAGAATTAGATTTTAATCTTCTTGATGTTCAGACTTTTGTTAAAAAGGGTGATGAAGAAGAGCGTGAGGTCATCGGCGATGAGCTAAAAGAGCTTAATGATGAAACTACTCTTTCAGACGAGAAGTTGGTGGTTCGCCAAAGCTATGAGATAGAGATCATTCCTAGAGACAAAAGTGACAAATTTTCCAAACTAAATTTGAGCATTGGTGCCAACCCTTCGATGACACGCCTTTTCGCTTCAATCAAACCGGGTTCTCAAATTGAGTATTTTGAAGGTATTGAACAAGAATTAAAGACTTTCATCAACAAAAGAAAACTGCGTGCGAATATGTTTATCGGTGTGTGGGATGAAAAACTGTCAGAGGAGATTGAAAAGTTTGTGGCTAGAGTTCGTATTAACGGAGTCTTGAACGTAGATAAACGAATTGTATTCGAGGTTGGCCACACTCTTGATCTTGACCCGACAGTAGATGACAAGCTGATTTTTCATTATAAAAAAGATGAAAATGCAAAAAAAGACAAGGTAGACCATTTTAATCGTGGGTTTATACAGTCAGTCGCTCAAAACGAATTATTAATTGAGTACATCAAACCAAAAAAAGGTGATCCCGGGCGTAACTGCAGGGGCGAGTTTATTGAACCTGCAGAACCTGTGATCTCGAATACACCTGATTTTAATGTTAGTGAAAAGATCGATGTAATCGACAATGAGGATAATATTGAATACCGGGCAAAGAACAGCGGTTATGTCGTCTTTGAAAACAATACCTACGATATTAATGTTGAGGTCGAAGTCAGTGAGATAAGTTTCAAGACGACAGGCTCTATCGGTGCAGGGATAGATACCGATGTCTGCATTAATGTTAAGGGTTCAGATGCTTTCCAGGATGCCATTGGTGCAGGCATGGAAATCGAAGTCAATGAGATCAATGTCGATGGGAATGTCGGCAACAATGCCAAAATAAAAGCACGCAAGGTTAAGATACTGGGCCAGACACATCAAAGTTCATACATTGAAGCAGATGATATTGAGATAAACATTCATAAGGGTAAAGTCAAAGGCAAAGCCGTTAAAATCACACGTTTGGAACAAGGTGTAGTCGAAGCAGAAACGGTTGAAGTGTCGCAGGCCAATGGTGGTAAGATTGTTGCCAAAGAAGTCTTGATTGATACGATTGCTTCACATGTCTATATTGTTGCAAGTGCCAAGATCGAAATCAAAAACTTTAATGGCGAAGAGAACAGCTTTACCATCTCACCTGTGCTGTATGATGAAGATAAAGAGGCATTGAGTGAGAATGCTAATGCCGTGGTTGAGCAAAAGCGCAAAATTAGAGAGCTCAAAACCGAAGCAGAAAAGAAGGAAAAGATCCTGCATGATAATGCCGGATCGATTGTGGATTTGAAAAAGAGACTGGCACATTACAAGCAAAGCGGAGCAAAGATGCCTGCTGCTTTTGTGGCTAAGTTTAAAGAGTTTCAGGAGTTACAGGCCCAGCTTGAAGAGTTGAAAAAAGAGATCAAACAAAAAGAGGATATGTATGATTTGTTGTGTGCCAAATCAAACAAATATCAAGATGATATCTTTAAATCAAAAATCATCAATCATGATCAATATAAAGGGCATAATGAGATCCGTTTTAAATTGATCGAACCTGAGCTTGAACTTTATTTGGTGCCTAAAGGTACACCGAATGAACAGTGTTTTATGCTCGGAAAAAACGAAGAGACAGATGCTTATGAAATAGTTGCTGCAGCAATAGGAGAAGCGGAATGATAGTCGGAATCGAAGGCAAGATAGAAAAAAAAGAACCTACTCTTGTTCATATCAATGTACATGGATTGATTTATGAAGTGTTTGTCTCTATCAATACGTTTCATGCCTTGGTTTCGGATAGCGTTAAACTCTACACGATTCAGGTCATACGCGAAGATGCCCATAGTCTATATGGATTTGCACATGAGAATGAAAAACAGATGTTTGCACAGCTGATAAAAATCAATGGAGTAGGGCCAAAGGTCGCACTAGCAATCTGTTCCACCTATA
>JBFESZ010000005.1:0-41511 GCA_041548245.1 Sulfurimonadaceae bacterium
GCAGATTATTTCGCGTGACGGAAAAATCACGACATCAAAAACAGTAAAACTTTCAGGTTCTCCTGTTTATTGTAAGGAACTCTCTTGAAGATCTTGATTATCCTCCCAAACTGGCTTGGTGATGCCTTGATGGCGACACCTGCAATCGAACATCTAAGTACCTTGTATCCTGATGCAAAATTCACCTTTGTGGGTTCGTTTGTCTCCATCGAAGCCCTTAAATACCACCCAAAAGCTGAAGCCTCCTTTGTCGATGAGACAAAGAGGCAGGGTAACCGGTTAAAGGCAACACATGCCTTTGCTGCTTCTCTGGGAGAGTTTGATATTGCCATCACCTTCAGAAACAATATCTACTCCACACTTCTGCTTTTTTTCACACCGGCACATATCAAGATCGCACGCAAGTCCTGGCATACCTCACTCCTTCTTGATAAATCAGTCAAACTCTCTCGTGACATACATCTGAGCGAGCAATACAACAATCTTGTCAATGCTCTAGAAGAGATGCCTTCATCCGCACCAAAAAGCCGACTCTATATCCCTAGACATCACTACGCCAAGCCGACATTAGGTATTAATCCAGGTGCCACTTACGGCTCAGCAAAACGCTGGTACCCGGAAAAGTTCGCTGAAGTCGCCAGAGCATTCGCTGATAAATACCAGATTGTTATTTTTGGCGGTCCTGCCGAAGTCGATATGGGAGATGATATTGAGAAGCGCCTTCAATCAATGGGAATAAGTAACTATATCAACCTGGCAGGAAAAACGAACATCCAAGAACTTTGTGCACATATCGGAGGTCTGGATCTCTTCATCACTAACGACAGCGGACCTATGCATGTCGCTGCAGCTTATGAAGTCCCTACAGTCGCTATATTTGGCCCTACGCGTCACCTAGAGACCTGTCAATGGAAAAATGAGAAGAGTATCATTGTCAGACGTGATGATGTCGCCTGTGCACCCTGTATGAAAAGAGCTTGTCCATTAAAACATCATGAATGTATGACGAAGATCGAAGCGAATGATGTAATCAAAGCTGTAGAGAGTCTGATATAAAAAACAACGCGAGAATACAAACTACCTTTATAAGATAGTTTGCAAAATATTAGAACTTGATTCTGAATCCGATATAGAACTCATCGTTATATTCATAATCAGCCTTGCGGCCTCCTACCTCAAAGTCTGTGTCGATATCACGAAAACCTGCAAATATTGTAGCCTGCTCAACAATTTGAACACCTAGCTCAATGCGTTTTTCCATATACATATCTGCATCTTTGAATGATAATACGGAAGGGGCATAATCGAATGAACCGGATACGACAACCGGCACTGTTGAACCGATCGGCAGTGTATAAACCAATTCTACGCCTAATGGAACGGCTGCATGTTTAAGCTGTCCTACTTCTGTATAAGTCCCTTTGGCCCCGATGCCAAAACGTAATCCCTGCATACCTGTCACATCCTGACGTAGCATGAAACCTGCTGATAATAGAGGATCTGTGCTCTCACGATTGTCAACATCCAAAAATCCTAATGTCAAAAAGTACGTATTAGGATAATCTGTTTGATTCATCTCTCCTATATCAATATTGCCATTTAATTCAATATCATCACTGTTAAGGTTAACCGATGCATCATGTGCTGCGAAGAGTGAAACACTAAGAGCGAGGCTCAACAATAGTTTTTTTAACATAGTTTACTGTCCTTTTTAATTCTTTCTATCGTTCTTGTCGTGCTTTTGCCATCGACAAAGTCCACGAGTTTCAATTCACCAGCAAATTCAGTTCCAACGACCTCTTTTCCTTCGTAGTCACCGCCCTTGACCAGGACGTCTGGACGGATCATCTTGATAAGATCATGAGGGGTCTCTTCAGAAAAGATCACCACATAATCAACCACTTCCAATGCCGCCAGAAGATAAGCCCTGTCATACTCTGGATTAATCGGCCTCTCAGGCCCTTTAAGTTCACGTACAGAACTGTCAGCGTTAAGACCAACAATCAAGATGTCTCCAAAGCTCTTTGCCACTTCAAGGTATTTAACATGGCCAAGGTGCAAGATATCAAAACAACCATTGGTGAAAACAATCCGTTGATTTTTGGCCCGTGAGAGCTCAACCACTTTCGCGATCTCATCACGGCTTTTAATATGCATATCCGAACTGCTCTGATGGATTGCCGATTCATAAGCCTCAATTTCATCCATAGTTGCTGTCGCTGAACCGATTTTTCCAACGACGACTGCGGCTGCCGCATTGGCAAACTGAGCAGCTGAAATGATATCTTTTCCACTTGAGATCGCATAGGCCAGTGAGGAGATGACCGTATCACCTGCACCTGTGACGTCAAAGACCTCTTTAGCTACTGTAGGAACCTTATGCATCCTCTTATCAAATATCGCTATTCCGTCTTCAGAAAGCGTAATCATTGATAGTTCAAGCTCACACTCTTGACGCAGCCACTCACCTGCACGTAGTAAGCTCTCATCATCAACGATATCGATGCCCGTCGCTTCACAAGCCTCTTTTTTATTTGGTGTCAAAAAGTGTGCACCCTTGTATTTACTGTAATCTTTGCCTTTTGGATCGACCAAGACTTTTTTCTTTTGCGTCGCGGCCACAGAGATGATTTCCTGACAAAGCCTAGGAGTCAGTACTCCTTTGCCGTAATCTGAAAGTATGATCATGTCATAAAGAAAAAGGTCTTTTTTGATAGCCGTTACAATCTTATCGACTGACTCTTCTGCGATATCTTCCTTACTCTCTTTGTCATAACGAAGTATCTGTTGATTGGATGCGATGATACGGGATTTTTTACTTGTCTTTCTTCCCTCTTGCGTAACGAGACCTTCTGTTTTGACGCCAATGCTTTTTAGCATCATCAAAAGTTCTTTCCCGATATCATCCTGACCGATGACAGATGCTACACTGACACTGGCACCCAAAGCATGTAGGTTGTTAACAACGTTTCCAGCCCCGCCAAGAACGGCTGTCTCTTTAGCTACATTTACGACTTGAACCGGTGCTTCTGGTGAGATACGATCACAATCTCCCCAGAGATAATGATCGATCATCAGGTCACCGACAACCAAGATATTAGGCTTTGTATCTCTTAAACTCTCTATCATTTTTTCACTTCTGTTTCATAAATACGTTTGATCTCATTGACATAGGCTTTAATCCCATCTTCCATCTCATAAGCCGGCTCGTACCCCAGTCCTTGCCTTGTTGATTCGATATCCGCCTCTGTATGAAACTGATAAGACCCAATAAACGGGTTGGGAATATACTCACACTCATAAGAAGTTCCCAGCTCTTTTTGCAAGATATCCACGATATCCTGGAATGACCTAGCTTTACCGGTACCAACATTATAAATACCACTCTCCTTTGGATGCATTGCCTTGATATTGGCTTGAATAATATCTTCCACATAGATAAAATCTCTTAATATCTTATCCGAGCCTTCGAAAAGTCTGGGATTTTTACCTGAAAGCAGCTGATGTCCAAACTGCAATACCATAGAAGCGGTTGTGTTTTTAAAGTATTCGCGTGGACCGTAAACATTGAAATAGCGAAGTCCAACGATCGATATGCCTGCTTTTTTCATATATTCTCTGGAAAGATGGTCCATTGAAAGTTTTGAAAAGCCGTATACGTTCTGCGGCGCTTCTCTTCCAACTCTTTGAGGCGAAGGTGCATCCCCATAGGTCGCTGCCGAAGAGGCATAGATCATATTTGCACCATGCAACATCGCCATCTCAAGTAGCTCTTTATATGCATTAACATTGGTTTTTATCATAAGGTCTTGTTCAAGCGCTGTTGTATCGGAAATGGCTGCTTCATGAAAGATATAATCGAACCTGTAATTCTCTTTTAAATTCTTTATTCCATCAGGATCATTAATATCACCACTTACTACCTCACCATTGAATCCAATAAGGTTTTTAAAATGACCGAAACTCTTTAGATTGCCGTTTGAAAGCGTCTCACCGCTACGAAAACAGTCATAGACAACAACCTTGACTTCAGGGTGGTTGTTTTGAAAATAAAAAGCAAGATTAGATCCGATAAACCCTGCTCCACCCGTAATCAGAATCGTCTTTCCACTTAAATCTTTATCGGTATATTTCATAATTTAGCCTTATGATAATTTATATTGCGCGATTTTAACAAAGATGAGTTGATAGTAAGGTAAATCCACTATACCCTATGCATTGAGCAAAATATTTTTAACACTACTGTAAGAATCTTAACTATATAATTCGTGCAAATTTTAAATTTCGGAGATTTACAATGAAAAAAATTGCTCTTGCTCTTATCGTAGCTGGTTCAACTCTTATGGCAGCTGACGGTGCTGCACTTTACAAAAAATGTGTTGCTTGTCACGGTGCTAAAGGTGAAAAGAAAGCTCTTAACAAATCAGAAGTAATCAGTGGTTGGGATGCTGCTAAAACTGAAGAAGCACTAAACGGTTATAAAGCTGGTACTCGTAACATCAAAGGTATGGGTGCATTGATGAAAGGTCAAGTAGCTGCTTACTCTGATGCTGATATCAAAGCTGTTTCTGCTTACATCGCAGGTCTTAAATAATCCTGCTTTTCGGGCACTTTGCCCGAATACCTTCTGCTAACATTCAATCCAAAAAATAACGTTTTTTACTGATTGTCTTTTTCTGATAATCTATACTCTTTTTTTCGGCGTTCTTTTTCTGCCGCTTCATTCAGTTCCTCTTCTCCGTCAAAGAGAACAGTATTCATCATCTTATCCTTATCATCAAACTGACCCGTCTTAATCGCCCATATAACACCTAGCAAAGCCAGTGCACCAAGAAGCAATGATATCCCTATCATTATAATTACAATACCATTAGACATCTTTTCCCTTTTTATCTGTTCCACTTCCATTTAATGCGCATCGAGTTACCTACCACCAACAAAGAGCTAAATGACATCGATGCTGCTGCAATCAATGGAATAATATAACCTGCCATTGCCAAAGGAATCGTCACTGCATTATAAAGCAATGATATGGCAAGGTTTTGCTTGACAAGGCTAAACGTCCTCCGAGAGATCAAGAGTGCCTCCCTTAGACTTATTAAAGAGTCATTTAGAACGACTACATCACTCACCTCGATTGCGATATCCGAACCGCTTCCCATGGCAATACCTATATTGGCATGTGCCAAGGCTAATATATCATTGACCCCGTCACCTACCATCACACGAACCTTATCATCATGTCCTGCAACAATATCAGCTTTGTCTTCAGGAGAGAGACCCGCATAAAAGTTTTTTATACCGACCTCATCAGCAATATGTCGGGCTGAATGCTCATTATCACCTGTAAGCATCAACACTTCAATCTCCCTAGATTGGCACATATCAATAAGCTCGATAATACCCTCTTTTACTTTGTCCCTTAATTCATAATAGGCTACCAACCGATCATCTATTGCAAAGAAAAAAAGTGAAACATTGGATTTAATATCTGTCTTAATCCCATTTTCTCTCATAAATTCTGCATTGCCACCCAAAAGCTTTTTATTATCATACACAGCAATTGTACCCCGAGAAGGGATCTGCTTCGAGGAAACAAGAGGTGCAGGTAGAAGGGAATTATCCTCCTTTTTGATGTACCGGGCTACTCCCTGGGAGACTGGATGTAAGGATGATTCACACAAAGCGAGCAGAAGCCGTTTGTCTACTTGTGAGAATTGTTGTTCATTGATGACTTCAGGCTTTCCTTGCGTGATCGTTCCCGTCTTATCCAGGATCAACATCTGCGTTTTAGCCATAGTCTCAATCTGTGCTGCTTCTTTAAAAAGTATTCCCCGTTTGGCACCCAAACTCAAGCCAATCAGTGTTGCAAGTGGTGTTGCAAGTGCCAAGGCGCAGGGGCATGCGATGATTACGACCGAGATTCCTACCATAAAAGACTCTTCAAATGAGTGCGGCCACCACCACCATACAATAAATGTCATCAGAGCCAGCAGTAAGATCACCGTTGAGAAATGGCCCGATATCCTGTTTGCCATTATTTCGACTTGCGGTTTTTTTCTCATTGCATTCTCAAGCAATGAGACCAGATTCGAAAGTGTAGAATGTGAAAAGTCTTTCTCGACTTTATACCTGAAGAGTGAATCGACACAGATCGTTCCACTGATCACTTTATCACCTTCTTTTTTATAGACAGGATGACTCTCTCCGCTTAAACTTGACTCATCAAAATAACCTTCTCCTTTAATCACCTTGCCATCTAAAGCTGCCTTCTCGCCTGGCTTTATCTCTAAGAGGTCTCCTACCCTGACCTCATGTACACTAGTTGTTTCAATCTTTCCATTTTCATAACGATTGACTTCATTGGGTACATGTTTGGAAATAATATCCAAGGTGTCAGCTGCGGATTTTTTACTAAGCACTTCTAAAAATTTTCCGACCAATACAAAGGTAATGATCATCGTCACTGAGTCGAAATAGGCTTCTCCCTTTTGAGCCAATGCAATATATATTGAATATAAGTAGGTCAAGAAAGCCCCTGTAGCAACGAGGACATCCATATTTACTATGTGGTTCTTGATACCGAAATAAGCCCCCTTGAAAAAGACAAAACCACTGTAGAAAAGTACCGGTGTAGCCAGAAACCATTCAGCAACGTTCAGGATATTTTTCATCTCCTGTGTCATACCTGTGAAATATCCTGCATATTGAGCAATGGCTATCCACATAATATTCATCGAACCAAAGAGTGCAACAACAATGCGCAGATAATACTCTTTTCTCTGCATATTGGCTTTTGCTTCCTGAACGGAAGGATCATAAGGATAAGCATTGTATCCGATAGAGCGTATTACATCGATAATGGATGAGAGCTTGACAATATGGTCTGCCCAAACGATCTTTGCTTTGTTATTGGTATAGTTGATACTCGCTTCTATCACCCCTTCGAGTTTATGCAAGGCCCTCTCATTCAGCCATACACACGCTGAACAGTGAATGCCTTCAATCACCAGTGATATCTCTTGGAAACCTTCACTGTTTGTTGTCACAAACTGTTTATAAAATGAGTCCGAATCAAAGGAAGAGCTATCTTCAAAAGTATGTGTAGGCGCTGCAAGCTTTTTACTTCCCAGTTTGTCATAAAAACTTTCCAAACCAGAATCATTTAAAAGATGGAAGACCCCTTGGCAGCCTGTACAGCAGAAGAAATTTTCTTCATCTTTGATCATCACGTCCTTTTCAAAGTCAAGATGACAATGTGAACATTTAATCTTCGACAATTTCGAATTTTCCCAGTCTTTTGTTCTTCAGAAGTCTATCATGTCTCTCAATAGATCCCTGCATGCAGACATACACACCTGGAGTCATCATACTCTTGGCAAAGCCCAAAGCCATAGACAGGTTTGCCGTCGCTTCAACCGGATCGATTTCAAAAGGGACCATTGCCCCTGTGAAGATGATGACCTTATCATCTAGAACTTCATCTAAAAAAGATGCACTCATATCCATGGTATCTGTTCCATGAATAATAACAAAATGGGTGTCCGAGGATGCTGATATGATCTTGGCCAGCATTTTTCTGTCATCCATATCCATATCCAGACTGTCTTTATAGATAAGCCCCGCCATATCAACCTCATAAGTAAAAGTTGAAAGTATCTTTTCTACAGCCAGATTATCATAAGGGACTTCCATCTCACCCGTAATAGAATTGTAACGTTTATTGAAAGTTCCACCTGTGTTAAGGATCAGCATATCAGACTTCTTAAAGAGTGTATATTTTGTGTTGCCTTAGTCTGCTTATCCTCTTTGGAAAAAAGATAGGTCTTTTTGATACCTGCCCTATGGGCTGCTTCAATATCTCTTTCACTGTCTCCGACTAAAAGGGAGTTCTCAAAATCAATATTCAACTCCTTGCCTGCTCTTAACAACATTCCAGGATGAGGCTTTCTGCATTCGCATTCACCACTTATATCAGGGTGATGCGGACAGTGGTAAACTTGTGTTATCATAACACCTTCAGAAGTAAAAGCATCCAACATCCAAAATGTAAGACTTGCAAAGTCCATCTCTGAATAATAACCTCTTGCAATCCCTGACTGATTTGTCACAACTACAATAAGGTAATCTTTCTCTTGATAATAACGGCACAGCTCGAAGATGCCGTCAATAAACTCGAAGTCCTCTTTTTTATGAAGATAGTTTTTTTCAATATTGATGACACCGTCACGGTCTAAAAAAAGTGCCGGCTTTTTTTCATTCAATGAGAGTCCCATTGCTACTCTTCACTGACTCCATCACCGAATAGTTCTTTTTCAATAATATCGCATATCATATGTCCGATGAGGATATGAGACTCTTGAATACGCGGTGTCGCATTGGATGGGACGATAATCGCATAATCGGAAATCTTAGCCATCTCGCCACCATCACGGCCGACTAAAGCGACCGTTGTCACCCCTTTGGCCTTTGCCGCATGAATAGCATTGACAATATTTTCAGAATTACCTGAAGTAGAGATGCCTATAAAAAGATCACCTTCACTTCCCATTCCTTCCATCTGACGGGAAAAAACTTTGTCATATCCGTAATCATTGCCAATAGCAGTCAAGTTTGATGTATCTGTCGTTAATGCGATCGACGGTATAGAAGGACGATCAAAACCATAACGTCCTACCAACTCAGCTGCGATATGCTGTGCATCAGCTGCTGATCCACCATTACCTGCAAGCAGTGTTTTTCTGCCATTTCTGTAAACTTCGACACAGGCCTGAGCAACTTCAGCAATAGTCTGCATCAACACTGCATTATTTAATATATTTTGTTTTGTTTCAATAGATGCTTGAATCTGATCTTTAATATAGTTAATCATTATTTACCTTTATCTTAATAGAGAGGTTATTATAGCATTGTATGACTTACGGGGAAAAGGAAAATGCTGAGTACACTGACTCAGTATTATTGATACTAGCTTATACCCCGATTTGAAAGTATTCAAATCCAAGTTCAGCCATACGTTCTTTATCAAATTGATTACGGCCGTCAAAGAAGATATTTGCTTTCAGTAATTTCTTCATCTCATCAAAATCCGGGCTTCTGAACTCTTGCCACTCTGTTACAAGGATAACTGCATCGGCATCTCTAAGTGCCTCATACTTACTGTCTACATAAGAAACATCTTTGTTGTCCTTCAGATAATAACTTTCCGCTTCATGACGTGCCTTTGGATCATAAGCTACAATCTTGGCACCCTGAGCTGTTAGTTCATTGATAATAGTTATCGAAGAGGCTTCTCGCATGTCATCTGTCTCAGGTTTAAAAGCAAGCCCCCATACTGCAAAGATTCTGCCTTTCAACTCCTTGCCAAAACGGTTAAAAACTTTTTTTGAAATAACACTTTTCTGATCATAATTAACTGCTTCGACAGCATCAAGAATACGCGGTGTATATCCATAGTCTCTGGATGTTTTCGCAAGAGCCTGAACATCCTTTGGAAAACATGATCCACCGTAACCACACCCCGGATAAATAAAACTATACCCGATACGGCTGTCTGATCCAATACCGTTGCGGACCTTATTAACATCAGCTCCCACGCGTTCACAAATGTTTGATATCTCATTCATAAAAGATATCTTCGTTGCAAGCATTGCATTGGCTGTATATTTTGTCATCTCAGCCGATTTAATGTCCATAGCAATAAAGCGGTCATGATTTTTCATAAACGGTGCATATAATTCATGCATGATCTGCATCGCTTTGTCCGAATCAGCTCCTACAACAACGCGGTCAGGATGCATGAAATCATTAATCGCTGCTCCCTCTTTCAAGAATTCAGGATTAGAAACAACATCAAACTTCAAATCACTTCCACGTTTATCCAATTCGGCTTGAATCGTTGCCGTGACTTTTTCAGCCGTACCAACAGGAACTGTTGACTTATCAACGATAACCATATAGTCTTGCATATACTCTCCGATACTTTTAGCCACAGCAAGTACATACTGAAGATCAGCGCTTCCATCTTCTCCCATAGGTGTTCCAACAGCAATAAAAGAGATACCTGTCTTAGCCACAGCATCTTTGATATCGGTCGTAAAGTTCAATGTGCCTTTTTTATAGTTCTCAAGTACCATATCCTCAAGGCCAGGTTCATAAATTGGAATCTTCCCCTGTTTTAAAGACTCAATCTTCTTCTCATCAATGTCAACACACGTAACACTATTTCCCATCTGGGCAAAACATGTTCCTGATACAAGTCCCACATATCCTGTTCCAATTACCGATATCTTCATTCTTTACCTTTTATACCAATGTTTTAAATATTTCTACTGCATCCAGTTTTTCCCATGGGTAATCACTCTGTCCTACCTGACCACGGGCTGCGACATCTGCATAAAGGAATGTCTCTGCCGATGGCTTATCCAGGCCAAATTTCTCTGTGATCCATCGCGGTGTCAAAGCAAAAGTCTCTAAAACAAAATCAGAAAGTTTCACATCATCAACAACACCTGTGCCCATTGTGTCCACTGATACTGAAACCGGCTTGGCGACACCGATGGCATAGGAAAGTTGTACGATGACCTTTTTTGCCAAACCTGCTGCAGCAATGTTTTTAGCAATCCAGCGTCCCGCATAAAGCCCGCTTCTATCAACTTTTGTATAATCTTTTGAAGATTGGGCCCCACCACCTATTGGCGAATACCCACCAAAGCTGTCTACAATCAGTTTTCGTCCGGTAAGTCCAGAATCATGCAGTGACGAATGAGAAACGTATTTACCAGTCGGATTAATGTGGATGATACATTTTTCAGGATCAAAGAGATTGGTCGGTAAGGCTGTATCAATAATAAGCCCCATGATCAATTCACGCACCTCTTCGATGCTCATCGTATGTACACACGGTGCTGAGACGACAATCGTATGAATAGATTGAGGCTGACCCGATTCAAAATTATCTTTCGTTCCATAATCCATGGTCACCTGCGTCTTGATATCAACACCCAGTTTATGGTTATGTTCGAGTGCATAATGGTATACCTTGTCCATCAACATCCGTGCATAAGTGATCGCTGAAGGCATGTAATCTGCTGTTTCTATATCGGCATAACCAAACATAATCCCCTGATCACCCGCACCAATCTCGCCATCTTCCTGATCGACACCTTGATTGATCTCAGGTGATTGGCGATTTAGCAATACCTGTACCTGAACATCATCAGGATGCAGACACTCCTCTTTGCTAAAAGCCGACTTGCCGTCATAGCCGATCTTTTTAAGCGCATTGATAACGATTTGCCCATAACCTGCTTCATCAATATTGGCTTTGGTTGTGACTTCTCCGCCAATAACCACATGCTTGCCTGCGACAAACACTTCTGACGCAACACGAGAGGCCGGGTCTTCCATGATCAGTCTATCAACAATACTGTCTGCAATAATGTCAGCACATTTATCCGGATGTCCTGGACTGACCACCTCTGATGTAAATAGATACATAATACTATCCCTAATTATAGATTGAAGTTTAAAGTTTTTAATTGATATTTGTAATTCGTAATTTAATTTATACTTATTTCTTGTTTAGAAAGCTGTTAAATGGACTCCTAACTTTGACTAACCTATCTGAGTGTAGTCATAAGAAGCAAGAAATAACTATTTTTGATTCATCTTCTCTTTTAAAATGATCTTACCCATCTCTACGCCAGGTTGATCATAAGCATTTACATCCAGCATCTGTGCTACCAAAGCGGTTAATAACTCATAATAATAGATCAGCTCTCCTATGGTCTGTTCGTTCACTTTTTCAATCTCAATCACGTCCAAAGGGATGAATTCCAACTGCTCCAAAGACTCTATCATAGCATCAGCCTGCATATTGATCAATTCTTCAAAACCATACCCATTGAGCATGTCAAGTTTCTCCAATGCAGGTAAAGAGACATCCGGGACTTGAATACTGTTCTCAAAGTCTTTGATCTTGATAACTGTTACTGTCTTGTCCCGCTTCCCATCGACGATCAACTGTAAGAAAGAGTGTTGATCAGTCGGGCCGATAAGTCCTACCGGGGTCAAGCCAACATGAAGTTGGGAGTTTCTCTGTTTTTTACCCAGACTCTCTCCCCATAATTGCACATACCAGGCATTGAACTCTCGAAATGCCTCAGAATAGGAGAACAGACAATTGATATTATAAGAATTACTTCGTTGTGCATAATAGGTTGCCTTTGTCAAAAGCTTTTCACAATAACCATGATTTTCAAAAAATGATTTTTTTATATTTTTTGCACCCTCAAGCAATGCATCGATGTCTACGCCAATAATTGCCAAAGGCACCAATCCAACCGCTGATAGAACAGAAAAACGCCCACCCACATTCTCGGGGATATTAAACACCTTTAGATTATGAACCGATGCGAATTCTTCCAAGGCTGAATTGGCATCAGTAATCACGGCATAGTTTTCTTTTGAAACAGGAACCAGGGTATGAAGATATTTTAATGCCGCAATCGTTTCGACCGTTGTGCCCGACTTAGAAATGATCAAGAACAACGCATTATCCAAATCTATCTGTTTCACTTTTTGTCTAAGTACTAGAGGATCTGTCGTGTCGATAAAATGCAGATTCTTTTCAAAACTTTGACCAAGCCCTAAAAAATTATATATGGCCAATGTCCCAAGAGCACTTCCACCAATACCTACAACCACAATGTCTTTTTGATTGATAGAGTGGGCATAGTTCTTGTATTCCGTTGTATCAGCATCACACAGATGATAGAACCCTATACTTTCACTCTCTATAGAAAGTATGGAGGCGAACTCTTCATTAACTTTTGTATTAAAAAACAGTTTATTATTCACAAGAGCATTCCATTTTGATTTCTGATATTTTATCACACCTCTCTTAAGCTAAAGACCATAGCTCATTTTCCATCTGTGGCATCAGAAAACTTGACATGTTTATGAAGATACTATACAATTTCGTTATACAAAGATTAATTCTTCCACCAGCGAATAGCTGCTACTTCACAATAAACAACCCCAAACGAGGCATTAATGAGCGAAAACTCAAATAAGAAAAAAAACAGTAACAACAGAACCCATGTACCCGTCGAAGGCTATAACATTGATGACCTTCGTGCCAAACCCCTTGATGACCTTATCGCTATTGCAGAAGAGCTTAAGGTCGAGCATCCAAACGAACTAAAACGTCAGGACCTTCTCTTTGAGATTTTAAAAGCTCAAACCAACAAAGGTGGCTTCATCCTTTTTACCGGTATCCTAGAGATCATGCAGGACGGTTATGGTTTCTTGCGTGGTATCGACACCAATTTCTCTGACTCGGTCAATGATGCCTACGTTTCAAGCACACAGATCAAGCGCTTTGCACTAAGAAATGGTGATGTTGTCACCGGTCAGGTTCGCCCTCCAAAAGAGCAAGAACGCTATTATGCACTGCTAAAGATCGAAGCCATCAATTATCTTCCACCAGAAGAGAGTAAAAAACGTCCTCTCTTTGAAAACCTTACTCCACTTTATGCGATGGATCAGATCAAACTTGAGTACAATCCAGACAAACTCACCGGACGTATGCTAGACATGTTTTCACCTATCGGTAAAGGACAGCGTGGTCTTATTGTTGCACCGCCTCGTTCAGGTAAAACAGAGCTGATGAAAGAGCTTGCCCATGGTATCACCTATAATCACCCGGAGATAGACCTGATGGTCCTACTTGTCGATGAACGTCCTGAAGAGGTGACTGATATGGAGCGTTCTGTTAAAGGTGAGGTTTATAACTCTACATTTGATCAGCCGGCAAAGAACCATGTTAAAGTGGCTGAACTTGTCATCGAACGTGCAAAACGTAAGGTCGAAATGGGCAAAGATGTCGTTATCCTGCTTGATTCTATCACAAGACTTGCCCGCGCCTACAACACTGCAACCCCTTCTTCTGGAAAAGTCCTTTCAGGTGGTGTGGATGCTAATGCCCTTCACAAGCCCAAACGTTTTTTCGGTGCTGCACGTAACATTGAAAACGGCGGAAGCTTGACCATCATTGCAACAGCCCTCGTCGATACGGGAAGCCGAATGGATGAAGTCATCTTTGAAGAGTTCAAAGGTACAGGTAACTCTGAAGTCGTACTCAGCCGCCACATTGCAGAACGTCGTATCTTTCCTGCCCTTGACTTGCTTAAATCAGGTACGCGTAAAGAAGAGCTTCTTATTGGTGAAGATGTCCTTAAAAAAGTGTTTGTACTCCGCTCTATGCTGCATAAACAAGAAGATGAAATCAAAGCCCTTCAATTTATCTTTGGTCAATTAAAAAAGACCAAGAACAATGAAGAGTTCCTTGCTCTAATGAACGAAGGCGCGTAAAAACTGATGAAAGTTGGTGTATTTGACAGTGGAGTTGGAGGGCTGACAGTCGTTAAAAGTCTGCTTGAACACCGACTTTTTGAAGAGATCATCTACTTTGGCGATACTGCCAGGGTCCCTTACGGGGTCAAAGATGAAAACACCATCATCCGCTATTCTCTGGAAGCTTTGGAATTTTTCAAAAACTTTGAAATTGATCTGCTCATCACAGCATGCAATACGGTCAGCGCCTACGCCTTAGAGGAGCTTAAAGAACATGCCCATTGTGACGTCGTTGGAGTCGTCGAACCCGGTATTCTTGCGGTGGAAAACGCTCTGCTGGATGAGAAAAATGCCAATATTCTTATCATCGGTACACAGGCGACTATAAATTCACGCGCTTATGAAAAACCTCTGATCAACAACCAATACTCCAACATATCAGCTCGTGCCACCGGGCTTTTTGTACCTATTGTCGAAGAGGGACTCTATAACGGAGATGTCCTAAAAAGTGTGATGCAACACTACTTCAATGACCTAGAACATCCTGATGCCATCATACTAGGGTGTACCCACTTTCCCCTCATAGCAGAGGCTATCGCAGAATACTTCAATGGGAATACCCTGCTTATTCACTCGGGAGAAGCCATTGTAGAGTACCTTGAACACCATTATGATTTCAGTCAAAGATTTGAGAAGACAGAGCTAAAGCTCTTTGCTTCGGAAAACCCTGAAGCACTCAGAGCTGTTGCAAAAAAATGGTTAGACCTGCCATAAGAAGTTCACACATAAAGATATCTTATTAACCCCCTCTTTAATCTTCTTATGATACTATAAAAACAATTTATCCAAGAGGCATACAGTGAAAGCAAATTCGGAAGTCTTAGCATTAAAATACCGTCCTAAACGTTTCGAGGATCTTATCGGTCAAGAGACGATTGCACAGACACTTTCACTGGCACTTGATTCCAGCAGACTATCTCATGCTTATCTCTTCTCAGGTCTTCGCGGTTCAGGAAAAACCTCAACTGCACGTATCTTTGCAAAAGCACTGATGTGTGAAACAGGCCCAAGTTCACGTCCATGTGAGACTTGCGAACACTGTATCATGGCCAATGACGGTCGTCATATAGACATTATCGAAATGGATGCTGCCTCCAGCCGTAAGATCGATGATATTCGTGACCTTATCGAACATACTAAATACAAACCTGCTACTGCCCGTTTTAAGATCTTTATCATCGATGAAGTCCATATGCTGACCAAAGAAGCCTTTAATGCACTGCTTAAGACTTTAGAAGAGCCACCGCCGTTTGTCAAGTTCATCCTGGCGACCACAGACCCACTCAAGCTACCGGCAACGATTTTGAGCCGCACCCAACACTTCAGGTTCAAAAAGATATCGACAGTCAACATCATCAACCACCTTAGTCATATCATGCATCTTGAAAACATCGAATATCAAAATGAAGCGCTTGAAATCCTGGCACGCTCAGGCTCAGGATCACTACGTGACACCTTGACACTCCTGGATCAGGCTATTATCTTCTCAAAACATTTTGTGGATGTACAAACCGTAACCGATATGCTCGGTCTTATCGATCCGGAGTTTATCCATAAGATTTTTCACTCTATTTTTCAAAAAGACCAGACGGCAATTATCCGGCATGTCAAAGAGTTGGAAGATTATGAAGGTGAAATGGTTATTGATGAGCTCATCGCCTATCTCAAAGAGCGTCTTTATATTAAAGATGCCGCTTTTTCCACATTGATCCTTGAGCGATTTTTCAGAATCCTTAGTGATGCAAAATCACTTTTCAGTATCAATGCAGACAGTGCCTTTGTCCTCTCTTTAGTCTTTTTCAAGATGGTCGAAGCACTTCGTGTCAAAGAGGTCGATCAGATGATCGAAGAGCTCGAAGCTCAGATGGAAAGACCTGCGATCAAGATGCCTTCAGCAGATATACCTGCATCACTGCAAGCTATGCCAACCGTAATCAAACCCAAGATTGAAGAAACTGAAGAGATCCCATCTCAAGAAGAAACAGCACTCGAACTCCCTGTCATACCGCTTGAGCAAGCGCCGAAAGCAGATATTGGCATCGAGTACTTTGTAAAACTTCAAACAGCACTCAATGACAGAAGTGCCGATCTGGGTGAGTGTTTTACACGCAATATCTTCTATGTCAGTTTTGAAGATGGCCTCTTGTCCTGGGAATCATGTGCCCAAGGCGATGAGAAACAGAAGCTTATTCACGGATGGGGTGTGATCAATCATTTCGTTAAAGATATATTTGGATTCGAAACAAAGATCAAAAATCTTGAATGTACACGTGAAAAACAGATCGAAGAGATCCATGAAGTGGCTGAGCCTATCCCGCCTGTCATGCCAATACCAACACCTGAAGAGATGGACGCTCAACCTATAGAAGAGAGTGGCTCGATGGTCGAAGATGAAATTATGGATGGCTCATGCGTATCAGGCTGTTCGGGAGAAGATACCTCCAATCTTGATGAAGCAAGTAAAGAGATCGATGCGGCAGCTATCATGGAGGAGCCAATGATCAAAAAAGCTCAGGAAATGTTTGAAGCGACCAAGATCACCATTCAATCAAAAGTCTAAAAGAAATCATTCTCTTCATCTACGATGATATTTTAAGAACTTATTGTCTCAAGCTCTCTATATTTACTTTTTTACCCCTGGAATTTTTCTTAACAAACTCTACGATCATCCCGTGAAAAAGTGCATAGACCTTTGAACGTTCAAACGCATCAACTCTATATGACAAGCCTTCAATACACCATTCTTGAAGCTCATGATACGATTCAAAATCATAGTCAAAAGCCTGCAAAAGTCTGGCAGTATATGCATCCACGACCATCGCTTCTCTTTTACATGCATAACAGAGAATGGAATCAGCTGTTTCAGGGCCGATTCCTTTTTGTGCTAAAAGCCATTCTCTGCTGACCTCTGAGCAAAACCCCTCAAATGTGCCAAAAGTCTCTTTGATAGCACAGGCTATTAGTTTGATATATTTGGCTTTGGACTTGAAAAGTCCGCTCGGCTGTATAAGCTGCTCAAGCTCGTGAATATCGACAGTACATAATGCATGAATATCTATCAAGCCTTGAAGATTCTTAAGTGAGCTTTCCACCCGTTTCCACTGAGAGTTCTGGGTCAGAATGGCACCAACTACCACTTCAAAGCTTCCATATGCCGGCCACCACATCGACGGTTTGTTTTTCAATAGGTCTTGTTTTTGTAGAAGCTGATATAGTTCGTATGAATCACTAAGCAATCCATGCCTCGGTAGTAAACTCTCTGCCATCATCGAACTTCTTGATCTTGAAAGCCTTGGTACACTTTCCGCCTTCAATGTCAAAAATGACTATCTGCAAGATACTCTTGCACTTATCGGGTACCTCAAAACGTCCTGGAAGACCCGTCATGAAACGGTGAATAGGTGTTTTGGCATCCATACCGATTACATTATCCCTGCAACCTGTCAGTCCGATATCTGTCAAATAACCTGTCCCTTCATCAATCTGAAGATCATCTGTTCCAACATGAGTGTGTGTACCGACAATAGCAGAGACCTGTGACTTGAACATCATCAACAAACCACGTTTTTCACTCGTCGCTTCTGCATGCATATCGATAAAGATGTTTTTGACACCTTCTTCTTGAAGTTGCTTGATGGTATCGACGGCACAGCGAAACGGATTATCAACCATAGGCATGGCATAGTGTCCCATCAGGTTAAGCACAGCAAGCTTTTCACCGGTCACCTCATAGACCTTGCAACCCGTACCGCTTACCTCCTGGGGATAGTTATGGGGACGAAGCAATTCAAATTTCTCAAACAGGGCATGGATCTCTTTCTTATCCCAGGTATGATTTCCCCCTGTCATCACATCAATACCCGTATTGAAAAGTTCGACTGCGTTTTTAGGTGTCAACCCGAATCCATGGCTCGCATTTTCATAATTGGCAATGACAAAGTCTATCTGATGTTCTTCTCTTAGGTTCTTGAGATGCTCTTTGATAATAGACCGGCCGGGCCGTCCGATGATATCACCTATGAATGCTATTCTCATTACAAGACCTTTCTTTTTGCATTTCTCAAATAGTGCAGTACCTCTTTGATAATATCGTCATCATCCTTACTTGCTGCCTTGATGCTTTCAGTCGAACCGTTAGCATAGGTAACAGAGATGTTCTGTCCATAGTTGCCTATCAGTGTGATGGACTTTTCAATACTCAAGAGTTTAATGACAATCAATTCAAAGAACTGCTTGGTATTGACATCCAGTTTTCCAAATCTATCAATCGCCTCTTCTTCTATTTCATAGACTTCTGTGACATTTTCACAATGGCTTAAGCGTCTGTACAGCTCCAACCTCAATCTCTCCTCTTGGACAACTTCGTCTGAGATAAAGGCAGAAATGGTGAGTTTAATATCGACCTTTTTACGCTCGACCTCTTGTTTGTTTGAGAGTTCTTTGATCGCATCTTCAAGCATACGAAGATAAAGACTGTAACCGATGTTCTTAATATGCCCGCTTTGCGCATCGCCGACCAGATTTCCGCCACCGCGGATCTCAAGATCATGGTAAGCAAGGACAGATCCGGAACCAAGAAACGAGTTTGATTCAAGCGCAACCAGACGTTTTTTCGCTTCATCAGTCAGATTCTCTTTGTCATCGACAATAAAATAGGCATACCCTTCGATATGCCCCCGTCCGACACGTCCACGCAGCTGATGAAGATCAGCGATACCGAACCTGTCCGCTCCGTCAATCAACATCGTATTGACCGATGGCATATGAATCCCTGATTCGATGATGGAAGTCGCAAGCAACATATCATATTCGCCATCATGAAACTTCATCAACTCTTTTTCCGTCTCTGTTGCAGAGATCTTTGAATGCAGCATCAAAATACGAAGATTAGGAAGAATCTGCAAAAGCTCTCTCTTCTTTATAGGCATGGCATCAATCGAATTAAAGACATAAAAAACCTGCCCTCCTCGTCTGAGCTCTCGAAGAATCACCTCTTTGATCAGACTCTCATCATACTCTTTGACAAAAGTCCTTACACCTTGACGCTCAGATGGCGGTGTCATCAGCGTACTCATCTGCTTGATCGATGACATAGCCTGATTGAGTGAGCGTGGTATGGGCGTTGCACTCATAGAGAGAAGATGTACTTTTTCATACAGGGTCTTTAACTTCTCTTTCTGCTTGACCCCAAACTTGTGTTCTTCATCAATAATGACCAATCCGGCCTTGGCAAACTCTGCAGAAAAGAGTGCATGCGTTCCTACGACAACATCTATCTCTCCCGATTTCAGCCCTTTTAATATCGTATTTTTATCCTTTGCAGAAACAAAACGGTCAAGCTTGGCTATTTTGATATCATAAGGCTTAAAACGTTCCGTTACCGACTTGTAATGCTGCGAGGAGAGCAGTGTTGTCGGTACGATAAGCGCCGACTGGTAACCACTTAAATAAGCAGCATACATTGCATTCATCGCAACTTCTGTCTTACCGAAACCGACATCGCCCGAGAGAAGTCTGTCCATGACCTTCTCTTCTCTTATATCCTGAATAATCTCATTGATCGAACGCATCTGATCATCCGTATACTCAAATCCGGCCGCGTCTTGAAAAACTTTAATCTTTTTATCGTCTGCAGCAAGACGCGGTGCCGTGATCAAGGCACGGGATGCCGCTAAATTAATGATCTCACCGGCAATCTCAAAAAGTTTTTTCTTGACCTTGTCTTTAAGCTTTGCAAAACTTCCTTTACCAAGCTTATCCAAGGCAGGTAGTGATCCTGAAGAGATATACCGATCAATTGCTTCGAGGTTTTCAACCGGTAATAAGACTCTCTCATCTCCCTGATACGAGATAGCAACAAAGTCTTTCACCCCTCCGAGTATCTCTGCCTGTTCTATCTTTTCAAAGATACCGACCCCGTAATCTTCATGAACGATGTAATCACCCGGTTTTAACTCGTCAAGAATGATACTCGTCTTTTTACGACGTTTCTTCTTTATCTCTTTATTCAAAGAGAAGATAAGCTCCTTATCCCCGATCAGATTGACAATGACATGCGAATAGACAATCTTCATACCGCTTGTATCATGTATATCATGTTGTTTGATCTGCGCTTCGTTGGAAGCGATCAGGGTAATGGCTTTATTTTTGTGTACCTCTAAGGACCGTTTGATATCTATGAGTGAAAACTCTTTATACTCTTTTGCCTCAGGAACTATCTTAAAATCGAACAGACTCTCATCTACCGCATTCTCATCAAAGGCATATATCTCTTCGAGCTCCAAAGAAAGATCACTTAAGAAAACAGCTTCTTTGTCCTGCATAAAAGGTATGGCCAATGTATCCAGATGCCATAAGCCCAAAGATGCAATATCCTTTACAAAACTATCCGATAGGCTATTCTCACATTTAAGTTTGAGTGCATCATACTGCGCCTCGCTCAATGCAAAAAATGCCGGAGTAATCTCAATGCTTTCTATCTCTTCCTTGACACTCTTTTGCGTTTCAAGCTCAAAAGTACGGATCTCTTCTACCTCATCATCAAAGAGCGATATTCTATAAGGTGCTGATGCAGATATCGGATAGATATCAATAATATCACCGCGAAAAGAGATTTCTCCTTTCTCTTCGACGATATCCACAAAGGTATATCCCCAAAATAGCATCTCTTTTTTGAAAGACTCCAATGCAATCGTACTACCAAACTCCAATTGCTTGAGAGCACACAACTCTGCACTTGGCAATGCATGAGAGAGTGTCTTGATCGGTGATATAACAAGGGGCTTCTTTGATGCGCTCTCATACCTGTTCAACGCTGAGAAGAGCTCAAAAAGCTCACCTTTGAAAGAACGTAAGTCATCCCCGCTTATTGCACGAAGATCAGGAAAGAGTATCACCTCTTTGCCTAAGAACCTTGCCAGATCAGCTGCGGCGGAGGCTTCTTTATAATCTTTGACTATGATAAGTTCAGGGGAGTTGTTCTGGAGGTACTCGTATAATCTACTTTGGCTCACGCCTCTTTCTTCTTCTCGTCTATGACGATATTGATAGCTTTATTTTGAAGCTCTTTGTTTTTGATCTTGCTTTCGCCTTCAAAATGACCTTTAGCCTCTATAATCAGTTCGCCTGAAAGAATAGAACCCAATACTTTTCCTGATGCCATGATCTCAAGCTTGTTACTGTCTACCGAACCTTCAACCAATCCCTGTACGACAAGATGGTGCGTATGGATTTCACCACGAACTTTCCCGCTTTTTCCAACCGTTACAACTTTTTTGGAGTTAATCGAACCTTCAAATTCACCATCTATATACAAATTGCAGTCAAGAGTCATATCGCCCTTGATAAAAGAACCCTCTGTGATGATGGTGGTGTTGTTGTTTTGTGCAGGCGTGTCGTCGCTGTGATTAAAGATTGCCATGGTACAGTTTTCTCCTTCTCAAATATAGAGTTGTATGAAGCTATGTTCCATTTTACAAACCAGAATGGATTCAAGGCTCTTTGTACAAACCTAACTTCATAATGTAAATGAGGACCATTAGACATTCCGCTGTTGCCGCTATAGCCTATCAGTTCTCCCCGCTTGATAAATTGTCCAGATTTTACCACAATTTTATTAAGGTGGCCGTAATATGTCTTAAAACCAAAACTGTGATCCAGGATGACAAGCTTACCGTACCCACTCTTGCTGTGAGGGGCAGCCCATTCTGCTATAGCATCGGCAGTTGCATAAACCGGTGTGTTCATCGGTGCTTTCAGATCGGATCCGTGATGAAACTCTTTTCTGTCCAAAGTAGGATGCACTCTATAGCCATATTTCGAGGTAAGCCCCTTATACTCAACAGGAGAACCGTTGGGGATATGTTGCATCAACGCAGCCATCTCTTCTGAAGTCACGGAGGCAAGATCAACTCGCTCTTGCAAAGTCGTCCCCTCTTCCACAGAGATTCCCATAAGGCTCTCGATATCACTCAGTTTATCGGTAATCGCAGCAAGTTCATCTCGTTTTGTTTTTAAGGTGTTCTCCGTCATCTCAACGGTTTTAATAAGGCTCTTATTCTTGTTCTGTAAAATGCTAAAAGCAGCCTTGAGCTCATCCTTTTTCGTTTGTATCTCGTTTATACTGATATTTAGATAGGCGATAGAAAAAGCGGCCAAAGCAAAAATAAACACTGTAAATATCAACAGATAGACACCGATTTTCTTCATGGCCTGATGAAGATTAAACTGCCTTATCCCATGGTTATCATGAATGGTAATGGTAAACTGATTATGCAATATCACACCTTCTTGAACTTTAACAAAACTCTCTAAACGCGTCCGCAACACTGAACGAACCAAAGACCAGATAATTTTCCGACTCTTCTATTCCCTCAAACCTCTTATAATCCAGTCCATTTTTCACAATGGCATCGATCAAGTCCTCTTCGGCTGCAATACGATCGCTCTTCACAGAAAGTATCTCTACTCTTTTTACAATCGGACTGAGTATACGCAATATCGACATATAGTCCTTATCTTTGTAACTATTATAAACCAAATTTATTGATTTTTTACAAAAACTGTGCGAAATTGCCTCTGCGGCAAGGGTGTTGTGTCCCAAATCCAACCAAACATTTGGCTTTATCCTCTGCATCCTTCCCTGAAGCGGTTCATATCTAAACAACTCCTTCTTGACATTAAAACCGAGCGTTTTAACAACAGCCATGGCAAGTAAAAGGTTCTCATAAAGATAATGCGGCATCTGAAACTCTTGTGATATCTCCTCGGCAGTGCTTATCATATCAGCATCTACGACATCTTTATAATCAACGAACTTTACATCCAACTCTTTTTCTAGTGTTCTAGCAGTCTCCCATACCTCAGTAAACCTCTGTTCCGCGACTATTGCCTTGGAAGTAACACTGCGAAGCTTCGTTGTTGAGACCTCCTGTATACTCTTTCCTAAAAACTCTTCATGATCCAAGCCAATCGGTGTGATAACGGAAATAAGTTTATCAAAAACATTTGTCGCGTCATGTTCACCTCCAAGTCCCGCTTCCAGCACAACATAATCACATTTTTCATACACAATTAAAGCAAGGAAGGTCGTATATTCAAAATAGCTCAGACTCATTTGGAACTCTTCAGGAAGTATACTCAACAGTTTCTCATGTGCCCTCTCCAATAACTCATTATCTGCATTATGCCCATTCAGCCAGATACGTTCATTAAACTCACTGATATGAGGAGAGGTATAATGCCCCGTGTCAAAGCCTAGCGTCACAAGAGCATTGGCAATGAATCGTCCCGTAGTTCCTTTTCCGTTTGTACCGACAACATGGATTATCTTTGGCAAAAAAAGTTTATTTTTGATCGATGCATAAGCCCGTGGCATGCGGCTATAATCTATCTCACTGTAATAAAGTGGTTTTTGTGCCAAGAATTGATCGAGTTTCATGATGATACTATCTGATTGCGACCGCTATGTTTCGCTTTATAGAGTCTTTCATCTGCACTCTTGAGCATCAGGTTCTGTGAGGGAAACTCATCCCTAAAGGCTATACCGCCACTGATAGTAGCCTGAATCTTTTCCCCCTGATAGACAAAGCGGCTGATCTCCAGTTTTTGTCGCACCTTTTCAGCAAATATCATGGCACCATTACTATCAGTCTGACTCAAGATAGCGAGAAACTCTTCACCGCCGTAGCGGCCGACTATATCCACACCTCTTGCAATCTCTTTGAATATCTTGGCGAAACCTTTTAAAACGGTATCCCCCGCTTCATGTCCATAGGTGTCGTTGATCTGCTTAAAATGATCAATATCAAAAAAGACCACACTATACGGTTTTTTATGACGTTTAAACTCGCCTTCTCTGATATCCATAAACTCATCCAAAGCACGTTTATTGTAAAGCTTTGTCAAAGCATCTTCGCGTGAAGCTTTTTTCGCTTCGGAGAGTTCCAGTTCTAAAGACTTTATCTTCACTTCCATCTCAGCGATCACTGTGTTGTGCTCTTTGAGTTCTTTGCCCAAAAGCTGTGTCTCTTCTTCCAAGGAACTGGCGATGGCATAAAGCTTCTTATGTGCTGATGTAAAATTAGAGCTCTCTTTTAGTTCAAGCTGTTCAAGATTGCTTTTTATCTTTGCGATTTCCTTACCTGAATGGTCTGTCTTATCAATCAATGACAAAACTTGTGTCGAGAGCTTTTCGAGTACGCTATCAAGGGCCAAAAGCATTTTTTTAATATGCTGTTTGTCCAAAGATATTCGAAGATTGATAGCTTCTTTAATTGACTCCATCATCGCCTTTGAACTCAGACTCTGTGGATTTGCCCGTATCTCATCTGAAATCTTTGCCAGTTTATCATCAACACTTGATGCAATCGAAGGCACAAAGCTAGCGATGAAAAGAAGAGCCAGACTTTGATATTCACCCAAATTATCTTCTGGACTTGTTTGAAGTTTCAAATTTGAAATCGTTGCCTTGATATCACTTTTATTGACTTTTCCATAGGGCTTTAAAAGATCCAGAAAACTGTCATCATATTTTGTTAAAAAATCAATCCACTCTTCTTTGATCTTTGTTATCTGCTGTGCATTTGTAACTAACTCAAGATCTTTGATTGACTTGGTCGCAAGCGTACTTAATTCAGCATTATGCAAAGAGGCTATGGTTTGCAATATTCGTTTAAGAAGCAGGTTGAGTTCTGCATTTTGACTGTTTGCTTCAGAAGGGTTGCTTCGATTAAGTTTGGCAATAAAGAATGTGACGAGTTCATTGAGTGTTTTTACACGATACTGTTTAAGTTCGTTTTGAAAAGAGGGATCAAGTTTTTTAGTGAACTTTTCTACCTGGTTGCAGTCTTCGACGATAATGCCGGCTGCTTTTGCCTCTTTACAAAAAGCCTCCGCATAAAAATCAGGTGTTAAAAGCTTGTCTTCTTTTTTAAGACGCTCAAAGGTGCGCTTAATAATCTGATTGATTGTCATAAAGCCTCCTGGATTTTATAGCCGAGTCCCCTCAGCACTGACTTGAGCGACAAAGGAGTCCAAAGCTTTTAATGATGCCTGCCTGATCGCTTCGTATCGTTGGGTATCTGTAATAATAGCATTAGGTTCTATCGTAAAGTCGTAAGACCCTCTTGAATTATAGCTTTTTTGTTGCTCATTATTACGTCTGATCACATTCATACTGACATTTGCCCTATAAACGATGACATACCCATTTTCATCATATTGTAAGGGTGAAAAGCTGATACCCGAAAGACTCACCCATAAAGTAGTTTTTGCTTCTGCCTGTGGGACCAATGAAGAGTGAAATCGTGTAACCACAGCTTTTCTTGCAGCATCCTTGATCAAAACACTGTTTTCCGGGTCTTCCAAAGAGACAATAACTTCGACAAAGATCTTCTCTCCGACAGCCTTTCTTGCCTGTTTTGAAGCAGGCATATAGCCGCATCCGATAAACAAAGAAAGTATCAATAGAGCTAGAAAGCTTCTGTTTATCATTTTACGACCAGGTTGACAAGTTTATTCGGTACAACAATCTCTTTAACTATACTCACGCCTTCAAGCCATTTGGAAGCCTCTTCTTTTGCCACGTTCAAGATCTCTTCCTCGCTCGCAGTTGGAGAGACTTCGATCTGCGTTCGGTTTTTCCCGTTAATGGAGACCCCCATCGTAATGGTGTCAACCGTAAATACCTCTTCAAGAATCTTGGCCGGGACCAGGTTGTTGTGTTTGAACAACTTATCGGAGATCTCCCAGGCGATATGTGGAACAATCGGCTCAATAATGGAAGATATAATCCAGTAACCTTCTGTCCATACATCAGCATTACTCTGTTCATTAAGGGCATTCATCGCTTCCATTACACCGGCTATCAACGTATTAAAGGTATGACGCTCTTCAAAGACCTCATTGGCACGTTGAAGTGCCTCATATACCTTCTTGCGCGCTGCTTTTTCTTCTTTAGAAAGCGCTTCGTGATCTATACATGGCAAAGTATCTGTCTCGTAAGCACGGCTTGAGCGATCAGCAAAACGTTTTAGAAACCTAAAAGCTCCTTCAACAGCTGAATCATTCCATTCAAGTTCTTGCGTCGGTGGTGCGGCAAAGAGAATAAAAAGCCTTGCCGTGTCTGCCCCGTATTTCTCTACAAGAGCGTCAGGATCGACTGTATTCCCTTTTGACTTGGACATCTTCGCACCGTCTTTGAGTACCATTCCCTGCGTCAACAGATGATTGAAAGGCTCGTCAGCGTTTACATACCCGAGATCACGCATCACCTTGGTAAAGAAACGGGCATACAAAAGATGCAAGATAGCATGTTCTATCCCGCCGATATAATGGTCTACACCCATCCAGTAATCCAGTTCTTTTGCATCAAAAGCCTTATCCTGCCAAATACCAGGGCTGGCTGTATAGCGCAAGAAATACCATGATGACTGTACAAAGGTGTCCATCGTGTCTGTTTCACGGATTGCATCTTTTCCACACTGAGGACATTGACAATGCTTCCACGTCGGATGATGATCCAGCGGATTGCCTTCACCCGTGATCTGGGCATCTTCAGGCAGTGCGACCGGCAGGTTCTCTTTTTTCTCCATGACAAGACCGCAATCGTCACAGTGAATGAATGGCAGAGGAGCACCCCAGTAACGCTGGCGGCTTACTCCCCAGTCTTTAAGTTTAAAGTTTATAACTTTTTTTCCAAGACCCTCAGTTTCAAAATAGTGCATAATCTTGGACTGAGACTCTTTTGATTTCATCCCGTCAAACTCGCCTGAATCAAAAAGAATACCGCTGTCTGTATAGGCTTTGCCCTCAGGAAGTTCACCCTCTTTAGGCTTGATGACAGCTTTGATCGGAAGATCATATTTCTTGGCAAAGTCATAGTCTCTGTCATCATGAGCAGGTACTGCCATAACCGCACCAGAGCCATAATCCATCAAGACAAAATTAGCCACCCATACCGGAATAGAATTACCTGTTAGAGGATGTACAACAGAAATATCAAGTGCAACACCCGATTTCTCTTTTTGTCTATCAATGGATGAAGCATTCTTCATGACATTGATCGCTTCGCTTGCTTGTGCTGAAAGCAGTCCCTTATCGATCATATAGGTCACAATCTCATGCTCAGGTGCCAAAGCACAATAAGAGACCCCATAAATCGTATCCGGACGCGTGGTGAAGACATCAAATTTTTCAAATTGGTTTGAAAGTTTCTCTTTTGAAATCTCATCAAAATAGAGATCAAATTCCAAACCTGTCGATTTGCCAATCCAATTCTCCTGCATCGTCAAAACCTGTTTCGGCCAACCCCCTTCAAGCTTTTTCAGATCATTTAAAAGCTCATCCGAATAGTCTGTGATCTTGAAATAGTATTGATTCATCTCTTTTTTGACGATAGGTGTGTCACATCGCCAGCAGCATCCCTCGACAACCTGTTCATTGGCCAAAACCGTCTGATCGTGCGGGCACCAGTTCAGAAGGCCCTTCTTAGAGTACATCAGTCCCTTGTTGAACATATCGATAATAAAGCCCTGTTCAAACTTTGTATACAGCTCGTCAGAAGTCGCGAACTCACGTTTTTTTGAAAAAGAGAGCCCTAGACGTGAAAGTTCTGCACGCATGTAATCAATATTCGAATAGGTCCATGTTTTTGGATGCGCTCCATTCTTAATCGCAGCATTTTCAGCCGGCATCCCGAAACTGTCCCAACCGATAGGATGCAAAACATTCTTTCCGGCTTGACGATAATAACGTGCGAATGCATCCCCGATTGTGTAGTTACGAACATGCCCCATATGAAGACGTCCGCTTGGAAATGGAAACATACTTAAAACATATTTTTTCTCTTTACTGTAATCTTCACTAGGCTCAAAACTTTCGTTCTGCTCCCAAAACCTCTGCCATTTTGTTTCAACTTCGGATGGATTGTATTCCAAGTCTATCTCCTAAAAAATCATTAATACTAAAAGTTAGATGCTAACGTTTAGGAATAATGATGGAAGGAGAAAGAGAAAGTTTGACTCTCTCTTTCTAAATCAATACTCTTCTCTAGTACGAGAACTTTCAACAAGTACAAGGCCCATTGAAAAGATATTTGCCAGAAGTGCGCCAATAGACAATGCGATTGCCCATTCCGTATTCCCAATAACTACCAGATAAATAAAAGCCGGAATCAGATGCAGATCGGCCACCAATGAACTTGCCAAAAGTTCTGCCGCCAGAAGATTTCTCACACCTATCTTTAAAATAGTAGAGACCAGGTTCAGACTTCCTGCCATAAACAGTGCGATTGCACTATGCTCGTATAAAAAACCTGCTGTTGATGTCAAACTCATTAGTGTGAAAAACACATAGATAACTTTTCCCCAATCCATAACAACTCCTACTTTAATTTACGAACAGTTCTTGACGCTTACAACGTCCCCTGCTCGAACTGCGCTCTCATACGCTCTTTCTCAACTCTTCTTCTCTCTTTGTCTGCCAATTTTGTTCTGAAAGCCTTGATATCAAACCCAAGCCAGATCAGAACCGGAGATGCAACAAAGATAGAAGAATATGTACCTACGATTATACCCACAAGTAAAGTAAATCCAAAACCATGAATAATCTCACCGCCGTACATCCACAAGGTCAGTACAACAAAGAAAGTCGTCAATGAGGTCAGTGTCGTACGAGAAAGTGTACGTGTAACCGATTCATTGATAACATCTGAAAGAAGCGCGGACTTGATCTTGTCAATACCCTCACGAATACGATCAAAAACAATGATCGTATCATTAAGAGAATATCCCAGGATCGTCAACATTGCCGCCAGAATATCAAGGTTTACTTCAACCTGAAACAAAGAGATAGCACCCAAAGCAATAGAGACATCATGGATTAAAGCGATGACAGAAGCCAGAGCAAAACGCCATTCAAAGCGGAACGAAACATAGATCAAAATACCGATGATAGCCAGGATCATCGCTGTGACACCTTTTTCCCTTAGTTCATTTCCTACTTTGGGACCGACAATGTCAACCCGGCGAATCTCATAATTTCCACTTCCTGCAAGTGCATCCCTGGCCACATCACCCATATCCGTTGTTACCGATGAGCTTGATGTCCTTACACGGATTACCACCTCATCAGGCGAACCAAATTCAGAAATACTCGCACCATCAAAAAGTTCATTTTTTGCTATCAGTGCGCGCATCTCATTGATCGGTGCTACTTTATCATATTTTACTTGGATCACCGTACCACCGGCAAAGTCTATCCCATAATTAAGACCTTTGCTCGCCAATACAATATAAGAGGCCAGAACAAGCGTTGCCGATATGATCAATGTGATCATTTTTTTACTCATAAAATCAAATGTTTTGGTGTATTTAAAAAATTCCATATTATGCCTTTACTCCAAACCATACTTTGATATTCTTGCTCTTCTCAATACGGCCCATTAACATCTCATACATCCCGTGCGTTCCTAGAATAGCCGTCAACATTGAAGCCAGGATACCGATACTCATCGTTATAGCGAAACCTTTGATCGCACCGGTACCGTAAACATACAAGACAATAGCGGCAATAAGTGTGGTGATGTTCGCATCCAAAATCGCTGATGTCGCATTCTCATACCCCTGCTCTATTGCCTTGCGTATACTTGTTCCCTGATAAAGAAGCTCTCGGATACGTTCAGAGATAATAACATTCGCATCAACAGCCATACCGACTGTCAATACAATACCTGCCATACCCGGCAATGTTAATGTCGCACCGAAAAGGGACATGACGGCCAAAAGGATAAAAAGGTTCGCAATCAGTGCGATATTGGCTATCAAACCTGCAAGCTTGTAATATACAAGCATAAATACGACAACCAAAATAAATCCACCGACCAATGCGATTGAAGCCGCCTTGATGCTGTCCGCTCCCAAACTTGGTCCGACAGAGCGTTTTTCCATCAGGTATATAGGTGCCAGAAGTGCTCCTGAGCGAAGTGCAATCGCTAGGTCCTGTGCTTCTTGAGGCGTATAGTTCCCCGATATCTGTCCGCTTCCACCGCCAATACGTTCATTGATACGCGGTGCCGAAAAGACCTTTCCATCAAGAACAATAGCGAGATGATTACCGACATTCTTCTCCGTAAAGTCACCAAATATGGCACCTCCTTCAGAGTTCAATGTAAAGTTGATCACCGGCTGGTTTGTCTGCTGATCAAAAGCAACCTGTGCATTGGTCAGCATAGAGCCGTCAAGTATCTGGATCTCTTTCATCAAGTACTTAATACCCGGTTGTGCAACGTCTTCTAGAATAATATCCCCATATTTCGCCGCTTCTGCATCACTCATCTGATAAACACGGGATTGACGCTCTTCATCCAAGGCCATCATCTGAAGATATGCAGCCCGTGAGATAAGTTCACGTGCACGCTGCTCTTCTTCTGCTGTCTTGATACCCGGAAGTTCAACAAGGATTTTCTCTTCCCCCTGCTTTGCAACAGTAGGCTCAGCGAGACCGAACTGGTCCAAGCGGTTACGTATCGTCTCTATGGCCTGCTCAATTGACTGATGTTTAGTCTTTTCGATTTCAAGCTCAGAAAAACTCAGAGAAAAGTCAAGGCCATTCATCTCCACAAGAAGCCCTTCTGTGTTTGAGAGCATCTCTTTGACACTAGGGATATCGTCTTCATCCAAGAGTGAGAACTCGACACCTTCATCAAGCACTTCAAGTGTATCGACCAGAATATCATTCTTCTCAGTGTAATACTTGATGCTCGCTGCTATCGACTTAAAACGTGCTTTTACTGCTTCTTCGGTCTTGACACCCAAAAGCATATGTAAACCGCCCTGTAAATCAAGACCAAGCGTAATATGAGCGCCTTTTTCTGTCTTGGCCAGTGTCGGAAAAGAAAAAGCAATTCCGAAGATCAACGCAGCAATGAAAACAACGATACGATAATTAAGCTTCATCCTCGTACTTTCGTGCAACAGCATCTTTAGCTAAACGCGCTTCAGAATCTTTGTCAAGCTTAACTTTAAAAAAGCCTTCTTCAACCTTGATAATCTCTACAATTAGACCACCGTTAGTTACAACCTTATCACCTTTAGCCAGCGCTTCAAGCATTTTTCTATGCTCTTGTTGTTGCTTCTGCTGTGGACGGATTATGATGAAATACATAATCGCGAATAGTCCGATCATCATTACAATTGATTCCATTGAGTTCTTCCTTACTAAATTAAATTGCGCGCATTATAGCTTAAGGCCACCTCCAAAAAGCTTATACGCGAAGTGTTATACCCTATCAATTCACTCAACATAAATATATGAATATAATTTACAGGCTAAACTGACTGCCAAGTCATAACGAAAAGGGTAAAGGGTTCCTTACAGCTGCATTGAGAACTTATAGGTAAACTGCAAGCTTACAATATCGTCAATCTTCTCCAGCAAACTCTGTGCGGTTGTGTCTCCAGGCGCTTTCGCTCTCCTGAAAAGATAGTTCAAATCAAGCCGGGTCGGACCTTGGAAGTGATAACTAAAACCTAAGGTGGTCGTCTTGAAAATCCTCTCTTTACTCAGGGAGTTTTTCAGATTGTCAAGTTCATCATATCGGATCATCACCTCAGCTTTGGGATAGAACTCATACATAGCTGAAAGATAGTATCCATAGGCTCTATTGTTCTCATCAGCTTCAACACTAAAGTGCCACTCTTCACTACCTACCGTAGGGTTCACATCCTTTATGCCAGAAAACAACATCCCCTTAGCCCCGGTATATTCGGCTTCTAAACGTAATCCGTCCTTAAAGTAGCGCAAACCCGCTCCATAACGTAGACGCGTATAGGAGTGTGTCTGATGATTAGCTTCCAAACTTCTCTTACCCTCCTGATACCAGACATAAGACTTAAAATCTTCAGCATTATATCCCTTACCCTTATGAAAAGAACGCTCAAAAGCCATATAACCATAACCCGTATACTTTTGACTGTTTATATTCCTCCACTCCAAACCTGATCCGTTACCCAGCATTAACGCATACGAAAATGCCCAGTCTTCATCAAACTGTACCCTGTCAAAAAGCTCTATACCCGTGTCCCGAAATGCTCCTGTACTATTAGCCGGCTCTCCCGTAAAGGTTCCGTTTGAATTGAGTAAACTCATGTCACTTTTGGGAGCCTTCTCCAGAAGCAGATAGTTACTCATCTGTGTAAAATGGATATAGGATGATACGAAACGGGCCTGAAGCCCCTCTTCACTCCCTGGGTATTTAAAAAGACCAAAACGAATATTGGCATACGGGATATGGCGTAATGTCAATGAAGCGTCCGTAATACAGGTATCCTGGGAATAGCCCAAGGGGTTTGTAATACCATTTTCTCCCCATTCACTCAATGTAAAATAGTTAATCTTGTTCTCATCATCCACTACCCCTCTTAGACCCAGACGTGCTCTGTAGAGTTGAAACTGCTCCTGCTTTTTCAAAGTAGGAGCCACATAGGCGAATCCAGATTTGTTGACACCTGAACTTTCGACAATATCCGAATAGTTTTTTTCATATTTAAACTGGGCAAATCCCCAAAACCGAGGTGTACTGAGTGTGTTTCTAATCTTCTCATTCTCATTTTTTATAAAATCAGGTTCTGTGCCTTGAATCATCAGCCAGTCACTCGCAAAGGCAGATGAGAGCATCATCATAATGAGTATCAGATAATGCATTAATGCTTCCTGGAATCCAAAAACTCTCTTACTGCATCATAATCACTATCCGTTGTTTTGACAAAACTTAACATCCTTCCTTTTTTAAGCATCAAGCGGCCCTGTTCATCGCTGCTCCAGCGTATAATCCGTTGCTGAATCTTTTCTCTCACACTCTCAGAGACTCTCGGATGTACCACAAAGAGTGAATGAGGAAGGGATTTTGTTTCATAGATGACCTTGAATCCGTCAATGCCCTTTTCCTGATTGAAAAAACTCATCGCACGACGAGCGGTGATACATGCAGCAGCTTCACCATCTACAACTTTTTGAAGACAGATAAAATGATTCTTGCTATAAGAGATAGTGAACTCATCGAGTACCTTGTACCCCTCTTTTTTCATACTTGATAGCATCATCTGTGTCACTGCTGCAGCTGCTGGAGCTGAAGCAATGACCTTTTCTTGTACATCAGATATATTTTTATAGTTTGACGCTTTTAAAACCGCCATTATGGCGGTTAAGTCTTCTGCTCTTCGTGCAATGGGGATATAACCCTGAAGCTCATGTGCCTGGACATAATCCAGGGGTTGGATAAAGGCCATATCATACACACCCTTGTTCAGTTCATCTTTATACTGTCTGTAATAAGGCTTCGTCGTCAGCACAATAGGCATATTGATCTGCTTTTGCAGATCCTTCCTTACCGAATCGAAGACTTCATGCAGCTTCATTAACGGCATATGGGGAAAAACACCAAACCTGAACTTCTCCTCCCCCGCCAAGACAATCGAGAGTATCATAGCCAATATCAATATACGCATCACACTTCCTTTAGGTTATCATAACACCAAAACATATAAGAAAAAATAATTCATATTGAAAATCTTCAATTTAGTTATAATTCCAGAAAAAAGTCCCTACATATGCCAGCAATCAAAACATTTTTTTCTTTTGATGAACTCAAGATGGGTTCTGTCCTAGCCCTATGCTTCTCTGCTTTTATCTATTTCTTTCATTTTGATTTTTCTTTTTATCTTCTTAATACGCTCTTAGGGCTCTATGCCTTCTACCTTCTTATTGTCTTGAACAGAAAATCCCTTCTCTTTGCAGGATTCCTTATCGGCCTGCTTTGGTTTTATTGGATAGGCTTCAGTTTTCAATATTACAATCTTGCCTGGGCCATGCCTCTTGTCTCTATTGGTTTTGCCTTCATCTATGCTTTTGTATTTTGGATAGTATCCTGGCCGACACATCCTATTTTACGGGCTGTCATGTTATTTTTACTGAGCCTTTTTGAGCCTTTTGATTTTAACTGGCTTCAACCTGAGTTACTCTTTGTTCCAAGCTATTTCGGAGTTGAAAAATGGCAATACGCTCTTATACTTCTCGCCATTTCTCTTTTTGTCTACTTTAAAGATAAGAGAGGCTATCTCTTTGTGTTTCTACTGCTTCCCGCTCTTAGTTTTTCATCCCCACAAATACAATCACTTCCTTTAAATATCTCCCTGGTACAAACAAACCTAAAGCAGGAGATGAAATGGAACAGGTTTTATCTTCCACGCATTCTGGACGAAAACCTCGAAGCGATTGAAACTGCCATAGCACAGAAGAAAGACCTCGTTGTCTTACCTGAGAGTGCCTATCCCCTTTTTCTCAACCATCATCCGGACCTACTAAAGGCGCTTAAAGAGAAAAGCCACAAGATAGCCATCATCACAGGCAGTCTCTATTATGAGAACGAACAACATTTCAATGCCACCTACTTGTTTCAAGATGGTCATATGAAAGTCGCCAAAAAGATGATATTGGTCCCCTTCGGCGAATACATTCCTTTGCCTTCATTTTTAGCCAAACCTATTAATAGGGCTATTTTTGGTGGAGCCTCTGACTATCTTACCGCCAGTGAACCTACTGATTTCATCATCAAAGATACTACTTTTAGAAATGCGATCTGTTATGAAGCAACCTGTCACCAACTCTTTGAAGACAACCCTTCTATCATGATCGCAACAAGCAATAATGCCTGGTTCATGCCATCAATCGAACCGTCATTGCAAAGACTGTTGATGCAGTTTTATGCTAAAAAAAGCCATACTACTATTTTGCATGCCGCGAACGGTGCCGGTGGTGGGATAGTCTATCCTTAGAAAACAACAGAACACCTAAAATACCCAAGTAAAGCAGTAAAGTTTAACTCCCTCTTATCTTCTTAAAGCTATGATTGCTTCATAAACATTCAGGATTTTTAATGAAAATAGCAAACAACGTGACTGAACTTATTGGTAATACACCCCTTGTCCGCCTTAATAAGGCTTCTGAGCAAACAGGATGTACTATCTTGGGCAAATGTGAGTTTATGAACCCGACCTCTTCTGTCAAGGATAGAATTGGATTCAACATGGTCAATTCCGCTTTACAAGATGGAACTATACATAGAGACTCCACCATTATCGAGCCCACTAGTGGTAACACAGGGATTGCTCTCGCCTCCGTTTGTGCCGCACTCGATCTTAAGCTTATATTGACTATGCCTGAATCAATGAGTATGGAGCGCCGTAACCTCTTAAAAGCCTTGGGGGCAGAACTTGTCCTAACCCCGGCACCCCTAGGCATGAAGGGGGCTATAGACAAGGCCCTTGAACTCAATGAAAAGATCATAAACTCACACATCTTGCAGCAGTTCCAAAACCCTGCCAACCCTGATATCCACCGTAAAACAACGGCCGTTGAGATTCTCAATGACACCGACAAACAACTTGATGTCTTTGTTGCTGCCGTTGGTACGGGAGGCTCGATCACAGGAACAAGTGAGGTCTTAAAAGAAGCGATACCGTCTATTGAGATTATTGCCGTCGAACCTGCCTCTTCACCGGTACTTTCAGGTGGCAAACCCGGTCCGCACAAAATTCAGGGAATCGGCGCAGGGTTTGTACCCGATGTATTGAACACTAAGATTTATGGTGAAGTGATCCAGGTCAGTGATGAAGATGCTATGGCTACTGCCAAAGCATTAGCCAAAGAAGAAGGTCTGTTAGTTGGCATCTCTGCCGGAGCGAATGTATTTGCTGCCAAACAGATCGCGTCGCGTCCTGAAAACAAAGGCAAAACTATCGTCACTATCCTTTGCGATACCGGTGAACGTTACCTTTCAACACCGCTTTTTTCTCAAGAGTAATGCGTCTTCTCGAGACTATTCACATTCTAGATGGTGAAGTATTAAACCTTCATTACCATCAAAGACGCATGGATGAGTCTCGACATACATTAGGTTACACATCCCCACTTCTTTTGAAACTCGATCCTCCTAAACAAGGTGAGTTCCGATGCCGTGTGATCTACGAAGAAGAGCTGGAAAAGATCGAGTACATCCCCTATCAAAAAAAAGAGATCAATCGCTTTAAGCTGGTTCATTCTAATATTGACTACTCTTTAAAATATGAAGACAGAAGTGAAATCGATCAACTGTTCAGACATAAGTGTGAAGCGGATGAGATCATTATTATAAAAAATGGGCTTGTCACAGATACGAGTATAGCCAATCTCTGTTTTTTTGATGGCAGGGAGTGGTGGACTCCACAATACCCGCTTTTAAAAGGCACTACACGACAACGACTGCTTGATACAAACAGAATAAAGTGTGCAGACATTCACTACAATGAGATAGCTTCTTTTTCTAAAATTGCCGTTATGAACGCCATGACTGACTTTACTATCATAGAAAATGCTATAATTTTATAAATATTTTATGACAAAGGCCTATGATGCTCTATGATGTACTAAAAGACCGCAGTTATGCAGCGCTGATGCAAAAACATATTGTGGAGCTTTTAAGTCATCTTTTTGAAAAAGACCAAACCTTTGGTATCTTATGTAAGATAGAGACACTCAGTTTTGAGCCTGAACTTCCTAATGAGATCACATCTGAATTTCGTCCGATGACACTCTTTTTTCTTGCCGGATATACGTTTGAAAGTGCTCGCATTGAAAAAGACAGCTTGATCTTTGAAGCGGGTTTTGGAACTTCCAATATGGGAAGTGTCGTCACCGTGCCTCTGTTGGGAATTATGCAGATCATTATTGATGAAACACCGATTTTTGTCAACCTCGCCTCTCCGCTTGAAACAAATCAGACTAAACCAAAGAATAACAGAACAGCAGCAAGTGGTGAAAAATCTTCAATGGAAGCCCTACTCTCTAATCCTGAAAACAGAAAATTCTTAAAGTAATAAAGATCAACTGACTATCTTACTACTCAATCAATCGTACTGGTTTCTTTTATACGACAGGCTTTCTGGCAGGCTATTTTTTTATAAGAAAGAGAATCAAAATGAGATTCCAAGCAAAAGCTTGGAAAAGCGGGTTTTTATACGGAGCGAACGCCCAATAGATAGTTGACAACATTATCAACGAAAGCATCATGCTTGCGCTCTTTAGAATACGCGATATAAAACTTACGCATGATTCTATAACCTTTGATACGTGCCTCATAAACACGCCCTGCCGCTACATCATCCGCCAATACATGACGTGACATAACCGATACAACAGGACGAGGAGCATGAGGGTCAGCGTGCGTAATCGACTCTTTGATCGCTGTCGGACTTCCCACAACACCAATGACGTTAAAGCTTGAACACTCTACGCCAATCTCTTCAAAAACCTCTGAAGTCAACTTTCTTGTATGAGAGTTCTCATCTCTACAGATCCAGTCAAACTTATACATGTCTTCACGCTTAAGCTGCTTAGGAATGGGCTGGTTTGAGAAAATAACCAATTCATCTTCAAGCCACTCTCTATAGACGATCCCTTCTCTGAAAACCGCTGATTCGATCAGACCGATATCAATCTTCTTGTCTTCGATCTGATCGATAATATCCTCCGAATTAGCAACACGAAGATAGACTTCATTCTCGATCTTATCTTTGATCTTTTGAATCAATGGTGGAATGACATAGTTTCCAATAGCAAAAGAAGCCCCCAAGACAAAAGTGAACTCTTTGTTAATGATCTTTAGAAGCTCCTTTTCAGATGAGGCGATTGCCTTTTCCAAACGAACTGCTATACGATGAAGGTCTTCACCCTCTTTAGTCAATTTAATACCATTTTTCTTACGTTCAACGATCTTTGTATCTAGATAATCTTCAATGAACTTGATCTGCTGTGTAACCGCTGGTTGCGAGATACCAAGTTTTGCAGAAGCCCTTGAAAAGCTCTTTTCCTTGATCACAGTCAAAAAGGTATGTAGTTTTGCAAAATCTTTTAACATTAATAATTCCCATAAGATATTTTTATAGTAAAAGTATAACCCAAAATTATAGAGATTGCAATACCTTTGTAATAATTCATTAAAAATTTGTTATAATCAATATAACTATAACAATATTACTCAACGCCTTTATTTTCTAAAGGGTATGTAAAGAACCTAGGTAAAAAATGGAAGACATATTTCAAGACCTTAACGAAGCACAAAGTGAAGCCGTCAAAAAAATAGACGGACCTATGCTTATTCTTGCAGGTGCAGGAAGTGGGAAGACAAAGACCATAACCTCACGACTCGCTTATCTATTGGATGAAGTAGGAATTCCTGCCGCCAATACGCTTACCCTCACCTTCACGAACAAAGCAGCCAAAGAGATGCGTGAACGCGCACTTTCCATGATCAAACCGACTTCCTATCCTCCGCTTTTATGTACCTTTCATAAGTTTGGTCTTCTCTTTTTAAAATTTCATATCCACCGACTTGGAAGAAAGAACAACTTTGTCGTCATTGATACAGAAGACAAAAAACGCATCATCAAAAAGTTCAATTCCGAAGTCCCAGTCCCACTCATCGCCAGTGAGATTTCACGTTACAAGAACTCTCTGATAACGCCGGATGAGGCCTATGCACAGGCTGAATTAAAAAACTATAAGATGATTGCTAAGATATATGAACAGTATGAGGCACATCTGCACGAAAACAATCTGGTGGATTTTGACGACCTGCTTGCACTCACCTATAAACTGCTTGACGAGAACAAAGATCTTGCGAAAGAGACCAGTGAGAAATATCAATATATCATGATCGATGAATATCAAGATACAAATGAACTGCAGTTCAGGCTTCTGCAAAAGCTGTGTACGACACACAAAAATCTTTGTGTGGTGGGTGATGATGATCAAAGTATCTATGGATGGCGGGGAGCCAATATTCGAAATATTATCGAATTCGACAAAGACTTTGATGACACCCATATCGTCAAACTTGAAAACAACTATCGCTCAACCGAGCCTATCTTAAATGCTGCGAATGCCCTGATTGAGCATAACCGAAATCGTCTTGGGAAAAAGCTCATCTCCACCAAAGGTAAAGGTAAAGATATTACCATCTTGTCTTCACATGATGAATCAGAAGAGGCAAACAAGATAGCAAGTTCCATCAGTGAACTGCTTAACAGTGGTGCCAAAGCTGATGATATTGCTGTGCTGTATCGTATCAATGCCCTAAGCCGTTCTCTTGAAGAAGGGCTTGCCCGACATCGAATACCTTATAAACTTGTCGGCGGACTGCGGTTTTATGACAGAGCTGAGATCAAAGACCTCATCTCCTACCTGCGTGTCATCACCAATATACACGACAGCTTTTCGCTAAAACGCATTATCAACAAGCCAAAACGAGGCTTGGGAAAAGCGACTATTGACAAACTAGAGCTTTCCTCCATGGAGGCAGAAAAATCGATTTTCGATTTTATTGACACCTCTTCTGACGCTGAGCTAGAAGCCCTGATCAAAAAAAAGAACACACAAACGGTAAAAAAACTCATCCATGATATCAAAGAAGTATCAACAGCTGCACAGACGGCCAGTTATGACCTTGCCGATATCCTGGAAGAAACCTTTAATATCAAATCCATTTATGAGAGTATGCCTGATGCCTATGATCGTCTAAGCAATATCGATGAGTTTTATGGACTTTTTAGAGATTTTATCAAACAAAATCCTGAAGTCAGCCTGGATGAGTTTTTAAACGAGCTGACCCTTCAGAGTGAACAGGACCAGGTCGAGGGAGAAAGTATCTATATCATGAGTATTCATGCCTCAAAAGGTCTGGAATTCAAACATGTCTACATCATTGGACTTGAAGAGGGTTTTTTACCCCTCATCGGGGATGGAAGTGACACGGAAGAAGAGAGGCGTCTTGGGTATGTCGCCATTACCCGTGCTGAGTCTGAACTCACAATGTCTCATGTGGCAAGCAGGTTCTATAAGGGACGACGTACTGAGCTCAATAAAAGCCGGTTCTTCAAAGAATCTGGGCTGTGTGAAGGTTCTTTAGTTATGGAAAAAAGCACCTCATTTAAAAAAGGTGACCTCGTACGGCATAAGATCTTTGGTGCAGGTCGCATACTTGGTGTCAGCAAAGCAGGAAAAGACTTCAAACTCAAAATCAACTTTGGTGGAAGTCACCGAGAGATTCTCTCCTCATTTGTAGAACGCTTATAGTATTAGATAATAGGAAGTATTTTGAATAGGATATTTGTCGCTTACAAACCAACAGGACTCAGCTCAAATCAGTTCCTAAGCCGTCTTAAACGCAAGTATAAGGTCAAAAAAGCCGGTTATTCCGGAACCTTGGACCCTTTTGCAAAGGGAGTGCTGATTGTGGCTTTTGGCAACTTTACCCGCTTTTTCCGTTTCTTGGACAAAACACCAAAGAGCTACAGGGCCACACTCTGGCTCGGAGCCGCGTCTGACACTTTGGATATCGAACATGTGAGTGATCCAAAAATCATCAAACCTTTTGCTGAAGCGAAGATCCGCTCTGTACTAGAAAGCCTTCAAGGTGATCTGGAGTACACTCCACCTGTTTTTAGTGCCAAGAAGATAGATGGTGTGCGCGCTTATGATCTGGCACGTGCAGGTGAAGAGGTAGAGCTTAAAAAGATCAGATCGACTGTATATGAGATCAAATTGCTTCATTACTGTCATCCCTTCGTCACCTTTGAAGCAACGGTCAGTGAAGGAACCTACATACGAAGCCTGGGAGAAATGATCGCTTCCAAACTGGGTGTAGATGGGGCATTAAGCGCATTGGAACGGCTTAGAGAAGGAAGCTTTCGCTATAATAATGAAACCCCTATCTCTCCTTTGGATGCACTCACGATGGAGCGTGTCAGCTATTCAGGAGACATCAATGACATTTGGCTTGGTAAAAAGATATCGGTCAACGCTCTTGATACCGATAAAGATGGCATATACCTGCTGCATGATGATAAATTGGCAGCTGTACTGGAGATAGAAGATAAAAAAGTTTCGTACTTACTAAACAAGGTTGATCTATGCTAATACTATCGCGTAAGCTTGAAGAGGCAATTTGGCTCGGTGACAATATCAAGGTCAAGATCATGGGTATTGAAAAAGGCACCGTCA